>NZ_CP016286.1:4724366-5035299 GCF_001679785.1 Rhizobium leguminosarum
CCGACACGCCGAAAGCGAGATTGGCCGATGCCGTCTTGCTGCGCCTGAGATAGACGGCGATTGCTCCGCTCACCATCAGCGCGGTGACGACGGCCCCGCCCGTCAGCGGCGCCCGGCTGCCGGTTGTGCTGGCGACCAGCGACGGGACCAGCGAGAGATAGAAGCCGGCAAGCGTCCAATTGGCGATATTGATCGGTGTGACCAGCGAGAGCGGCCGCTTCACCTGCCTGGGAATGGTGACCCGCGGTATCAGCGAGCCGAGAGCGCCTGGCCGCGTGCCGCCGGTCTCGCCTGTCAGCCAGATGGCAGCCGCCTGCAGCGTGAAGGCGACAAACAACAGCGCATAGACCAGATGCATCGGGAAGGGGCCGTATTGGATCAGGGCGCTGGTGCCCACTGCCCCCACTGCCATGCCGCAAAGCGGCGCGATCGAATTGACGATCTGTCCCTTTGCCCGGTCGACATCGACGAGCGCCGCTCCGATCGAGGCGCCGGCGATCCCGGTTGCCAGCCCCTGCACGATCCGCGCCGCGATCAGCCAGCCGGGACCGCTTGCGACGACAAAGAGGCCCATGGCGACGATTTCGAGCACGAGGGCGAAGAAGATCACCGGCTTGCGGCCGAGGTGGTCGGAGATCGAACCGGCGGTCAGCAGCGCTGCCAGCAGCGCGAAGGCGTAGACCGCGAAGATCACCGTGATCAGCACCGGCGAGACGGAGAAGTTTTCCTCATAGATCCGGTAGAGCGGCGTCGGCGCCGCGGAGGCGCCGAAGAAGGTCGCGAGCGTCAGCGCATGAAAGCCGATCGAGGGGCGCGGCGAATTCTTGGTGGATTTGGCTGCGGCGAACATATATAAGCCCCTTAAAGCTAAGCCGTTGCGTTAGCTTATGTAGAGCGGGCATTTCATAAAAGCAAATTATTTGCGTTAATAGGTCTGTCAAAGATTTTGAACCATCGAGGTCAAAGGGCGAAAGACGGTTGCAGGCATGACAGTGAAAGAGAATCTCCGTCCGGGCGGCAGAAGCGCCCGGGTTCAGGCATCGGTACACAAGGCGGTCCGTGAGCTGATGGCCGAGATGAGCCGCGCCGACGTGACGATCCCGCTGATTGCCGGCAAGGCGGGGGTAACGCCATCGACCATCTATCGCCGCTGGGGCGACCTGCAGGAGCTTCTTGCCGATGTCGCCGTCGATCGGCTGCGGCCGGATATGCAGCCGATCGATGCCGGCAGCGGCAAGGCCGATCTCGAAACCTGGGCCGAGCAATATGCCGAGGAAATGTCCTCCGGCCCGGGCCGCGAGATGATCCGCGACGTGCTGGCGGCGCAGGCGGGCGCGAATGCCTGTAAATGCAGCGAATATACCCGCCAGCAGATCGACGTCATCGCCGAGAGGGCGAAGGCCCGCGGCGAGGCCTTTCCGGATGTCGAGCGCGTCATGGACCAGGTCGTGGCGCCGATCATATACCGCATCCTATTCGGCGATGTGCCGGCGACAGCGCGTGTGCGCGATCTGGTTGCGCGTGTCATGAGCACGACGGACTGAGGTTCGCTGTTATTCTGCGGCGGCGCGCTTGATGCCGGAAATTTGGGTGATATAGGCGCGCAACGCTGCCGGCCGCACCGGCTTGTGCTGAACGGCGATGCCGTGTCGTTCGGCCTCGCTGCGCACCTCCGGTGTGCGGTCGGCCGTGATCAGCAAAGCGGGGACATCGACGCCGAACTGCCGGCGCAGATGCAGGATCGCGGCAATGCCGGTGCCGTCGCCGAGATGGTAGTCGGCGATGACGATATCAGGTGATCCCTCCTGGCCATCCACGGCGTTGGCGTCGGCCAGGCAATTGAGCGACTCCACCTCGCAGCCCCAGCCGCTGATCAAGAGCCGCATGCCTTCGAGGATCTTCGGCTCGTTGTCGATGCAGAGGATCTTCAGCCCGCTGAGCGGCTGGCCGGGACGGTCGGCGGGCGCAACCGCTGCTGCAGCCGCGCCCGTGCGCGAGACGTCGAGCGGCATGGCAATGCGGAATTCCGTGCCCTTGCCATGCGTCGACTGCAGCTCGACCGGATGATTGAGCACCCGGGCGATGCGGTCGACGATCGAAAGGCCGAGCCCGAGGCCGGAGGCGGTTTTCGCGCCTTCGTCCAGCCGCGCGAATTCCTTGAACACGGTGCGGAATTTCGACGGCGGGATGCCGATGCCGGAATCGATCACCTGGATGATCACCTGGTTGCCGCGCCGCCGCGCCCCGACCAGCACCTTGCCGGTGATCGTGTATTTGATGGCGTTGGAAACCAGGTTCTGCACCAGCCGGCGCAGCAGGTTGGGATCGGAGCGGACGCGTAGCGACGTCGGCATGACCACCAGCTTAAGCCGCTTTTCGCGGGCGATCGGCGCAAAATCGGTCTGGATACGCTCCAAGAGGTCGGAGAGCGCGACGGAGGCGAGCCGCGGCCGCATGGCGCCGGTATCGAGCCTGGAGATATCGAGCACTGCGCCGAGAATGGTCTCGACCGATTCCAGCGCGGAATCGATGTTGCGCACGATCGGGCTGTTGTCGGATTGCGCCATGCGCTCGACCAATGCCGAGGAATAGAGCCGGGCGGCATTGAGCGGCTGCAGGATATCGTGGCCGGCGGCTGCGAAAAAGCGTGTCTTGCCGATATTCGCCTCGTCGGCGGCGGCGCGTGCCTCGCCGAGTTCACGGTTGACGCGGGTAAGCTCGGCGGTGCGTTCGACGACCCGCTGCTCCAGCGTCTCATTCGCCTGTTTCAGCGCTTTATCGGCGCTGACGCGCTGGGTGATGTCGGTGAAGGTGGCGACGATGCCCTTGTCGGGCATGGCATTGGAGCGCACTTCGATGATCCGCTCGCCGCCGCCGAGCACCAGCGAAAAGGGTTTGTCGAGCGTCAGGAAATGCCGGACAGTCTGGCTGAGATCGCCGGGCGCGATGTCGCCGCGCTGGCTGAGCGTGGTGACGATTTCGGACAAGGGAAAACCGACCTGGCCGGCATTCTCAGGCAGGTCCAGCAATTGCCGGAAGCGCCGGTTCCAGATCGTCAGCCGGTTGGAACTGTCGAAGACGGCAATGCCCTGGTCCATCTGCGAAAGGGCCGTCTGCAACATGTCCTGGTTATATTGCAGCGCTTCGCTCGCCTGGTCGAGCAGCCAAGCGGTGTCGGAAGAAGCATCCTCGATCTTCTGCAGGATCAATGACAGCACCAGCCGGGCCGAGGACGAGCCGATGGCGCTGCCGAGCAGCTGTTCGCTGAAATGGATAAGCGCCATGTCGGCCGGCTGCTCGTCTTCTAGCTTGCGGCCGGAGCTTTGTTCGTAGGTCGTCAACGAGCGCTGCATGCGCTCTTCGCCGAGGTAGCGCGAGATCGCCGCCTTGAGATCGCCGACGCTGATGCGGGTCTTCCAGCCGCGCGTGGCAAATTGCGAGCGCGAATGCCGCTTGACGAAGATGCCGGCCTGGATGCGCTCCAGCGGCTTGGCGTTGCGGGTGAGCGAGCCGACGACGAAGAAGGCGGTGTTGACGAGCAGGCTCATCGCCGTCGCATTGACCAGCGGATCGGCGTCGGGCGCGGTGAACAGTGTAGTCCCCGGAAAGATGAAGCCGAGCACGGCGCTCGCCACATAGGAATAATCGGGGCCGCCGAGCGAGGGCAGGAACAGCAGGTAGATCCAGATGACGAAGCCGGAGGTCAGCCCGAGGATCGCGCCGCGCGCATTCGCCCGCCGCCAGATCAGCCCACCGAACAGCGCTGGGGCGATTTGCGCGATCGCGGCAAAGGAAAGAAGGCCGATCGAGGCAAGGCCGGCGGTGCTGTCGGTCGAGCGGTAATAGGCATAACCGAACAGCAGCACGGCGAAGATGGCGCTGCGCCGGATGTTCAGCAGCGTCTTGGCGAAATTATCGCGCTGGCCGGCGCGGCCGGCGAGTTTGCGCCTGAGGAAGATCGGCATGATGATGTCGTTCGACACCATGATCGACAGTGCGACGGAATCGACGATGACCATCGCCGTCGCGGCGGAGAAACCGCCGATGAAGATGATCAGCGAAATGACGGGCATCTGGCCGGCAAGCGGCAGCGACAGCATGTAGAAATCGGCATTGCCGGTGCCGCCGAAGGTCAAGAGCCCGCCGATCGCCACCGGCAGCACGAAGAGATTGATGGCGATGAGATAGGTGGGAAACAGGAAACCTGCGAGTTTCAGCTGTTTCGGCGTTCGGTTTTCGACAACCGTCACGTGGAATTGCCGCGGCAGCAGGATGATCGCAAAGGCCGACAAGATGATCAGGGTGATCCAGCGGCTGATCGGCGTATGGTAGCTGAGCGCCGACATGACCAGCTCATTGTCGACGGTCTTGCGCCAGAGATCGGTCGGGCCATCGAAGAGAAACCAGATGACGCAGACGCCGGCCGTCAGGAAGGCGACGAGTTTGACCACCGATTCCATCGAGACGGCGAGGATCAGCCCATCCTGATGTTCCGTCGCATCCGTATGCCGCGTGCCGAACATGATGGCGAAACAGGCAAGCACCAGCGTCGCGGCGAGCGGCAGGTCGAGGAAATAGAGATTGCCGCTGCCGATGCCGTAATCGGAAGGATTGACCATGGCGCTGACGGTGCTGGAGATCGCCTTGAGCTGCAGCGCGATATAAGGAATGGCGCCGATCAGCGAGAGCAGTGCGACGATCGTGGCGACCGTCGGGTTCTTGCCGTAGCGCGCGGCGACGAAATCGGCAACCGAGGTGAGCTTCTCCGCCTTGGCGAGCTCGATGATGCGGCGAAGCAGCGGCATGCCGAGGGTGAAGACCAGGATCGGGCCGATATAGATGCCGGCAAATTCTAGGCCCCGCTGCGCCGCAAGCCCGACGCTGCCGAAATAGGTCCAGGAGGTGCAGTAGATCGCAAGGCTCAGCGCATAGACCACCGGCCATCCGCTCAGCGTGCCCTGGCCGCCCTGCGGCGTGCCCTGGCCGCGGTTCTTGCGGTCGCCATAGCTTGCCACGGCGAAAAGCAGGAGCAGATAGCCGAAGGCAGACGCGAATATAACCCAGCCTGGAAGCATTGACCCTCCGCCGGCGGAAAACCCGCCGGGACCTCCCGCAACGTGGGTCAGCTTAGGTCATTTCAGGCACTTTGAAAATTCCTGCCGTCTAGGCCTTAAGTCAAAGACCGCGGGGGAGGTATCGCCGAATAGTTGCGATTGCCGATTGATTAATTGCAATGAAGATGTAGCTAATGAAACCCATTGCATGTCTTTGAAAATGCATCAAAGGGAGACGGATCCGATGCTCAATGAGTTCAAGGCCTTTATCGCCCGCGGCAATGTCATGGATCTTGCAGTCGGCGTCATCATCGGCGGCGCCTTCGGTGGCATCGTCAAATCGTTGGTCGATGACCTCATCATGCCAATCGTCGGCGCCATTTTCGGCGGCTTCGATTTTTCGAATTACTTCCTCCCGCTTTCGTCGGCCGTGAACGCGCAGTCGCTCGCCGCCGCCCGCGAGCAGGGAGCGGTCTTTGCCTATGGCAGCTTCCTCACCGTGCTCATCAACTTCCTCATTCTCGCCTGGATCATATTTCTGATGGTCAAGGGCGTGAATACCCTGCGTGCCCAGGTTGAGCGCCAGGAAAAGGCTGCACCGGAGGAACTGCCCCCGCCGCCGGCAGACGTTCAGCTGCTGACGGAAATCCGCGATCTTCTCGCCACGCGCCCGACGGCTTGATCCCGTCCGCTTCGGCCTGGCCCATTCATCACCAAAATCGATATGCCATCACTGGATGTCATGGGATTTGCCGGCGCAAATCCGCTATGAAGGCGGAAACCGGAGATATGCATGTCGATTGTCAGCAGCCTCAGCCCGCGCGCCCTGGCGGCGCCCGAAAGCGGGATCGTCGAACTCGTCAACTATGCCCGTGGCCGCGAAGGCCTGCTGCCGCTCTGGGTGGGTGAGGGTGATCTGCCGACGCCCGATTTCATCAGCAGGGCGGCGATCGAGGCGCTTGCCGCCGGCGAGACCTTTTACACCTGGCAGCGCGGCATTCCGGAGCTTCGCCAGGCACTTTCCGATTATTACAACAGACATTTCGAAATCCGGCTTCCGGTCGAGCATTTCTACGTCACCGGTTCCGGCATGCAGGCGATCCAGATTGCCGTGCAGGCGCTGACCTCGCCGGGCGACGAACTGGTTTACCTCTCGCCTTCCTGGCCGAACATTGCCGCCGCCCTCGAGATAGCAGGTGCGCGCTCAGTCAGTGTCGAGCTGCAGTTTGAAGGCGGCAAATGGGCGGTCGATCTTGATCGCATCGAAACCGCGATCACCCCGAAGACCAAGGGCATCTTCATCAACACGCCGTCGAACCCGACGGGCTGGACCGCAACGAAACAGGATCTTGGCGATATCCTGGCGCTTGCCCGCAAGCACGACCTCTGGATCCTGGCAGATGAAATCTACGCCCGCTACTATTTTGCCGGCGGCCGCGCGCCCTCTTTCCTCGATGTGATGGACGAGGGCGACAAGATCATCTTCGTCAATTCCTTCTCGAAGAACTGGTCGATGACCGGCTGGCGCGTCGGCTGGATTGTAGCACCGCCTGAAATGGGCCAGGTGCTCGAAAACCTCATCCAGTATTCGACATCGGGTGTGGCGCAGTTCATGCAGAAGGGCGCCGTCGCAGCCCTTGATCAAGGCGACGATTTCGTCGCTGCCAATATCGCCAAGGCGGCCCGCTCTCGCGACATTCTCTGCGATGCGCTTGTCGCCACCAACCGCGTCGAGACGCTGAAACCGGACGGCGCGATCTACGCCTTCCTGAAGATCGACGGCGTCGCCGACAGTCGCAAGGCAGCGCTCGACATCGTCGACAAGACAGGCGTCGGCCTTGCTCCCGGCACCGCTTTCGGGCCGGGCGGCGAACTCTTCCTGCGCGCCTGTTTCCTGCGCGATCCCACGCAGGTGGCGATCGCGGCCGAGCGCCTCTGCGACTATATCCTCAAGCTTTGAGAAGCACTGGCCGCAAGACGCGTCGTGGCGACTGAGGCGTCGATTTTGTGCCGAAATCGCCGGATCGATAAAACTCTAGCAAAGCCCGAAATCGGCCTCTAACCACGACTCCAAACATACCCGTTCAAAGGCCTTCCAAAGGCCGTGCGATAAGAAAATTGGAAAGAAAAACCGGCGCCTGATGCCCCTGCTTCTAAAAAACGAAAGCAGGGATGCGGGACATGGCGGTTTTGGTGACGGGCGGGGCCGGTTATATCGGCAGTCACATGGTTTGGGCGCTGCTTGATGCAGGCGAGGATGTGGTCGTGCTTGACCGCCTTTCCACGGGCTTTCGCTGGGCGGTGGCGCCGGCGGCGCGTTTCTATCTCGGCGACGTTGCCGATCCCGATATATTGAAAAAGGTCTTCATCGAAAACGACATCGAGGCGATCATCCATTTCGCCGGCTCCGCCGTCGTCCCGGTCTCGGTCGCCGATCCGCTCTCCTATTACGACAACAATTCCGGCAAGACCCGGGCGCTTCTGAGCGCTTCGGTCAAGGCCGGTATCCGCAACTTCGTCTTCTCCTCGACGGCGGCCGTCTACGGCCAGCAAAAGACCGACCTGCCGGTGAAGGAGACGGCCCCCCTCAATCCGGAAAATCCTTACGGCCAGTCGAAGCTGATGACCGAGTTCATGCTGCGCGATGCCGCCGCCGCCTATGATTTCAACTATGTCGCGCTTCGTTATTTCAACGTCGCCGGCGCCGACCCGCACCACCGTGCCGGCCAGTCGACCTCAGGCGCCACGCACCTCATCAAGGTCGCCTGCGAGGCAGCGCTCGGCAGGCGTGACAGCGTCCATGTCTACGGCATCGACTATCCCACCCATGACGGCACCGGCGTGCGCGACTACATCCATGTCAGCGATCTCACGGATGCACATCTGAAAGCGCTGCAGCACCTGCGCAGAGGCAAGGGCTCGCTCGTTGCCAATTGCGGTTATGGCAGCGGCTATTCGGTGCTCGACGTGTTGAACATGGTCACCCGCCTGCACGGGCATTCCTTCAAGATCCACATGGCGCCGCGGCGCGCCGGCGATTCGGCAAGCGTCGTCGCAGACGCTTCGCTCGCACGGCAGGTGCTCGACTGGAAGCCCAAATACGATTCGCTGGAAACCATCGTCCAGAGCTCGCTCGATTGGGAACTGTTCCTTTCGAACAAGAATGTCGATGACCTGCACAGCATCCACCGGGCACTCGCCGCCGCTTCGTTCTGATCTGGGAACCCGTTTATCGTCCCCGCGCCTGCGGGGGGCTGCATGCCGTCACGTGAATAAGGAAATATGAAGCTTTCTCTGGCTGGCTCGGGGCCAACGGAAAAGAGAAGATGAAGAACTTTCTCGCCTCATTGCAGCTGCAAAAAGACAATCCAACGCTTCTGACGGCGCAGTTCCGGGCCCTGTCGTCGCAGATCCCCATTCTCTATGTCCTGCTGATCATCAACGCCCTTGCGGTGGCGATCACCCACCTCAAATCCGCCCCCCTTTGGCTCTCGCTCTACATTCCCGTGGCCTTGTGCGTCGTCTGTGTCTTCCGTCTCTGCTGGTGGGAGATCCGGGGCAAGGAAAACGTCACCGCCGAGCAGGCCTACAGGCTGATGAAGGTGACGATATCAGGCGCAGGCATTCTGGCCGTCGCTTTCGGCGGCTGGGCGATCGCGCTTTACCAATATGGCGATGCTTCCCAGCAGGGTCAGATCGCCTACTTCCTCGTCGTGACAGGCATTTCCTGCATCTTTTGCCTGATGCACCTGCCGATGGCGGCAGCGCTGACCACGGTCATCACTTTCTCGGCCATGGTCGCGACCTTCCTGTTCTCGGGCAATCCCGTTTTCGTCGCGACGGCCATCAGCGGCCTCTTCCTGATCCTGCCCTTCCTCAGGGTGATCAACAGCTATTTCCAGAATTTCGTCGGTCTCGTGCAATTGACCGAGGAGCTGAAGCAGAAGCAGGCGGAAGCCGAAGAGCTGAACCTCGTCAACAGCCGCAATGCGCTGCATGACCAGCTGACCGGCCTTGCCAATCGCCGCAGCTTCTTTTTCTCGCTGGAAAAACGGCTGCAAAAGAATCCGTCTTCGCCGCCCGTCCTCGGTATTCTCGATCTCGACGGCTTCAAGCCGGTCAACGACGTCTTCGGCCATGCCGCCGGCGACCTCGTGCTCAAGGAGACGGCCCGCCGCTTCGTCGCGCTGGTCGGCGAAGAGGGCATCGTCTCCCGTCTCGGCGGCGATGAGTTCGGGATCATCTTTCCCTGCTCGATGACGCGCCAGGCGATCGCTGATCTCGGCCAGGCGCTCTGCGCTGCCGTCCGCGACCCCTTCGAAATCCCCGACGGCTCGGTCCGCGTCTTCGGCTCCTGCGGCATCGTCTATCCCGATATCGGCACATACACCGCCGAGGATCTCTACGAGAAAGCGGACTTCGCTCTTTACCAGGTCAAGAGCAAGCGCAGCAGCGGCGTCGAATTTTTTTCAGCCGAGCACGAGAAGATCCTGACGCAGCGCCACCTGATCGAACTCGAACTGCAGGCGAATGATTTCGCCAAGGAATTGAAACTCGATTATCAGCCGATCGTCGACTTGAGGAGCGGCCGCGTCGTCGCTTACGAGGCGCTCGCCCGCTGGGACAGCGCCCGCTTCGGCCGCATCAGTCCCGAAGCCTTCATTCCCGCTGCCGAGCGCACGGCGGTCATCGGCCGCATGACCCGCATCCTCTTCGCCAAGGCGCTCGAAGCGCTGGCGATCATTCCACGGCATCTGAGCCTGTCTTTCAATCTCTCCGCACGCGATATTTGCGACCACGAGACCTCGATGGCGCTGCTGGCAATGATCACCCGCTCCGGCATCGATCCGAAGCGCATCGAGTTCGAGATTACCGAGACCGCATTGCTCTCCGATTTCGACACCGCCGACCAGGTGATCACGATGCTGCGCGCTGCCGGCATCTCGATTGCGCTCGACGATTTCGGCACCGGCTATTCGAGCCTCAGCCATATTCATCGTCTCGGCTTCGACAAGCTGAAGATCGACAAGTCCTTCGTGATGAATTCGATCGTGACGCCCGTTGCATGAACATCACCCGCTCGGTCGCCAATCTCTGCCAGAATCTCGGCATTGCCTCCGTCGCCGAAGGCGTCGAAAGCGAGGAGATCGCCGAGGGATTGAAGGCGATGGGCGTTCGTCTGGCGCAGGGCTATCATTTCTCGCGGCCGCTGCCGCTCGAACTTGCCATCGATTACGCCGCGCGGTGCGAGACCGCAGCCTCCGCCCGCAATTCGCTGTCTGCCTGAGCCAATCTCCCCACCGGTCTTAAATCGACTGGAGCGAAGCTACGTCGTCGTTTATTCATGGTCGTAACAATTGAGGTGAACCATGCAGGACGGCGAAGTCATCATTGAACGGCGAGGGACTGCTGCTATCATTCGGCTCAACCGGCCGCGGGCGCTGAACAGCCTGACGCTGCCGATGATTCGCGCAATCACTGCGGCCCTTCACGACTTTGCCGATGATCCCGAGGTGACAAGCGTCGTGATGATGGGGGAGGGCGAACGCGGCTTTTGCGCCGGCGGCGATATCCGCGCCCTGCATGCGAGCGCCCGCGCCGGCGATGGCCTCGCCGGAAACTTCTGGCGCGAGGAGTTCCGCCTCAACCATATGATTTCCGCCTACCCCAAACCTTATGTCGCGCTGATGGACGGCATCACCATGGGCGGCGGCGTCGGCCTGTCGTCGCACGGTCGCCACCGCGTCGTCACCGAGCGCACCCGGATGGCCATGCCCGAAACCGGCATCGGCTATGTCCCGGATGTCGGCGCCACCTGGCTGCTGCCGCGTGGCCCCGGCGAAGCCGGAACATGGCTCGGCCTGACGGGGCTCGATATCGGTGCGGCCGACGCCATCCACGCTCGCCTTGCCGACCTTCACACCGCTTCGTCGCGGCTCAGCGAGGTGATCGATGCTCTATGTGCCCTGCCGCGCGGCAGCTCATCCGGCGATGTCGATGCCGTGCTGCAGGTGCTTTCGGAGCCCGCGGGAGAAAGCCGGCTGCGGCAGAACGCGGCGATGATCGATCGCGCATTTCGGTTCGATAACGTCGAGGAGATCCTGGCAGCACTCGCCGGGGAGAAGGGCGAGTTCGCCGCCGAGACGCGCCGGGTGCTGCTGACGCGTTCGCCGACCAGCCTGAAGCTCGCTTTGCGGCTGCTCAGAGCCGGCCGCCGCAGCGCCTCGCTTGCCGAATGCCTCGGCCGTGAACTCGGCGCCTGTCTGCAGATGCTTGACAATCCCGACTTCTTCGAGGGCATCCGCGCTGCCGTCATCGACAAGGATCGCAATCCGCAATGGTCGCCGGCATCAGTCGAGGCTGTGGAGGTGGCTAGGGTCGAGCAATTCCTGAAACCGGCCGAGCCGCCGCTTTCACTCTAACGCTACCCAATTATCGCCACATGCCGCGCATGCGGGCGCCGACATCGATGCGCACCTGCCGCGCCTGCTGCTGGGCGACGGTCTGCGATTTCACCTGCGGCCAGCTGCAGGCCTCGAAGAACTGCAGCAGCGTTGCCGGAATGAAGCGGCTGCGTGAGGCATAGACATGCCGGTCGCCCTGTGAGTTCTGCCCATAGGTGAAGAAGCGCTGCGGCACGACGAGGTCGAGACCATCCCGGGCGCGTGTCATCGCGACATAGAGCAGCCGGCGTTCCTCCTCGATTTCGGCGGTGGTGCCGACGGCGAGATCGCTCGGTATGCAGCCGTCGACGACGTTCAGCATGAAGACCCTCGTCCATTCCTGGCCCTTGGCGGAATGGATGGTCGACAGGATGAGATAGTCTTCGTCGAGAAGCGGCACGCCCGCCTGGTCGCTGGTCGCGTCCGGCGGATCGAGGGTGAGCTCGGTGAGAAAGCGCTCCCGCGAGGCATAACCGCTGCCGATCTGCTCGAGCTGCAGCAGGTCGGCCTGCCGCGTGGTCGCGTCCTCATGAAGCCGTTCCAGATGCGGCGCATACCATTGCCGCGCCAGGCCGATTTCCGCCGGCCAGCCTGCCTTGCCGGACTTCATCTCCTGCAGCATGGCAACGAAATCAGTCCAGTCCTCGCCGGAGCGCGGCGGCGCCGGCATGGCGGCAAGAGCAGAGATCGGGCTGGCGTCTTCGGCCATCAGGTCGAGTGCCTTTTGCGCCGTCGACGGCCCAACGCCCGGCAGGATCTGCATCAGCCGGAAGCCCGCCACCCGGTCGCGCGGGTTCTGCGCGAAGCGAAGGGCGGCCAGCATGTCCTTCACATGTGCGCTGTCGAGGAACTTCAACCCGCCGAATTTGACGAAGGGGATGTTGCGCCGGGTCAACTCGACCTCCAGCGGCCCGCTGTGATGCGAGGCGCGGAAGAGCACGGCCTGCTGCTTGAGTGTCACACCTTCCTCGCGATTGTCGAGCACCATGTCGGTGATGTAGCGCGCCTGCTCGGCCTCGTCGCGCACCGTGACCAGGCGCGGCCGCTCGGACGATTGGCGCTCGGTCCAGAGGTTCTTGGTGAAGCGCTCCGAGGCGAGATCGATGACGGCGTTGGCGGCGGCGAGGATCGGCTGCGTCGAGCGGTAGTTGCGGTCGAGCGTGACGATATTGGCGGCCGGGCTGAAGGCGGCGGGAAAGTCGAGAATATTGCGTATTGTCGCGGCACGGAAGGAATAGATCGATTGTGCGTCGTCGCCGACGACGGTCAGCCCCTGGCCCTGGGGCTTTAGCGCCAGCAGGATCGAGGCCTGCAGCCGATTGGTGTCCTGATATTCGTCGACCAGCACATGGTCGAAGCGGCTGCCGATATCCTCGGCAATCATCGCTTCGCCGACCATCTGCGCCCAGTAGAGCAGCAGGTCGTCGTAATCGAGCACGTTCTGGCTCTGCTTGGCCTCGACATAGCTGGCGAAAAGTTCGCGCAGCTGTTTCTCCCACGTCGCGCACCAGGGAAAGACGTCGCGCAGCACCAGGTCGAGCGCGGTTTCGGAATTCACCGCCCTGGAATAGATGGCAAGGCAGGTGCCTTTGGTGGGAAAGCGGCTTTCCGTCTTCGAGAAGCCGAGGTCGTGCCGGATCAGGTTCATCAGATCGGCGCTGTCTTCGCGGTCGTGGATGGTAAACCCAGGATCGAGACCGATCTGCTCCGCATAATCGCGCAACAGCCGCGCGCCGATGCCGTGGAAGGTGCCGGACCAGGAAAGCGCGTCCGCCATCACGCCGGCATTCGCACCAAGCACATCGCGGCAGATGCGCTCGACGCGTCGCGCCATCTCGGCGGCTGCCCGGCGCGAGAAGGTCATCAGCAGGATGCGGCGGGGATCGGCGCCCTTGACGATGAGATGGGCGACGCGATGCGCCAAGGTATTCGTCTTGCCGGAACCGGCGCCGGCAATGACCAGCAGCGGCCCGGCAATATGGCTGCCGTCGATGAGCGTGCCGTGCTCGACGGCCATGCGCTGCTGCGGATTGAGCTTTTCGAGATACATCCAGCCGTCCGGTCGGGCTCCCGCAGAATCACTGGGGAAAGATTAGATGTTCCTTGAATGTTCGCGATTGCCGTCCCTGTCAAGCGATCTGGCGCGCGAACAACATCTCAGTCGGGGAAATCCGGACCGATCTCGCGCCGCACCAGCTTCAGGCTGCGGTCCGGCTGAAGAATATAGGTTTCCTCCACGCGCTGGCCCGTCCCGTTATAGAATTGGTTGTAGACGACGCTGCCGACCGGCGATTTGCTAAGCTTCGTTCGCGGCTGGCCGCCATAGGTAATGCTGCCGGGAATGGGTTCCAGCGCCGGCGTATCCGCCGCGGAGCAGCCGGCAAGCAATGCCCCGCCAAACAAGGCGGGCAGAAGCGCTTTCATCGTCATCATCCCTCTTTCGACTGCCGCCAGATATGGAAACCGCGGCGCCTTTCGCCAAGGGTAGCCCATGCCACCGCGCAGGTATCGCTGTCGAGCAGGCTCTTCTTTTCCGGGGGGCGCAACGAACTGCGTCGCTGTCGCGTTAACAGACATCAACCAACATCAGGAAACGTTCACGGTGCTCGGCTTTCCAGCATTCACGGGGCATGACGAGCCCGGCCGGCAGGGCCACAGCGATGCCGCGACGCGCGCCTCGGTGGAGAGCGCCCTTCATGCGGCCGCCGACATCGAAGCCGGCGAAATCACCGTCAGCATATCGGGCTCCTATGTCATCCTCGAAGGCTTCGTGCGCCGGCGGGCCGACGTCGAGCGGGCGATCGAGATCGCCGAGGGCGTCGTCGGCCGAGGCTATGTGCGTGGTCGCCTGCTGCGACGCTAATGCATGTCGCGCAAAGCTGTGCAGCGGTTTTAGAACAGCCGCGCGCTCATGTCTTTCTGTTGGACGAGGGAACCAAAATGCTCCCCTGCGTGTTGAAATGCCGGACCTAAACGCTGGAGACTCTCATGCAGTTGCTTCCTCGCCTCTGGGCAACGACCTTGATAGTGGGTTGCGGTGTCCTTGCTGGCTCCGCCCATGCATCGCTCGAAACCGGCACGAATTATTCCGCTTTGCCGAAGGATCAGATCGCCCTCAACGAATATACCGGGGCCGTCGCCTGCACGCCGGTAGAGCCCCACTATCTCCCCTCCTTCATCCGCGCATCGGATGGCACGATCATCGGCGTCGGTTATATCGAAGTGGAAAATGAGGGCGCGGGCTGCTGAGGCATCCGCTTTGCTCGGACGAGGCTCGCCTGCGTTTCCGCAGAGGCGACGAGCCTCTAACCATCATCATGATGGCTGGTCGTCTTCTATTGATGCACCTGTACCAGGCGCAACGCCCTTTACACCAAAACCCGGCAGACACTTATTGCAGGGTTAAATCAAAATTAAAGCATTGTCCCGTTCCGGCACGCTTGCGCGCCCAGAAGGCGAAAATCGCCCGAAATTCCTTTCCGAAGTGCTAATGCAGCTTCAGCTTCGCCTCTTCGGCGGCCGCCAGGAACTCGGCTCTTGCTTCTTCCACGCTCTTGCGCCCATCGAGCGCTGCCCGGCAGGCGCTGCGGGCCTTGATATAACGAAGCCCGCGCATACTCGGCCACAGATCCGCCAGGCACTTCAGCGCATCGAACGGACCATTGACCGTTCGCGCATCGGCACCTTCGAAACCGACCTTGACCGGGCTGTTCCATCTTTCAGTTGCCATTGACGCTCCTCCACGATTGTCGACAGAAACGAAGCGCAGCATCTCCCAGTTCCTCCGGGGAGACTTTGCGATAGTTAATACTCTAGCGTGATTTTTGCGGTCAGCAATGGTGGAATGCATTGCGGCTGGTGAGGCGAATTGTCTGCTTGTGAGATTCACGGAGCGATCGGGCGGGCGAGGACTAAAATTTCGTGGGTATTTGCAACCATGACGCCCAAATACAAGGGAGTTTTTGGAAGGTGTATGCCGCCGCAGTCAGAGAAGGCGAAACTGTATTCCGTCGTCTAGACCCCACGCATAATCATCTGATGGGTGCAGTCCTAACTACTGCATCCAACCGAGAACCCGACTCCAATTCACGGAATCGCGAGGTAGAGCAAGAAGGAAATGCCACCGGAAATCATCATTGCTAGAAGGACAATTAGCGGTGCTGAAAGCGGGCTCAACTGGGAAAACACAGTCTGCCACAATATCTTCAGGTCTAATGCCAGCGAGTAACTTTTTATGTATTCTAGATCTGCCTCGATACGATTGCTGTAGGCTGCAGGGTACTCACTGGGGCCACGCAGGCCGCGAATTTGCGCCAAGCCAGAAATGCCCGGTCGCATCTGCAAACGCGAATGGTAGTCCGTAACGAGTTCATCGATCATCATTCCGGCGGCCATCAAATTGGGGGGTACGCACGGGGGCCGACAAGGGACATGTCGCCCCGAAGCACATTGAAAAGCTGCGGCAACTCATCAATGCTCGTGATGCGAAGAAAACTGCCAGTCCTAGTGATCCTTGGATCACTCCTAAAGGCCAGACCTGCCAGTGCATCATAGCTCTTGTCGCTGTACATCGTGCGGAACTTAAAGACGGGAAACGTTTTTCCGCCCTTACCAAGCCGAGTGTGCTTGACGACGATTGGGCCGCGACTTTCGATGCGAATGAAGATAGCAACGGAAATCAGCAAAGGCATCAACAACGCCAGTGATCCCACTGCAATAAAAATGTCCAAAGCTCGCTTCAGTCCAAGCGCTAAGAGTGGTCGATCCGACATCCGAAACGCAGCCGGTATCAAGCTGAGAGCCACAATCAATTTGCTAAGATCGCCAGGGGTATCCTCAATGTGAGCCGAGAATTCTTCCTCGTAGCGGCCACGTTCTGACTGGGGCAGGAATCGAACCGAGAATCTAATAACCTTTCTCACAAGGTGAGGGCGCCACTCCTTGTACTCGTCAGAGAGCAAACGGGAGACAGCAGGAACGATCAGGGCGACAAGGAACGCTCCAATAACCGTCAGAACGCCCATGCAGCATCCTCCAGATCATTGCTCATGGTCGTTGCTATAGCATTCATCTTGCGCGCGCCCATGCCAGTAACATTGTAAAAACGCCGTCTAGGTCGGCCAAGTTCGCTTGGATCTCCCTTCTCCCATTCGCTCGATAACCAGCCCGCATCCTCCAAACGCTTCAGAATTGGATAGAGGCTACCAGAGGCGAGGCCTGTTTCCTTCGCAATCACCGCACCGGAAGCCCCGGATACGCGGTGGGCCATCACGGCTTGGAGAACCGATATTGTTTGCGTTGTCAGACGAACATCTTTTGCCATAGTAGAGAAGTCTACATAGGGTCCCAGATTTGTCAATGCGGTTGTTTGGTGTATCCGCGATCCGGTCAGCGGCGTCATCGAGGAGGGCGGCGGTGTCCGGCGAGGTCGGCTAGGATTCTAGTGAGCAGGCGCAACATGAGTGATCGCGATCCTCTTCAGCCGGCCCGTGCTGCTTTCGAATAGAAACGTGCTAACCGTCAAAGCGCCTTGAGCGCCTAACGCGTTTGCTCTTAGGCTCGATGTAATCAATTCGACAGAATGAACATCGCGATAGCCCTCCGCCAAATCAAAGGGGATGGGCGTTCTGGATTGAGGAGCGATGACGGCCGGGAGGTGCTCGATGTCGCTCTGATTGTCCTAAGAGAAAACTGGTGCTGCCGAGTGGGATTGAACCACCGACCTCACCCTTACCAAGGGTGTGCTCTACCACTGAGCTACGGCAGCAGGACCAGGACCCGTGCGAGCCATGTGGCTCAATCGCGAGAACGGGGGGCTATTGCCACAGCTTGACGGCAAGCGCAAGCCGCAAATTCCAACTTCGCGTGGATTGGGATGCAAGGGCCTTTTGGATTGGCGCGAATTCGGCTAATCCTGTTGCATGAATGAAAAGACCGAAACCGGCCAGCAGAGCCGCAAACAGGCGATCGAGGCACAGGCGAAACTGCGCCGCGAGCGCGCCGCCGACAAGCTCAGGGAAAATCTGGGGCGACGCAAACAGCAGGTGCGCGCCCGCCGTTCCGGCCAAGCCGACGAAACAAATGGGCTGCCCGCCGCAAAAATGGACGAATCGTAATGTTCCGTCCGTCGCGAATTGAAGCGTCTCGATAAATCCCCTAAACACCTCACTCCTTATTCCAAGGCAGAAATTTCAGGAAAGGCGGGCGCTGCCCGTAAGCGCACATGGATCGTATCAGAATCGTCGGCGGTAATGAGCTGAATGGCATCATTCCGATTTCCGGCGCCAAGAATGCCGCACTGCCGCTGATGATCGCCTCGCTTCTGACCAGCGATACGCTGACGCTCGAAAACGTGCCGCATCTGGCCGACGTCGAGCTGCTGATGCGCATTCTCGGCAATCACGGCGTCGATGTCGCCGTCAACGGCCGCCGCGAGCGCCAGGAAGATTCCTATTCGCGCACGATCCACTTCACCTGCCGCACCATCGTCGATACGACCGCATCTTATGAACTGGTCTCGAAGATGCGCGCCTCCTTCTGGGTCATCGGTCCGCTGCTGGCGCGCGAAGGCCATTGCCGTGTTTCGCTGCCGGGCGGCTGTGCCATCGGCACGCGCCCGGTCGATCTCTTCATCGAAGGCCTGACGGCGCTCGGCGCCACCATGGAGATCGATGCCGGTTATATCAACGCCAAGGCGCCTGCCGGCGGCCTGATCGGCGCCCGCTACACCTTCCCGAAGGTCTCCGTCGGCGCCACCCATGTGGTGATGATGGCGGCAACGCTTGCCCGCGGCACGACTGTCATCGGCAATGCCGCCCGCGAGCCCGAGGTCGTCGACCTCGCCAACTGCCTGAACGCCATGGGCGCCAAAATTACGGGCGCCGGCACGGCGACGATCACGGTCGAAGGCGTCACCTCGCTCTCCGGCGCCCGCCACCGCGTCCTGCCGGATCGCATCGAGACCGGCACTTACGCCATGGCCGTCGCCATGGCCGGCGGCGACGTCGTGCTCGAAAATACCGATGTGGCGCTGCTCGAAACCGCGGTGGAAACGCTGCGCCGCGCCGGCGCGGAAATCTCATCGACCAACAACGGCATGCGCATCAAGCGCAACGGCGCCGGCATCAGACCGGTCGATATTGTCACCGATCCTTTCCCGGGCTTCCCGACCGATCTGCAGGCGCAGTTCATGGCGCTGATGACCCGTTCTTCCGGCGTCTCGCATGTCACCGAGACCATCTTCGAAAACCGTTTCATGCATGTGCAGGAGCTTGCCCGCCTCGGCGCCAGGATCTCGCTGTCCGGCCAGACGGCGAAGATCGAGGGTGTCCAACGCCTGCGCGGCGCCCCCGTCATGGCGACGGATCTGCGCGCCTCCGTCTCGCTCGTCATCGCCGGCCTTGCCGCCGAGGGCGAAACCACGGTCTCCCGCGTCTATCACCTCGACCGTGGTTTCGAACGGCTCGAGGAGAAGCTGACCCGCTGCGGCGCCATCGTCGAGCGCATCAGCGAGTAAGCACCGTTCATCCCGGTTGCGTATTCGGTCGCCGCGCCTTATTTCCCTTGTCTGACGCATCGCCATTCCGGCGGTGCCCGGCCTAGGCCGGTAATGGGATGAGGCTGAATGACCGACCTGAAACTTGTTGCGCTCGATAACGAGGATCTTGCGATCATGTCCGCGCATATGCAGGACAGCGTCTTCAAGGTCGGCGACATCGACTGGTCGCCGCGCGACGCGCAGTTCGCGCTTGCCGCCAATCGTTTCGTCTGGGAAGGTGCCGAGCGCAAGCGCAAGGGTTTCGAGCGGCGCCGTGCTGCCCTGGTTTTCAAGCGCGTGCTTGCCGTCCGTTCGCTCGGCATCGATCGTGGAAAACGCGATGAGGTGCTGTCGCTGCTGGCGCTGCGCTTCGAGCAGAAGGGCGAGGGGCCGGAGGGCACGGTCGAGCTGTCGCTGTCCGGCACCGCCTCGATTGCGCTCGATGTCGAATGCATCGAGGTCCAACTGGCCGATATCGGCGGCGCCTGGGAGGCTTCCTCCATGCCTCGCCACCGCTAATGCATGTCGCCCGGAAGTGTGCAGCGGTTCCGGGATAATGACATGCATAAAACAATGAGTGTTTGACGCCCTAAAGTTTGAACATCGCAGTTTCAAGTTGAGAAGGAATATCGGCCTTGGCAATCTGGCTGGATCAGGCATCGGAAGGTTTCGAGCAGCATTTTGCCGCCTTTCTGACGACGAAGCGTGAAGTCTCCGATGATGTGAACGTCGTCGTTCGCGCCATCATCGATGATATCAGAGCCCGCGGTGATGTGGCGCTGGCCGAATATTCGCTGAAATTCGACGGCATCGATTACGCCACCGTCCCGATGCGCGTCACAGCTGAAGAGATCGACGCCGCCGTCGAGGCGGTGCCTTCGGAAGTGCTGGGGGCGCTGAAGCTCGCCGCACTGCGCATCGAATCCCATCATCGCCGGCAACTGCCGAAGGACGATATCTACGAGGACGACCTCGGCGTCGGTCTCGGCTCGCGCTGGACGGCGATCGAAGCGGTCGGGCTCTATGTTCCGGGCGGCACCGCGAGTTATCCGAGCTCGGTGCTGATGAATGCCGTGCCGGCCAAGGTCGCCGGCGTCGATCGCATCGTCATCGCCGTTCCCGCCACCGGCGGCGCCGTCAATCCGGCGGTGCTTGCCGCCGCCAAGCTCGTCGGTGTCACGGAGATTTATCGTGTCGGCGGCGCCCAGGCGATCGCGGCTCTTGCCTATGGCACCGAGACGATCGCCCCTGTCGCCAAGATCATCGGCCCCGGCAATGCCTATGTCGCCGCCGCCAAGCGCCATGTCTTCGGCACCGTCGGCATCGACATGATCGCCGGCCCCTCCGAAGTGCTTGTCATTGCAGACAAGGACAACAATCCGGATTGGATCGCAGCCGACCTCTTGGCCCAGGCCGAGCACGATGTCAGTTCCCAGGCGATCCTGATCACCGACGATGCCGCATTCGGCAAGGCGGTGGAGCAGGCGGTCGAACGCCAGCTGAAGACGCTGAACCGCGCCGAGACGGCGGCGGCAAGCTGGCGCGATTTCGGCGCGGTCATCCTGGTTGCCGATCTGAAACAGGCCATTCCGCTGGCAAACCGCATCGCCGCCGAACATCTGGAACTCGCCGTCGCCGATCCGGATCGTCTGCTCGACGGCATCCGCAATGCCGGCGCGATCTTCATCGGCGCCCATACGCCCGAGGTGATCGGCGATTATGTCGGCGGTTCGAACCATGTGCTGCCGACGGCGCGTTCGGCGCGCTTCTCCTCCGGCCTTTCGGTGCTCGATTTCGTCAAGCGCACCTCGATCCTGCGCCTCGGTCCGCAGCAGCTCCGCACCCTCGGCCCGGCGGCGATCGCCCTTGCTGTCTCCGAAGGCCTCGATGCCCATGCGCGGTCGGTCGCGATCCGCCTCAACCTCGAAAGGTGAGGGCATGGCGAAGGGCGAATTCCGGCTTTGCGACGTCGTCCTTGACGATACGATCGGCCGTTCGACGCCCGATGTCGAGCATGAACGCGCCGTCGCCATCTTCGATCTGATCGAGGAGAACAGGTTCGAGCCACTCGGCCATGTCGGCGGACCTTACCGGCTGAATATCTCGTTGGTCGATTCGAAACTGGTTTTTGCCATCACCACCGAAG
This sequence comes from Rhizobium leguminosarum, assembly GCF_001679785.1. NCBI lineage: Bacteria > Pseudomonadati > Pseudomonadota > Alphaproteobacteria > Hyphomicrobiales > Rhizobiaceae > Rhizobium > Rhizobium leguminosarum. The sequence goes on from NZ_CP016286.1 coordinate 4,745,547, forward strand.
AGGGCGGCGGCGTCGCCACTCATATCCTGTCGCTCACGCCCTTCCGGCGGATCGTCAAGGATTACTTCATGATCTGCGAGAGCTATTACGAAGCGATCCGTTCGTCGACGCCGAGCCGCATCGAGGCGATCGACATGGGCCGGCGCGGCATCCACAATGAAGGCTCGCAGACGCTGAAGGATAGGCTGGCCGGCAAGATAGAGGTCGATTTCGATACCGCCCGGCGCCTTTTCACGCTGGTCTGCGTGCTCTACTGGCGCGGATGACGGCAATGGAGCGCGCCGCCGATGTCGAGGAGGGAAAGCGGCCGGGCGCCATCCTCTTCATGTGCGGGATGAATGCCATCCGCTCGCCGATGGCTGAAGCGATCGCCCGTAGCATTTTGCCGGCCAATACTTATATCAGGTCTGCCGGCGTTCGCGCCGGCGAGCGCGATCCCTTCGTAGATGCCGTGCTCGAGGAGATCGGGCTTTCCCTCGGGCGCCGCCAGCCGCAGACGCTGGAAGAACTCGAGGACGATTACTTCGATCTGATTATCACGCTGTCGCCCCAGGCACATCATGCAGCACTCGAGCTGACACGGTCGAATGCGATCGATGTCGTCTATTGGCCGACCATGGATCCGACGGTTGCAATCGGAACGCGCGAGCAGATTCTGGAGAGCTACCGCGAGGTCCGCGATCACCTGGCCGGCCTCATCGAAAGCCGGCTACTCAAACGAAATGGCATTGCCGCGCAATCGGCATGAAAACAAATAAAGGAAAGCCTGATCAACGAGGTTCACAAACCTTCGTTGATTGTGTAGTTTCCGCCCAAATTTTAAAGGCGCGCGCTGCGCTGCCTATTCAACCCACAGGAAGAAAACACTTATATGCCTAAAGAAGAAGTCCTCGAATTCCCGGGAATCGTCACCGAACTTCTGCCGAATGCGACGTTCCGCGTGAAGCTCGAAAACGAACACGAGATCATCGCCCACACCGCGGGCCGCATGCGCAAGAACCGCATCCGCGTTCTCGCCGGCGACAAGGTGCTTGTGGAAATGACGCCCTACGATCTGACCAAGGGCCGTATCACCTACCGTTTCAAGTAAGTTTGCCCGAAGGTCCTGCAAGGGTTTTTGCCCCCGTCTGACGATGGTCGAGGTTCCATGGCGCTGAAATACAAGCTCATTCTGGCCTCGGGTTCGCCCCGGCGCGTCGACCTGCTCAACCAGGCCGGCATTGAGCCCTCGCGCCTGATGCCGATGGATATCGACGAGGCGCCGAAGAAGTCGGAGCATCCGCGTTCGCTCGCCCGCAGGCTTTCGGCGGAGAAGGCCGAAGCCGCCCTTGCCGCCATCAAGAGCGATATCACCTGGAAGGGCAGCTATATCCTGTCTGCCGATACGGTGGTCGCTGTCGGCCGGCGCATTCTCGGCAAGGCTGAGTTCGCCGACGAGGCGTTGAACTCGCTGCATCTCCTCTCGGGACGCAACCATATGGTCTACACTGGCGTTTGCCTGGTGACCCCGGATCGCAAGGTCCGTCAGAAGATCGTCGAGACCAAGGTACGCTTCAAGCGTCTCTCCGGCTTCGAGATCGAGAACTACCTGGCCTCCGGCCAGTGGCGCGGCAAGGCAGGCGCCTACGGCATCCAGGGCCTCGCCGGCACCTTCGTGCAGAAGATGGTGGGCTCCTACACCAATGTCGTCGGCCTGCCGCTTTATGAAACCATTCTGCTTTTGACCGGCGAAGGCTTCGATGTGCATAGCCGGTGGCCCGAGGGCTGAGCCCGACGGCCGATGCTTAAAGCGCGTCACGATCTTTCAGATCCGCGCGTCGCGCTTTAAGGCTTTATTTTTACGCATGTCGTTGAACCGCTACACACTTTTACGCGACATGCTTTAGGACCGACCGATATGCCTGAAGACAAGAAACCGGCCGCCAAGGTCGAACCGCTGCGCAAGACGCGCCCTTGCCCCGAATGCGGCAAACCTTCCCACCGCGAACATTACCCCTTCTGCTCCAACCGCTGCCGCGAGGCCGATCTCTCCCGCTGGCTGACCGGCGCCTATGCCATTCCGGTTGCCGACGACGAGACGAAGGCCGATTATCCCGATGAGGAAAACTAATGCATGTCGCCCAAAAGTGCGCAGCGGTTTTGGGAGAACGACATGCATAGAAATAAAGACCTAAAGCGCGAGGAGCGAATCTGAAAGATCGTGACGCGCTTTAGAGAATTTCGCCCGCGAAGCTCTTATTTTTCCTCATGAATCCGCAAAGCTGGCAAGACCGTCAAAAAAGAGTCATTTGACGCTTGCCATGGGCGAACAAGATGCTATAACCCCGCTCGCTTCCGGGGTGAACCAAGGCCCCGCGGTTCCTTTTCTGAAAGGCACTATCGGAAGCAGGTTAGCCCAGGTAGCTCAGTTGGTAGAGCAGCGGATTGAAAATCCGCGTGTCACTGGTTCGATTCCGGTCCTGGGCACCACTTTGATTTCCTTACATCATTAGAGAATTTTTGGCCTTGGAAAAGGCGCCTGCTTGGCGGCCGTGGTAGCACATTGGTAGCCGCGCCAAACGTGGTGGAGAGGGCCAAAACAGCGTGGCCGGCGCGATGGCGGGCCGTGTATCGATGGGCGCTCGTTTCAACGGGTCTCATATCGTGATGGCCTGGAACAGGGAAGACCCGACCACCTCGCGTGACGACATCATCGATATCGCAGGCTCGCTGGTGCCGCCGGCCAGGTGAGCGCATGGAACGTCAGCCGTTTCGCCGGGTCGGCCTCTTCACCTTGACCTTGATCTACGTGTTACATTGTGGACGAGTTCGCTGATGGTCGCGAACTCACCGAACAAAGCAGTAAGCTTGGCTTGCTCCTTGCTATCCAATCGGTGCTGCGAGCAGAAGTCCGCGATGCACCAGACCTTCGCCGCTGCGATAGGCTCGGCAGTAATCGAATCAATGTGTTGCATTGTAGTCCTCCCGCAAAGGAAGCTAACGAAGTTCAAATTAGCTTTCAATGAAATAAGAGGTCTTCCGAAAATCGTGGTTCCCATTGGCGGCGCGCCGCCTCTTCAGCGACTGGCGGACATGCGGCTTCTCCACTGATTGCAGCGTCGAGCCGCCGCTCTCGTTTCTACGCCGCGAAACGGCGTGCAGCCTTGTCGGACCATATCAAGCACGCTGCCGCTGGTTCCCGACATCGAAGACAGACTGAGGGACGTCTGGGGTCGCACGGTGCCACGGATCGGCAGACCTCTCAATTCTCAGAGGTCCTACGATATTCCGTCGGTGCGCAGCCAACCGCATTTTTGAATTGGCTGGAAAAATGGAAGGCGGAATGAAAGCCGAGCAGGCCGGCGATTTCTTTTACCGATTTGTCGGTGTTTACCAGGAAGTCGCGTGCTCGCTGAACGCGGACGTTCATTTGATACTGTTTCGCCGACATCCCGGTTTGCTCACGAAACAGCCGGCGAAAATAGGGGTAGCTCACCCCCATCTCTGCTGCGAGATCCTCGACCGATTGTGAAGTTCCGCAGCGCTCCATCAGGATCATGCGCGCCCGATCGACGAGGCGCGCGCCGGAGCCGGTTGCCAGATCGTCCGGCCGGCAGAGCAGCGCAAGGAGCTGCAACCCGAGCGTGGATATCACCAGCTGATGAAGCACGGGATCCTGCCGCGCCAGGTCATGGATGGCGGCGAACACATGCTTGATCTCATCGCTTGCCGGGTTGAGCGGGCGTTCGACATGCAGGAGGCCAGCATCCACTGCAAAATCGAAAGCGGTTCCCCGGCACTCTATCCAGTGCTCGGTCCAGCCGGTTCGCCGATCGGGCGCAAACCTGTGCCACACGCCCGGGAACAGGAGAAAAATCGATCCTTCCGTGACGCGCACCTGTCGGCGCAGGTTGCCGAATTCGAGCTTCCCGCTGCCGGCGCTGATCAGCACGACCTGATAGGCCTGAAGGATGCGGCCTCGAGACCAGCTGAAATGATGGTCGTCCGGATGACGGCTCGGAGGGTAATCGGAGTGCGGCGCGATGACCGAATAGCCCGTCGAGACAGCGGTGCAGCCCCATGCTGCAGAAATTCTGTTGTCAGGCATGTAGACGAAGTAGTTTTCCGTCATTTGACGTCGCCTTTTTAGGATCAATTTTTGTATGCAAATGATCACTTTTGTGGATTTTGGCGTCGTGTCAACAGGTGGGGCCGATGGTACCGTCATCAGGTCAGGGCAAAGTCGATCGAATTTGCCGAAACGCTGATTGCATCAGCTATCGCCGCTGCCGGGGAGGGTAGCGGCTGGGAGGAGAATAGATATGAAAACTCACGCCAGACTGCTGGTCGCAGCCGCTTGCCTCGCCGCATCTGCTGCCTATGCCGATGATTTCCACGGGTTCGATCCCGCGAAGTTCGATGGCAATATGCTCTCGGCCGAGGCTCTCAAGGCCATGGCCGCCGACGCGTCGAAAGTGACGCCTCCGAAAAACGGCAGCAAGTACAGCATCGGCTTCGCCAATCTTCAGCGTGATATCGCTTTCGGCGTGCTCGTTGAGAAAGGCATTCAGGCAAACGCCGATGCTGCCGGCGTGGAACTCGTCGTCGCCGACAACCGACTCGATGGGCCGACCGCGCTTGCCAATGCCAAATCTTTTGCCGAACGCAAGGTTGACTACGTCATCGAGTTTCAGACCGACGCAAACTTCGGTCAGACCGTGATGGACGTGTTCAAGCAAGACGGCACCAAGGTCACGGCAATCGATATCCCCATGCCCGGCGCAAGCTTCTTCGGCGTGAATAATCCCAAGTCCGGCTTCATGGGTGGGTCCTACCTTGCAACGGCCGCGGCAAAACAGTTTGGCGCGGACACGGTAAAAAGCGGCTACCTCGTCATCGGCGCACTGCCCCAGTCGGGCGTCATCCCGCGCATGCGCACGGAAGGTCAGCGCGCCGGCTTCCTGGCCCTGACCAAGGATTTCCCGGCCGACCGCATCATCGAGATCGATACGAAGAATACGCTGCAGGAATCCTATACCCAGATGAACAACGTGCTCGGCCGCATTCCGCCAGGAGCGCCGATCCTGATCATCGCCATCAACGACCAGGCGACCATGGGCATGCTGCAGGCCGTCCGAGCAGCCGGACGTGTTGATCAGGCCATCGCCGTCGGCAACGGCGCGGATGAAGCCGAGGCGCTTGCCACGGACCCGAAACTCGTGGCGGCGACGGGTTCGTTTCCAGGCAGCTACGGGAATTATCTCATTCCGATTGCGCTGTCTGCGCTCGCCGGCAAGGCCGTGCCGGAGGCAACCTTCGTCACCCATCAGATGGTAACCAAGGCAAACATCTGCAAATTCTACAAGGAATTCGCGTGCGCAGGCGAGGTCGACGGGTACGCGTTTCCCGAGGCAGAGTTCGCAAGCTATCTCTCTGGTCTGAAAAAAGAGGGTTGGCTGAAGGGCTACGAGGCAATTCTCCCCAAGCAATGATCTGGGGTCGGAGGCGATTTTGATGCAGACGGTATCGAGCACGGGGAGCCGCGTAGCGCGGCTCCAAATTACCAACGTCACCAAGTCCTTCTCCGGCGTGCAGGTCCTGAAAAACGTCACCTGTTCGGCTGATGCTGGCGAGGTCGTGGCGCTGCTCGGGGCTAACGGTGCAGGCAAATCCACGCTGATGAAGATCCTATCCGGCGTCTATTCCTGCGATGCCGGACAGATACTGATCGATGGCGCCGCAGTCGACATCACGTCGGCACGTGCGGCCATAGCATCGGGTATTCGCTTGATGCCGCAGGAACTGTCCGTGCATCCGGACTTGACGGTCGCGGAGAACATCGCGCTTGGCTCGATGCCCCAGCGCAAGATCGCCGGCATAAGTTTCGTCGACCGTGCCGCCATGCAGAGGCAAGCGACGACGCTGCTCGGCCGACTGAAGCTCGGTCATGTCTCTGCGAGCCGGAGAATGGGATCGCTATCGCTTCCGGAGCAGCGGATCGTCGAGATCGCCCGGGCATTGGCCGGCCAGGCTCGTATTCTGATCATGGATGAACCGACCGCTGCACTCGGAGAAGCAGATGCCGAAACCCTGTTCGGGGTGATCGATGCGCTTCGCGCCGACGGCGTCACGATCATCTATATCTCCCACTACCTCGACGAGGTGTTTCGCCTCTCCGACCGGATCGTCGTGTTGCGGGACGGCGAGGTACGCGGCCAGTTCCAGACGAGCGCCACCAGTCACGACGAGGTGCTGCGGGCGATGCTGGGAGGCGATCTCGGCGATCTTTTTCCGGCAAAGCCGCAATCCCTGCCGGACGAGACGATCCTGGCTGTCGAAGGACTGTCGCTGCCAGGCTGGCTCAGCGACGTGTCCTTTTCGGTGCGCCGCGGCGAGGTCCTGGGTGCGTTCGGCCTGATCGGCTCCGGGATTGAGAAGGTCGGCAGAGCCGTTTATGGGGCGGAGCCCAAGGCAAAGGTCCGTTCAATCCGGATGGGGACAGCCGAAACGGCGTTGTCGAACCCGCGGGCAAGCATTCAAAGCGGTATCGGTTTCGTTGCAGCCGAGCGCAAGCGGCAAGGCCTGATCGCCAACCTCACCGTCCGTACCAACACGACCCTTCCTTACCTCACGCGCTTTACGCGCTTCGGGCTCGTCGATGACAATCGGGAGCGGGCAATGTCGCAACACTGGATCCGCACCCTGCGCGTCAAGACGACGGGTCCGGAGCAGGAGATAAGACTCCTGTCCGGCGGCAACCAGCAGAAAGTGTGCCTGGCGCGATGGCTGCTCGGCGACCCCAAGCTGCTCATTCTCGAGGAACCGACCCGCGGGGTCGACCTCGGCGCTCGACGAGAGATTTATGAGGAGATCCGCCGGCTCGCAGCGAACGGATTGGGCATACTCCTCGTCTCATCGGACGCTGAGGAAGTCGCCGGTCTTGCCGACCGAGCGATCGTCTTCGAAGAGGGCCGGGCCGTGGCCGCACTGGGAGCCAATGCATCGGCCGCCGAGCTGATGCAGGCGGCGGAGTCGCACTCCGTGGCTGCTGCGAACGAATTGGAGAAAGCATGAACAAGTCAAACTCGATCGTTGCGGGCGAACCCAAGCCGACCAGCCAACGCCAGTCGATGACGGAGATCCTTGCCAGACCGGTCGCCGGGATCGTGGTTCTGCTGGGCTTCTATGTCATCCTTCTTGCGGCTTTCGCTATGCTGTCGCCGTTCTTTCTGTCGGTGAGCAATCTTGCCAATATCGGCACCAACATGGCCTTCATCGGGCTCATGGCCGCAGCCGGAACGCCGCTGATCATTGGCGGTGGACTCGACCTGTCGGTGGCTGCCGTTGCCGGACTGGCCGGCGTCATCGTCGCATTGATGCATTCCAACGGGATCAATATCTGGGTTGGATGCCTGACAGCCTTGGTCATCGGCGCCGGGGTCGGAATTTTGAATGGCGTCATCGTCACCAAGCTGCGCCTCAATCCCCTGATCGTGACACTCGGGACGATGAGCATCTTCTCCGGCCTGTCGATGGTCATGACGGGTGGCTTGAGCAAGCCGCTTTTCGTGCCGGCCTTCAACTGGCTTGGTTCAGGTCGCATCTTTTCCGTGCCGTTTCCCGTCATCGTCATGCTGATCGTCTTTGCCGTCCTTTGGCTCGTGCTTGCCAAGACGCCGTTCGGACGGTTTGTGTACGCAACCGGCGGCAATCCCGAGGCCAGCAGCCTTCTCGGCGTGCCTGTCGAGCGCACCCAGATGATCCTCTACGTGATCTCAGGCATTTCAGGCGCTGCCGCCGGTATCATTCTTGCAGCAATGCTCGGCGCGGCAGCCCCGAATGCAGCAAGTCAGCATCTGCTGACGATCATCGCCGCGATCATTCTTGGAGGCACGAGCCTCTTTGGCGGGCGGGGAAGCGTCTGGGGTACGCTGATTGCGGTGCTGATCCTCGGAACTCTGAACAACGGCCTGACCCTCATGAACGTGTCCAGTTTCTGGCAGGATGTCACGCGCGGTGTCGTGTTGCTTCTGGCCGTGGGCCTCGACCAGCTTCGTGTCCGCCTGCAGGGCTGACCCCGCTATTATTCCAGGAGAAAATGGAATGTCTGATCGCCCTTTGAAGGCCGGCCTGTTCGGGATCGGTCTGGAGGCCTATTGGCCGCAGTTTGACGGTCTCGAAGCAAGGCTGCGCGGATATGTACATGTCGTCGCGTCCAAGCTGGAACGGCCCGGGGTCGAAGTCGTCAATCTTGGCCTCGTCGATACGCCGGAGAAGGCCGTCGATGCCGGCCATCTGTTTCGCCAGGCCGATGTCGATATCATTTTCCTTTACATCACCACCTACGCTCTATCGTCGACCGTCTTGCCGGTTGTGCGGCGTGCAAAGGTGCCGGTCATTATTTTGAATCTGCAGCCGGCTGGTGCGATCGACTACGCCTCCTTCAACGCACTCGGCAACAGGACTGCCATGACCGGCGAGTGGCTGGCGCACTGCGCTGCATGCCCGGTGCCCGAGATTGCCAATGTGTTCACTCGAGCGGGCATTCGGTTCCACCAAGTAACAGGCGTTCTCACCGATGACCCGTTTGTCGACAACGAGATCGAGGAGTGGATCGAGGCCGCACGGGTAGCCCACGTCATGTCGCATAATCGCCTTGGCGTCATGGGGCGCTATTACAACGGCATGCTCGATATCTATTCCGATCTCACAGCCCAAAGCACGGCATTCGGGACACACATCGAAGTGGTGGAGATTGACGAACTAGCACGCCTCAGACGCGATGTTGGCGAGGCGGAAGTGGCGGCCTGCTTGGACAGAATCCGAACGGAATTCGACGTGCAGCCGGATTGCGATCCGGACGAACTGGCGCGGGCGGCAAGAACTGCTGTCGCGCTGCGCAAACTCGTCGACGCGAAGCGTCTCGGCTCGCTCGCCTATTATTATGAATCGGTGTCCGGGCATGAATACGAGGACGTCATCACGTCGGTAATCGTTGGTTGTTCGATGCTCACCGCCGAAGGCATACCGGTTGCTGGCGAATATGAGATCAAGAACGCGCAGGCCATGAAGATCATGGACAGCTTCGGCGCCGGAGGTTCCTTCACCGAATATTATGCAATGGATTTCGATGCAGACGTGGTCCTGATGGGCCATGACGGCCCAGGCCATACCAAAATTGCAGAGGGTCGAACCAAGATCCGTCCTCTCGAGGTCTATCACGGTAAGGTCGGCTCCGGCGTTAGCGTCGAAATGTCGGTTAAGAATGGCCCGGTCACACTGCTCTCCGTGGTGGAGTGCGCCGGAAAAGTGAAGCTGTTGTGCGCCGAAGGACAATCGGTGCCCGGGCCGATCCTGGAAATCGGAAACACCAACAGCCGCTATCAATTTCCAATCGGGGCGCGCGCGTTCGTCGAGAATTGGAACGCCGAAGGACCGGCGCATCATTGCGCAGTCGGCGTCGGACACATTGGGAGCAGCATCGAAAAATTAGGAAAGCTGCTGGAGGTCGAATTCGTGAGAATTTGCTGATTGTCAAAAATATTTCGCTGCGGGAACTGCTTGACGAATAAAAGGACCCGTCAAAACGATCGCAGTTCCTCTGCCTATCTTGCCGGTTGTGGCCGCTATCGTGTTTGGCGGCCGTAGTGGCTTGCTGGTGGCAGCGCCAAACCTCGCAGCGAGGGCATAAAAACAGTTCGGCCCGCGCGCTGGCGGGCCATGTATCGGCGGGCGTTCGTTTCAACGGGTCTCATATCGTGATGCCCTGATGGGAACCGCGAGTCCAGCCGTCCGTTATCATTTGAGGAACGGAGGAAATGGACATGCGCAAGAAAAAAGCCATCGTCGAGGCGGCGCTCGAGTCCGAGTACGAGCGTCAGGCACTGGGGATCATGAATACGGAGCAAGCGCTAAAGCTTGAGGACTCCGACGGTCTTGTCTTCAGCCATCCGGATAAAGAGGCCGGAGTGACGGATCATTATGTCGATCAAGATGAGCTGCGCCGGTTGGTGCGGCGGTCAACCTCGCCGCTTCCCGTATTGCAATCGCAGAATCGTACTACTCGGCAGGGTCGTACTGCACGTTAGTCCTGAACTTCAGGCAATCATGTAACCGCCGTCCACCGGCATCGATATGCCGTTCACCATGGCAGCTTGGTCTGAGAGCAGGAAAAGAACAACCTCGGCAATGTCTGCCGGCTCCGCGAAGCGTCCGACCGGAATTCGCTTCATCATCCCCGCGGCCTTTTCGGGATCGCTCCATGCCTTCACCGCCATTGGCGTCAACGTCACCGTCGGGTGGACGCCGTTTGCGCGGATGCCGTGAGGCGCAAGCTCTTTTGCCATGACCCGCGTCAAGCCATCCAATCCACCCTTCGATGCACAATAGGCGGCGTGGTCGGGGATGCCGACGAAGGATGCGACCGACGAGACATTGACGATGGCGCCTGGACGGCCTTCCTTGATCAGCGAACGGGCATATTCCTGGGCGACGATCATCGGAGCACGCGTGTTGACCGCGACAAGGCGATCGAAGGCTTCGACGGTTGTTTCCAGGAACGGCTGAAGCTCGGTCGTGCCGGCGCAGTTGATAAGGAAATCTGCGGGAAGGGCAGCGATGACAGCCTGTCTGGTCGCATCGGCTTCCGCGAGATCGACCTGGATTGCCCGGCAGCCGAACTCCCCTCGCAGCGCTTCGACGTCGGCGGCACTGCGGGTCAGGGCGACGACCTGCGCACCCCGTTCGACGAGCATCCTTACAATTTCGCGTCCGATGCCTTTGCCGGCGCCGGTCACGATCACAGTCTTTCCTTTGAACTCCATGGGTCGTTCTCCTACAGTCTCTGGCCTGTTTCCCGATCGAAGATATGCGCACGTCGGGGATCGATGTGGAAGTACATCGTCCGTCCGGGATCGACCTCGATACGCTCGCGGATCAGCGCGTCGATCGGCACGCCTCCCGTGCGGCCGAAGATCAGTGTCTCGGAACCCGTCGGCTCGAACACCGATACCTCGACCGGAACTCCCTCTTCGCCGATCGTGATGTGCTCCGGTCGTATGCCGTAGGTAACGGCTCTTCCTTCATCCGCATTTGTGTCCGCCATCGGAAGGGTGATGCCCTGGTCGGTGACGACGATCTTCCTGCCGTCGCTTGTGGCTATGCGACCCTGAAGGAAGTTCATCGATGGGCTGCCGATGAAGCCGGCGACGAAGAGGTTGACGGGGAAGTCGTAGAGATCGAGCGGCTTGCCGATCTGCTCGACCCGGCCGTCGCGCATGACCACGATCTTGTTTGCCATCGTCATCGCCTCGATCTGATCGTGCGTGACGTAGACGGTGGTGGTCTTCAGCCGCTGGTGAAGCTCCTTGATCTCGACGCGCATGGTGACGCGGAGTTTGGCGTCGAGGTTCGACAACGGCTCGTCGAACAGGAAGACCTGCGGATCGCGAACGATGGCACGGCCCATTGCCACGCGTTGACGCTGTCCGCCCGACAGTTGCTTCGGATAGCGGTCGAGATAACGCGTCAGGTCGAGGATCTCGGCTGCCCTGCCGACCTTCTCGGCGATCTCCGCCTTCGGACGCTTGGCCATCTTCAGCGGAAAGCCCATATTCTCGGCGACAGTCTTGTGGGGATAGAGCGCGTAGCTCTGAAACACCATCGCGATGTCACGCTCCTTCGGGGGAGCGTTGGTGACGACACGGCTGCCGATCCGGATATCTCCGCTGCTGACCGTCTCCAGCCCAGCGATCATCCGGAGCAGGGTGGATTTGCCGCAGCCGGATGGACCGACCAGGACGACGAACTCGCCGTCCTCGATGTCGACGCTGACGCCGTGCATGACCTGAAGAGAGCCATATTTCTTGGTGACGTCGCTAACCTGTACGTTTGCCAATGTCGTTCCCCCTAAAGCAGCACGGCTACTGCATAATTCCTTAAATCGGATCGATTTAAGGGTAAAATTATGCAGAAATTTAAAATGCTACAGCGTCCTTTGCGCGTCTGAGAAGACGCGCGGCGCTGTAGTGACTTGATGGCGTTGACGGAATTCATCATCTCATCCCTTCCAGACGATATAGGCGCCGAGGACTGCCGAGATTGCCGCCGCGAACCATACGGAAAGCCCGAACGGCTCGATGAACCGCATCCAGAACAGGGAGAGCGCGACCCAGATCACGATCGAGATGAAGAGCCGGTCGAACCAGTTCGTTTCGATCGGCAGGAAGCCTGGCTTGGGTTCGTTATTTTCTGATTGAGACGTCATCGTTTCATCCTTTCACGGCGCCGAAGGTCAGGCCGGCGACGATGTGACGCTGCACCACTGAAAAGACGATGAGCGCCGGAACCAAGGTCAGCATGGAGATCGCGGCCATGATGCCCCAGGCCGTCCCCGTCGTCGTCACATATTCCGACAGGCCGGTGGTGAGTGTCCGCGCATGGAAGTTGGTGAGCGTCGCCGCCAGCAGATATTCGTTCCACGCAAACACCCAGGTCAGGATCAGCGTCACCGCAAGTCCGGGCCGAGCCAAAGGAAAGATGATATCATAGAGGACGGTCCATGGGCTCGCGCCGTCCATATAGGCCGCCTCGTCCAATTCCTTCGGAATGCCTTCCACGGTCGGGCGCAGCGTCCAGATGGCGAAGGGTAGGTTGAAGGAGCAATAGACCAGGATCATGCCCAGCTTGGAATCGGCGAGCGAGAAGTCGCCGATCCTGTAGACCTGCGTCAAAAGCAGGAAAAGCGGCAGGAGGAAGACCGCCGGCGGCGCCATGCGGTTGGTAATCGTCCAGAAGAAGATGCTTTCCTTGCCGGCGAGGTCGAAGCGCGTCAGGGCATAGCAGGCAAGGAAGCCGAGCGTCGTGACAAGCAGCGCGTTGCCCGACGAAATGATCAGCGAGTTGAGCATGTATCCGCGCAAGGTCGGGTTGGTCAGCACGTCCTGGTAGTTCTTCCAGAAGAAGCTCCGGAGAATGACATCGGGCGTCGAAAACAGGTCGAACGGCTGTTTCACCGATATGACGAAGAGCCAATAGATCGGGAATAGGGTGACGAAGCTTATCAAGGTCCACAGGAGGACCGGAAGCCAGGGAAAACGGGTCTTCATCGCTTCAACCTCTCTTCACGCGGGGCGCAATCAGGCCGACATAGAGCAGCCAGCAGACGACGATGGTGAGATAGAGGACGATGACGGAGATCGCCGAACCGTAGCCGTAATTCGTCTTGGGAAAGACTTCCCTGAAGATATGGACGCCGATGTAGCGCGTCGAAGAACCCGGACCGCCGCCGGTCAGCATCAGGACTTCGTCGACGGTGCGCAGCGCGTCCATCAGCCTGATGAACACCGTGGCGAGCAGGGCCGGGCGGATCAGGGGGAGCGTGATGTGCCAGAAGATTTGGCTCTTGCCGGCGCCGTCGATCTGCGCCTGCTCGAACGGGTCTGATGGGAGCGAGACGAGTGCGGCGATCAGCGAGAGGGTGACGAGCGGCGTCCAGTGCCAGATGTCCATGATGACAGTGACGGTGAAGGCCGCAACCGCGCTCTGGCCGATATTCAGATCGTAGCCGAACCAGCTCCTCAGGAGATAGGGAATGATGCCGATCGATGGCGTGGTCATCAGCTTCCAGACGGAGCCGACAATGATTGGCGCCATGATCAGCGGCAGAGTGTGGATCGTGCGAAACACCGCTTTTCCGGGAAAGTCCTTGAGCAGCGCCTGGGCGAGGATGTAGCCGAGGACCAGCTCCGACACGACCGCGAAGAAGACGAATGTCAGGGTTATGCCGAGCGATGCCAGGAACTGCGGGTCGAAGACGAGCCGCCGATAGTTCTCAGCCCAGTTGAACACCATGCCCGGATTGGCAGCGAACGGGTTCCATGAATGGAAAGAGACCCAGAGGACGTAGATGAACGGAAATATCCCGAACAGTCCGAGGATCACTATGGTCGGTGACAGCAACAGCCACCCGAGCTTCTGCGAATGCATCGCCTATCCCCCATTGAACACTATGTGGACGTCCGCTCCATCAGGAGCGAAAGATGACGGGTCGTCGGAACGACCCGTCAGTTGGGGAGGATGCTTTATTTGCGATAACCGAGCGAGGTGAGCTCTTCTTCGGCTTTGCCCGCCATCTGGTCGAGGCCTTCATCAGGCCCGATGTTGCCGGTCAGTATGTCGTAGAAGATAGGAGCGGTCGCTTCACGCACCTGCGCATGGAAGGGGTAGGGGGGAGCGCCGGCGAAGAGCTTGCCGTCGTCCTTCAGCATTGTGTAGAAGCCGCCGAGCTTGACGTCCATCTCCTTCACCTTCGGATCGTCGAACGTTGCCTTGTTGGTGATGCGCGGTGCGGCGATCGCCCAATCGGGCTGCACTTCGTTCTGGCCGATGAATTCGAGGAACAGCAGTGACGCTTCCTTGTTCTTGGACGTGACCGGAACGCCGAAGGCGCCGCCATCGTAGTAGCCGATATAGCCCTTTCCGGCTTTGGCGTCGTCCAGCACGCCGGGCTCGAGCGGCGGCAGAGCGAAACCGACCTGGCCGACCACCTTCGACTGCGCCGGATCGCTTGCGATCCACGCGGCGTTCTCACCGTAGATCAGGCCCTGGGCGACGCGGCCCGCGGCGAAGGTCGTTGCGGTTTCCGTCCAGGTTGACTGCGTCGATTCCGGAGGCGCGATGTCGCGCAGGTGCAGCCAGTACTTCAACGCGGCCTTCGCCTTGTCGCCGTTCATTGCGCCGCCATGTTCGACCGTCGCCGCATAATTGTTCTTGGCGTCGATGCCCCAATTGTAGACGCCGAAGGTCGGCGCGATGGACTCGAAGAATTCATACCAGGACGCCGGATGGCCTGTATGTGCCTGAGCGGTCGTGCCCCAGAGCTCCATGCCGTTGTCCTTGCCGTACTTCGTGAAGAAGTCGGCGATCTCGGTGTATTCCGCGTGTGTGGTCGCCGGCTTCAGGTCCTTGCCTGTTTCCTTCTTGAAGGCTTCCTTGATCTTTGGATCGTCGAAGAGGTCCTTGCGATAGAGATACGCCTTCAGGAAGGCTTCCATCGGAACGCCGAAGAGATCGCCGCTCGAGTCCTTGAAGTAGTCGGCAAAGCTGGTGAAGTTGGCGTCGTCGTAGGTCGGCGCCTTCAGATCAGGCTGTTCTTTCAGCGTCTTCGTGATGTCGACGAGGAAATTCCTGGCGAGATAGGAGTAGATGATGTCCTGCTCGATGTAGACCATGTCATAGATGCCGGTCTTGGCTTCCATGTCCTTGATGGCCTTGTCGTACATCTGATCCCAGGACGTCGTCTCGATGTCGACCTTGATGCCGGTCTTCTTTTCGAATTCCGGAGCGAGAACGTTCCTGATGTAGTTCGATGGCGGGGTGCTTTCGGTGACGCCGTGCAGTGTCACGCCCTTGAATTTGGCGCCGGCGTCGGACCAGAAGTCAGCCCAGGCCGGCGAAGCAGTCGTGGCGAGGCCGAGCGTCAGCGCAAGCGCGCTAGCCTTCAAAGCATAATTCATTTTCAATCCTCCCAAAGTGCAGCGAGATCATTTCGCCGGTCCTTTGTGTAGGCCAAAAAAACTGACGACGCAACATTTGTTGTCTAGCCATGCAAATAGATGATCTATCCCATTGATTTTTGCAGAAACTAAATTCCCGCGGAGGGTGCGATGCAAATCGCAAGAAGCGTAATATATTGCATCGCAAAGTAATTTTGCAAAGCAGCAAAAAAACTGCAGCCAAAATTATTTGTTGTCTTGCCGAACTAATTGGCATAGCACTGTGCGCAGCCAAAGGCATTTTTTGGAGGAAAAGGCTATGCGTCGATTGGGTATCCATTCATTTGTATGGACAGGCGGCCAAACGCAGGAAGGGCTGGAGATGGCCCTCAACAAGACGGCCGAACACGGATATCGCACCATCGAATTTGCCTATCTCCGCCCCGAGAAATTCAATCTCGATCGACTGGCAAAGCTTGCGCAGTCGCTTGACGTGGAGATTGGCGTGACGATGGGCCTGCCGGTCGACAGGGACGTGTCGAGCGAGGACATGTCTGCGGTGTCCGCCGGCAAGCAGACGCTGGCCGACGCCGTTCGTGCGGTCCGCGACATCGGCGGCAACAAGCTGGGCGGAATTCTCTATTCCGCGCACACCAAGTACAATCGCCAGCCGACAAAGAGGGGCTGGGACAACAGCGTCGCCGCGATCGCCGCGACCGCCGAAGTCGCGAGACAAGCGAACGTCGACCTCGTCCTGGAAATTGTCAACCGGTTCGAGACGAACCTGCTGAATACGGCGGCGCAGGGGCTGAAGTTCATCGCCGAGACCGGATCGGAGCATGTCCGACTCCACCTCGACACGTTCCATATGAATATCGAGGAAGCCAATCCGGCCGCCGCGATCCGCCTGGCCGGCGACAAGATCGGCTACTTCCACATCGGCGAGAGCAACCGCGGTTACCTCGGCGACGGCGTCATCAACTTCGATCTGATCTTCGACGCTCTGCTCGACATCGACTACAAGCGCGACATCGTGTTCGAGAGCTTCTCGACGACGGTCGTGGACGAAGGCCTGTCGCTCGCCTGCGCGATCTGGCGCGACACCTGGGAGGATAATGATCCGCTTGCCGCGCACGCGAAGCGCTACATCGAGCTGAAATATGACGAGGCCAAGCGCCGCCGCGCCACAAACGCGCGGCCCTGATTATCCCTCTGACAGCCTGTTCCAGTCGTGTAAGGGTTGGGCCGACTGAAGGGAATTGAAATATGAACGACACCGTCTCCATCGGAAGTTCGCCGCGCAGGATCCGGCAGAACAATATCGTCGCCGCCTTGCAGACGATTTATGCCCACCGAAGCCTCAGCCGGGCGGATCTCGCCCGCAAGCTCGGGATGAATCGCTCATCCTCGGGAGAGATCGTCGCCGAACTCACGGAAGGCGGGTTCGTTCAGGAGTCGGACGAGAGCGGCAAGCAGCGCCTGGAACATTCCCGTGCCGGGCGTCCTGGTATCATGCTCGAACTTGTCCCCGATGCCGCATTCTTCGTCGGGATCGAGATTGGCGTTGAGCATATATCGGCTGCAGTTGTCGATCTCTCCGCCGAAGTCCGGGCATGTCGGAAAATCGCGTTCGACACGCCGTCTTCGACGGTGGAGGAGGCCGTGGCGCGGGGCGTCGAGCTGATCATCGGCGCGATGGCGAAGGGGATGATTGGACGGTGCAAAGGTCTCGGCATTTCGGCGCCGGCCCACATCCGGCCGGACGGAATTGTCACCCTCGCACCCATCATCGGCTGGCGGGAGGTGTCGTTGAAGGAGATCGGTCGATCCGCCTTCCTGGCCGCCGTCCCGGCCGCCGTCCCGATCGCGGTTGAAAACGACGCCAACGCGTTTGCAATCGGCGACAGCTATCGTCACGGCGTCTCAGGCGTAACCCTGTTCCTGCTGATGGAAACGGGCGTTGGCGGCGGCATCATGATCGATGGCAAACTGTTCCGGGGCGGCCACGGCCTGGCGGGAGAAATCGGCCACACTCTGGTGCCGGGAAGCGGCGGTCAGAAGTTTGAGCAGCTGATCGGTCGCGAAGTGCTGATCAGGCAGTATCGCGAGGCTATTGGACGTAAGCACGTCGATCTGCAGGAGTTCCTTGGCGACGTTCATGATCGCGTCCCGGCCGCGGTCAATATCGCCGAAACCTGGTCGCGCCATCTCGCTTACGCATTGCTGCAGGCCTGTCGTCTGCTCGACCCCGACAGGATCGTGCTGGGTGGCTCCGTGGCATCCCTCTACCCGATGGTGGCCGCCCGCGTGGCGGTCCACATGTCGGAGGGGCAGAGCATACCTTTTCCCACGCCTGACATCGTTGTGGACGATGATGCGGAGTTCGGTTCCGCCTTCGGGGCAGCGTGCATGTTGCACCAGCGCTTTCTGTCATTGGAGAGCGAGGAGTTCGGCGGCGAGGACGGTGCGCCGATCCAGTCGGCGACGAGTTGAAGACAAGAACGATCGAAAGCAGGATTGCAAATGACTTCAGTACTGGCTCCGGACCCGCTTGGTCCTACCGTTTGCGTGGGGGAGATCCTCGTCGAGATCGTCGCCACGACGGTCGGAGACGGTTTTCTTGAAGCCCAGCCGCTTGTCGGTCCGTTCGCGAGCGGAGCGCCGGCGATCTTCATCTCGCAATGCGGGCGCCTCGGCGGCAAGGCCGCAATGGTCGGCGCCGTCGGCGATGACGATTTCGGGCGTGTCAATACCGATCGCCTCGAACGCGACGGCGTCGATGTTTCGACGATCTCGATCGATCCGGACTATCCCACAGGCAGCGCTTTTGTCCGCTACCGCAAGGATGGCTCCCGGGATTTCGTCTATAACATCGCCAAATCAGCAGCCGCACGCTTCGGCTGGTCTCAAACGGTCGGTGATCTCATCAATCGGAGCGGCCATCTTCACGTTATGGGCTCGGCTCTATCTGTCCCCAGTGCGCGCGAGGTGATCGACAAGGCGGTCGACATCGTCAAGGCACGCGGGGGAACGCTCTCGGTGGATCCGAACATTCGCAAGGAATTGAAGCTGGATGAGGATACCGAGCGCCGCTTTTCCAAGCTTGTCGCTGCCGCCGATCTGCTTCTGCCATCCGGAGAGGAGCTTGAGCGTGCCGCAGGTGTCGAAGGCGAGGCAGAGGCGATCCGCCGCTTGTTCGAGATCGGCGTCAAGGAGATCGTGCTGAAGCGCGGCGCCGAAGGCGCGACCTATTTCGGCAGGGACGGAGACCGCATCGACGCTCCGGCATTTGTCGTTCAAGAGGTCGACCCGACCGGCGCCGGCGACTGCTTCGGCGGTGCCTATCTCACCTGCCGGCGGCTCGGAATGTCTCCGCAGCAAGCTCTGACCTATGCCTCGGCCGCCGGCGCCCGCAACGTGACGGTCCTGGGTCCGATGGAAGGCGCCGGCACTCAGCAAGAACTCGATGCGTTTATCGCTTCAACGGAAAGGCGCCCGTGATGCAGGTGCATCTCAACGAACTGGCCAGGCTGAGGATCGAAGGCCACCCGAGAGGCGTGACCTCCGTATGCTCGGCCCATCCCATCGTGCTTCGAGCAGCACTCCGACACGGGCGGCAACACGAGAGCACCGTCCTGATCGAAGCGACTTGCAACCAGGTCAATCACCTCGGCGGCTACACCGGAATGACGCCAAGTGACTTCGCATCCCTCGTCGGCAAAATAGCAGTCGAGGAGGGGTGCCCCGAAAATCTGATCGTTCTCGGTGGCGATCACCTCGGCCCCAATCCCTGGCGCGACCGCTCGGCAGAAGAGGCCATGGCCGAGGCGGAGAAGATGGTTGCCGCCTATGTCGAGGCCGGGTTTCGCAAGATTCACCTCGACGCCTCGATGGGCTGCAAGGGCGAGCCGGTGGCGCTCGACGACGAAACCACCGCCCATCGCGCCGCCCGGCTTGCGGCGGTCGCTGAGGCGTCGGCGAAGAAGAGCGGCGGCGCAATGCCGGTTTACGTCATCGGCACCGAAGTGCCGCCGCCGGGCGGAGCCGACCACGCCCTGACAACCATCGAACCGACGGCCGCCGCGGCGGCGTTGGAGACGATCGAAGTCCACCGCCGGATCTTTGCGGAGGCCGGACTCGGCCAAGCATTTGAACGGGCCATCGGGCTGGTCGTTCAGCCGGGCGTCGAGTTCGGCAATCAGAATGTCATCCAGTACGACCGCAGCAAGATAGACGCGCTGAAATCGGTGCTCACCGACGAACCGCAATTCGTCTTCGAGGCGCACTCGACGGATTATCAGGGGACCCGGCCGTTGACCGCGCTGGTGCAGGACGGCTTTCCCATTCTGAAGGTCGGTCCCGAGCTGACCTTCGTCCTGCGCGAGGCGCTCTACGCGCTGGATGCGATCGCTTCGGACCTCTTGCCCGATTACGGCCAGCGTCCGCTGTATGCGGCGATGGAAGCGCTGATGCTTGATCAGCCGGGCGACTGGAGCCGCCACTACCATGGCACAGACGCCGAGATGCGCTGGTTGCGGCACTATTCGCTGTCCGACCGCATCCGCTATTATTGGGCGTCGACTGAAGCACAATATGCCGTCCGGCAGCTGTGCGAGGCCATTCGAGGGCAAATCGTACCGCTGCCATTGCTGTGGCAGCACATGCCGGCCGCACAGGACTTCGCAGATGCGCCGCTCGATCCGGAACAGGTTCTAATCTGGAGAGTGACGAAGAGCCTCTCGGACTATCATGCCGCTTGCGGCGTCGGGAAGAATTGACAATCAGGATCAAGACAGGAGGAACAATCGATGACGGAATTGAATGGGAAGGTCGCGGCGGTCACGGGCGCAGCGTCCGGAATAGGGCTCGCTTCGACGGAGGCAATGCTCGCCGCTGGCGCGACGGTCGTCCTCGTCGACCGCGATGAGAAGGCCCTTGAGGCGGTTTGTGCCCGGCTTGGCGAGCGCGCTATTCCGCTCGTGATCAACTTGCTGGATTCGCACCAATGCGCGGGATTGCTCGAGGGCGTCCTGTCGAAGACGGGCAAACTCGATATCCTGCATGCCAATGCGGGCACCTATATCGGCGGCGACCTGATGGAGACCGATCTCGATACCATCGATCGGATGCTCAATCTCAACGTCAATGTCGTCATCAAGAACGTTCGAAACGTCATTCCGCACATGATCGAACGCGGCACCGGCGACATTGTCGTCACGAGTTCCGTCGCCGGACACTCGGCGATTCCATGGGAGCCTGTCTATTCGTCATCGAAATGGGCGATGACATGCTTCGTCCAGACGATGCGACGCCAGCTTCTGAAAAGTGGCATTCGCGTGGGGTCGGTTTCTCCAGGACCGGTGATCAGTGCTTTGCTTGCGGATTGGCCGGAGGAAAACCTTCGCAAGGCGAAGGAGGCCGGAGCCTTGATCGAGCCGAAGGAAGTCGCCGATGCGATCATCTTCATGCTGACCCGGCCGCGCAACGTCACCATCCGCGATATCGTGGTGCTTCCAAGCGCCTTTGACATTTGAGGAGACGTGAGATGAGCTACCAGCAGAAATTTCGCCTCGACGGCGAACGGGCGGTGGTCACGGGCGGAGGGCGTGCGATCGGGCTCTGCTGCACCGAGGCGCTGGCGGAGGCGGGCGCCGCCGTCGTCGTCATCGAACGCAGCGAGGCCGACGCTGAGCAAGCGCTTGCGCTGCGCGACAGAGGCTACGACATCGAACTCCGGGTGGGCGACGTCGCCGATGCGGCCCGAATGGACGCAATCGCGGCTGAGCTTGCCGATGACGGCCGGCCGGCGACGATCCTGGTGAACAATGCCGGAATTGGCCAGAGCGGCATCCCGGCGGAGGCTCTCACCGACGCGGATTGGCTGCGCATGATGGACGTCAATCTCAACGGCGTCTTCTGGTGCTCGCGCGCCTTCGGTCGTCCGATGATTTCGATGAAACGCGGCGCCATCGTCAACCTCGGCTCGATGTCGGGTCACATCTGCAATCGGCCTCAGCCTCAGACGGCCTATAACGTCTCCAAGGCGGCAGTCCATCACCTCACACGTTCGTTGGCCGCCGAGTGGGCGCACCACGGCATCAGGGTAAACGCCGTCGCGCCCACCTACATCGAGACACCGATGGTGGTGGCCGTCGAAGCCAATCGCGAGCGTATTCCGCTCTGGCTCGCCGACACGCCGATGGGGAGGATGGGTACGCCGGAGGAGGTTGCAAGCGCCGTTCTCTTCCTTGCGTCGGACGCGGCCAGCCTCATGACTGGGGCGATCGTCAACGTCGATGCAGGGTTCACCTGCTGGTAGTCCTTCCGGAATGAGGCGCGTGTAGCGCCTCGTTCACACACGGAAACCAGTATGGAAACGTTACCACATAATCTTGACTCGCATTCCAGCGGCGTTTATCCAGATGTGGAAACGTTGCCATATTGGGAGGAAGCTGATGAAATCCGCGCGGTTGAACCGACTTTTCGGCGTGTCTGGGAATTGTTTTGACGTTGCTATCGATCACGGCATGTTCAACGAACGGACCTTCCTCGCCGGCATCGAGAACATGAAGACGGCGATCGAGGTGATCGCGGACGCGGCGCCGGATGCCATTCAGCTCCCGCCGGGGACGGCACCCCTTCTGCAGGCGATCCCCGGCAAGCATCGTCCGGCACTGGTGCTGCGCACCGACATCGCCAACATCTATGGCAATCCTCTGCCGTCTCAGCTGTTTTCCGAGATGATCGACAGGGCGGTGGAACAGGGCGTTGCGTTGGATGCAGCCTGTGTCGTCGTCAATCTTTTGATGCTGCCGGACCAGCCGGAAGTCTACCGCGCCTGCGTGCGTAACGTGAACAGCCTGAAGCGCGAATGCGAGATCTACGGCATGCCGCTGATGGTCGAGCCGCTTGTCATGCAGGACAATTCCAAGGGCGCCTACATGGTCGATGGCGCGATCGACAAGATCCTGCCGCTTGTGCGCCAGGCGGCCGAACTCGGCGCCGATATCATCAAGGCCGACCCCTGCGACAATGTCGAGGAGTATCACCGTGTGGTCGAAATCGCCCAGGGCCTGCCGGTGCTCGTGCGCGGCGGCGGCCGCGTTTCGGATCAGGAAATCCTGATCCGCACCAAGCAGTTGATGGAGCAGGGCGCCCGTGGCATCGTCTATGGCCGCAACGTCATCCAGCATCAAAATCCCGGCGGCATGACGCGGGCCTTGATGGCGATCGTCCATGACAAGGCTTCCGTCGAGCAAGCCTTGTTGCATATTGGCTGACGCGCGTCTGGGAGGAGATGTCATGACGAAAATATTCCGCTTCGGCGTCATCGGCTGCGGTCTTATGGGGCGCGAGTTCGCGAGTGCTGCGGCGCGCTGGCTGCATCTGGCCGATGTGAAGGCGCGACCCGAAATCGTCGCCGTCTGTGATACCAACGCGACGCTGCTCGACTGGTTCAGGGATCATGTGCCGACTGTTCGCCAGTTCACCGCCGACTATCAGGAGCTTCTGGCCAATCCCGAGGTCGATGCGGTCTATTGCGCTGTCCCGCATGTGCTGCACCAGCAATTCTACATCGACATCCTGAAGGCCGGAAAGCATCTTCTCGGGGAAAAGCCCTTCGGCATGGACGCCGCTCAGAACCGCGAAATCATGGCGGTTCTCGCCGAGCATCCCGAACTCCTGGTCCGCTGTTCGTCGGAAATGCCTTTCTTCCCCGGCGCACAGAAGGTCATCGCGCTCGCAAAAAGCGGCGAGATGGGGGATATAATCGAAGTCGAGGCGGGTTTCCTGCACTCTTCGGATATCGACCGGCAGAAGCCGATCAACTGGAAGCGCATGGCCGATATCAATGGCGACTACGGTTGCATGGGTGATCTCGGCATGCATGTGCTGCACGTGCCGCTGCGTCTCGGCTGGCGCCCGACCACCCTGCACGCGCAATTGATCAAGAAGGTCACCGAACGTCCTGACGGCAAGGGCGGCATGTTGCCCTGCACGACCTGGGACAATGCCACGATCAGCAGCCGCGTGCGCGCCGGGGATCAGGATTTCCCGATGGTGCTGAAAACCTGGCGCATCGCGCCCGGCGAATCCAACACCTGGTACATCCGCGTTCTCGGCATGAAGAAGAGCGCATTCTTCAGCACGAAGTCGCCGCGCCAGTGGCAGTGGATGGATTATAATGGCGGTGCCCAGGCCTGGAGCACCGAGGATCTCGGCTATGGCTCGCTGTTTTCAGCCATCACAGGCAAGATCTTCGAATTCGGTTTTGCCGACGCCATACAGCAGATGTGGGCGGCCTTCGTCGATGAGCTTGCCGGCGGAAATGCCAACGGTTTCGGCTGCGCGACGCCGGCCGAGGCGCAGGCGCATCATGCGGTCCTGACGGCAGCCCTCAAATCCGGTCGCGAGGACGTCGTGGTACCGGTCGCCTATGACGGGGCGTCAGCCTGATGCAGCGCTCCGAGATCAACGCCGCGTTGCTGCGGGCAACCGAGACCCTCGAGCGCTGGCATTGGTCCCTGCCGGCATGGGGCTCCTGGACGGCGGCGGATTTTGCCGCTCATCCCGAGGCATCAGCCTATTTGCGCGCCCATCAGCTGGGTTGGGATGTCACCGATTTCGGCTCGAACCGGTTTGCCGAATGCGGTCTCGTGCTGTTCTGCCTGCGCAATGGCATCGTTGAGGTCTTCGGTGAACGGACCTATGCCGAAAAGTTGCTCTTCGTTGGCGAAGGGCAGGTCACGCCGACGCACCGTCATGCCGCGAAGATGGAAGACATCATCAATCGCGCCGGCGGCGATCTCGTCATCGAATTCGCCGCAACCGATGCCGATGGCAATGTGCTGAAGGATGATGTGACGGTTCCGGTAGACGGGCTGCCGCACCGGCTCGCGGCATGGGAACCGCTGATTCTCCAGCCCGGCCAGAGCGTGACGATCCGCACCGGGCTTTACCATCGCTTTTACGGCAGTAAAGCGGGCGGACCTGTCCTTGTCGGCGAGGTCAGCCAGGTCAACGACGACAACAGCGATAATTTCTTTCTGAAGCCGATCGGGCGCTTTGCCGCGATCGAGGAAGACGAGCCGCCGCTGAGACCCTTGTGGAACGAAGGAGTCAGCTGATGCGAGCCGGGGAGGAGGTTTGCGATCGCGACAGTCAGAAGCAGGGCGGCATCGTTTGCGCGGGAAACTTCATCGTCGATCGCGTCCACACCCTGTCCTATTGGCCCGAACAGGGCAATCTCGCCCATATCCTGCACCAGGATCTCGGCGTGGGGGGCGGGGCGGCCAATGTCGTCACCGATCTGGCCTCGCTTGGATTTCCGGGAAAGCTGGCGGCGGCGGGATGCATCGGCGCCGATCAGGACGGAGAAATCGTCAAGGCCCGCCTTGCACTTGCCGGCGTCGATGTCGGTGGGCTGACGGCGCTTGCCGACCGGGTGACGGCGCATACGCATGTCATGAATGTGCCCGGCCAGAACCGGACCTTCTTCTATCATGGCGGCGCCAACGATGCCGTCACGGATGAGCTTGTCTCACCAGCAGCCTTCGCCAAGGCCGGCTATCGGCTGTTCTATCTCGGTTATCTCATGCTGTTGCCGGGTCTCGACCGAATAGGTCCCGACGGTCGTTCGGGAGCGTCGCGCCTGCTGGAAGCGGCGCGCCGCGCCGGGCTTACGACCTGCGTGGATTTCGTATCGAGCGAAGACCCGGAATTTGCGGCCAAGGTCGGCGTCGCTCTGCCCTTCTGTGATTATCTGATCATCAACGAGATGGAGGCGGGTCGGGCAACCGGCGTGATCGTTCGCGATGAGAAGGGAGACTTGATCGAGGCGGGGCTTCTGGAAGCGGGCGAGCGCCTGCTTGCCGCAGGCGTCACCAAGGGCGCGATCATCCACGCACCGGAAACCTGCTTCTGGTTTGCGCCTGGCGCTTCCCCGATCATCACGCGCTCACGACCTGTCGATCCCGACGACATCGTCAGTACCGTCGGCGCAGGGGACGCTTTCTGCGCCGCCGTGCTCTATGGCCTGCATGAGAATTGGCCTGTCGAGCATATCTGCGCCGTCGCCCATGCCGCAGCTGGGCGCTGCCTTAAGGGTGCGACGGCCACCGATGGTATCCCCGACATGTCTATTCTTCTTCGCGAGGCGAAGGAGACGAACCCGCAATCCGCTTAGCCCATTGGCGTCGCCTCAGGAGGGCGGCTCCGATCATCGTTCAGTCAAAAGGGGAGGAGCAAACATGAAGCTATTCATTATGGCAGCCGCGCACGGCACCTTTGCCGATTCAGACGCGACCGGGGAGCCAGTGCGATGACATATGCGGAAACGGCGCGGCTCTCCGGCAAGGTGGCATTGGTCACGGGGGAGCGAGCGGCATCGGCAAGGCAGTATGCGAACGCTTCGCCGCCGAAGGCGCGAGGGTTGTCGTGGCGGACCTCGACGGTGAACGATGCGCGCGGGTGGCGGAAGCGATCGGCCTTGATGCCTGGGATGTGGCGCTTGACGTGACCAGCCAGGACAGCATCGAAGAAGCTGTACGCTTCACTATCGCCACCGCCGGTCAGATCGACATCCTGGTCAACGCCGCAGGCATTTACGAGGTCGAGTCCATCCTGGAAATATCCCGGGAACGAACCGCTAGGGTATTTCAGGTCAATATCGAAGGCCTGATCTTCATGACGCAGGCCGTTGCCCGGCACATGGTGGAGAGAGGGGAAGGTGGACGCATCATCAACTTCTCGTCCCAGGCGGGGCGTCGGGGCGAAGGACCGGCTGTGGCTTACTGCGCTTCCAAGGCGGCCGTCATCAGCATCACGCAAAGCTGCGCTCTGGAGCTGATCCGTTACGGCATCAACGTCAACGCCATCGCTCCCGGCGTCGTCGATACGCCGATGTGGGACGTCGTCGATGCAAAACTCGGGAGCCGGGAAGGTTTGAAACCCGGTGACGTCAAGCGCCGCGTGGCGGCCGCCGTTCCCGCCGGACGATTTGGCGCCCCCCAAGAGCAAGCTGCCATGGCGGCCTTCCTGGCCGGGCCTGATGCAGCATATATCGTAGCGCAGTGCTACAATGTCGATGGCGGCAATGTCATGAGCTGAGCGTTTGGGCCGCGTCGCGGGCGTATAATCCCGCAAGGCGGCTTCATCAGCACGATAGGCAATCGAACTTGAGGTCTGGAGGAGTGGAATGAGGGCTGTACGTTTGGAGACGATCGGGTCTTTGACCATGCGCAGCGTCGAGAAGCCGGTTGCCGGGCCGGGCGAGCTGCTTGTCCGGGTTGCAGTGGCCGGCATCTGCGGGTCCGATCGCCACATGTACAAGGGCGAATATCCGACAGCGATCCCCGTGACGCTGGGCCACGAATTCTGCGGCATAGTCGAAGCGATCGGCGATACCGTCACCCGCTTTACCGGCGGTGAGCTTGTGACGGTCGACCCGAATATCTCCTGCGGCACCTGTCGGGCCTGCGCGCAGGCGCGGCCGAACTTGTGCGAGAGCTTGACCGCCATCGGCGTGACACGGGATGGCGGCTTTGCCGAATATGTGGCGGTGCCGCACGCGCAAGCCTTCATACTGCCGGCTGACCTCGACCCCGTTCACGGCGCCTTCAGTGAACCGCTGGCCTGCTGTATCCACGCCATCGACAAGGCAAGGATTCGTCCCGGCGACAGCGTCGCGATCCTCGGCGGGGGCGTGATCGGCCTGCTCATGGTGCAACTGGCCCGCCTGGCTGGGGCAGGCGAGATCATTTTGATCACGCGGCAGCAATCGAGACGCCAAACCGCTCTGCGCCTGGGGGCGACGCACGCCTTCGACCCGGCCTCAGAAACAATCGCTTCCGTTCGAGAGGTCACCAAAGGCGGCGCCGACGTAGTCATCGAGTGCGCCGGCGTCAGCGACACGCTGCAAACCGGTCTGAAAATGGCGCGGCGCGGTGGTACCTTCGTGCTTTTTGGGGTGACGCCGGCGGGTGTCGAGGTGCCGGTTCTGCCCTTCGACCTGCTGGTAAACGAAGTCGATATCAGGCCGGCCTACCTCAACCCCTTCACCCATTCGCGGGCTGCGGCGATGGTCGCGAGCGGGGCGTTGGAACTGGACGCATTGGTCACCAAAACCATCGGTCTCGAGGAGGTCGCCGACGTGGTGGGCAACACGCCGTTGCCAGGCGAGATCAAGGTCATCGTCCGGCCCTAGCTTTGCGTGCGCCTAGCTGGCTGTCAGGCCACACCACCTGCTCAGCTGCGGACGGGGCCGGTGGAATCGCGCTCGATCAGCGTGACCGGCACTTTTACGATCGCGCCTTGCCGAGATTCGTCTCCTGTTGGGTGCTCCTCGATCAGCGCTTCCAACAGCCGTGCTGCCTGCTGTCCGACATCGCGGATCGGCTGCGCGACCGTGGTCAGCCGTGGAAAGACATAGGCTGCCTCCGGCAGATCGTCGAAGCCGACGACCGAATAGTCGCCCGGAACGGAAAATCCGCGATCCTGGATGGCATGGATTGCGGCAATCGCCGAAACGTCGGTCGTGCCGATGATCGCGGTGACCTCAGGTCGAGACGCCAGCAATTCCCGCGCCAGGCGGTAGGTCTCTGCAAAACTGTGCTCTTCGGCCATCGCCACGATGGCAGGCGCGATGGCGTCTTTCGCCATCTCGGCCGTGATGCCTTGAAGGCGAAGCTGGATCGGCTGGCTGTGGGCCGGCGCGCCGACAATGGCGATCGCCCGGTGGCCGAGGTCGATCAGATGGCGCGCCATCAGCCGCCCGCCTTCCTCGTGATCGGCCATCACAGCGTCGTCGGCGATGCCGCTCAGCTCGCGGTCAATGGCAATGATCGGAATGCCAGCGTCCCGCAGCACCCCGAAATGCTCGATGCTGCCGAAGGCGCTCGCCACGATGACGCCATCGACGCGCTGGGCGAGCAGCATGGAGATGTAGCGCACCTCGTGGTCCATATTTTCCGCCGTGCTGCAGATCAGCGTCTGATAGCCGTGCTGGAACAGTTCCTGTTCGATCGCATGGGCGAGGATGCCGAAGAAAGGCACCTCGATCGACGGCAGCATCAGCCCGATCATCCGGCTTGGTGCACCGCGCAGCATACGGGCACCCTTGCTGGGCGTGTAGTTCAGCGTTCGGATAGCCGCCTCGACCCGCTCCCTGAGCTCAGGCGAGGCATAACCGCTGTTGTTGAGCACGCGCGAGACCGAAGAGACTGACGTTCCTGCAAGTTTAGCGATATGTCGGATGCTGGTCGTCACGTGCTCGCATTTCTTTCTCTACAGCGCCGCGCGTCTTTTCAAACGCGCAAAAGACGCTAGCACAGGAGCGGTCGAACATTCATGAGACGGGCTGCTGAAGTTCACCTTCATTTCATCATCCACTAGATCACTAGCGGCACGCCGCATCAAGCGCGCCGCTATTTGAGAACGTCTGCCGTTCGTGACAAGCTTCAGCTTGAGAGCTACAGGATAGAGCCCGATCGATAGCAGCCCGTTGAGCGGACCATGATGAACGACACTGTCCTCCTGTTTCACGGCATTGCCCGGACGAAGAAAAGCATGGCGAGGCTCGCCGGCTTCCTGTCCGGCCACGGTTATCGGGTTGTGAATGTCGGTTACCCCTCCACCAAGTTTTCGATCAGCGACCTCGTCGACACCATCCGACCAGAGATCGATGGCGCTGCGATGGAGGCAGGCGACGGCCGGGTCCATTTCGTCGGTTATTCGATGGGTGGGCTGATCATCCGTGCTTTTCTCACGCGTTATCGCCCAGCCAATTTGGGCAGAGTGGTCATGGTCGGAACGCCGAACAACGGCAGTCAGATTGCCGATTTCCTCAAGAACTGGCCACTATACAGAAAGTACTATGGACCGGCGGGGCAGCAGCTGATTACCGATCAAACCGCCATGACAGAGCTGTTCGGCACTGTGGATTATGAACTTGGCATCATTGCCGGGAATCGGACCATCGACCCGGTCTCTTCGCTTATCATTGGCGTCAGGGTTCCGAATGATGGAAAGGTTTCGGTGGAGAGCACGCGCCTCGACGGCGCGGCAGCGCATATCGTCATTCCGGCAAACCACACTTTCTTGCCCGTCAACAAGATGATGTGGAGCCAGACTCTGTCGTTTTTGAAAGATGGGCGGTTTACAAGCTGAATTTCCAAATATTCAAACATCCGCCACATGCCCTCTGCTTAATTCCCCGCGGCACCGGTATCGAAGGAAATGTAATGACCGCCATCCTGCGAAAGAAAGTTCACGGCGCGTCTACACGCGGACAGGTCATCGATGGTGCGCCCGATGTCGGCGTCGCCTATCAGGTGTTTTCCGATACGGTGATCGAAGACGTTATCGTCAAGAATTCTCCCCGAGGCTTCAAATTTCACAATGGCAATAATCTCACCGTCAGGCGCTGTGAAACGGAGAATGTGAACGGCGACGGCATCTACCTGACGAAGACGACGCACGTGTTGCTGGAGAATAATCGCATCGGCGCGGCCCCGGGCGAGGGAGCAGACTGCTGCCAGTTCGCCTATCAAAACAGCGACGACAATATCAGCTCCGATATCGTGATCCGCGGCAACCTCTTCCTGCAGTCGCCGGCGAGCGCATCGAACAAGGGCGCGCTGGTCTGCGACAAAACGCGAAAATACCTGGTCGAGTACAATTTCATCGGCGGCAAGAATTTCTCCTTTTCGTCGATCGGCGATGACGCCGTGGTGCGCAGCAACATCATGCGCGATGGCAGGATGAATGACTATTCCTTCGGCTACGGCGTCGGCGACAAGGCCGACCACTCCGGCCATCACATTTATGACAACTGGATCGAGAACACCAACCGTGGCGTCAGCCTGAGCGGCTTTTCGGATCAGGAGCTGGCATTTCGCAAAGACATCGATATTCACGACAACGTCATTAGCCAATGCGACATCGCGTTCTTCGCCAACCGTCGGTGGTCCGGCAGCTTCCGGCGCAACATATTTCTGCGGTGCGAACAGGACATCGTTCTCAAGGGAAACGGCAAAGCGACTGCGGGTGATATCGATGGCAACTATCGCAACGATGGCAGCTTTCTGAATGTCACCCCGCCGCCGCTTCGCTTCAAGCCTGACGGCAACGCTTCCGTTGCCTCCGGCGAATGGACATCCGAGCCCGACGAAATCCGCATCCAGTGGCGTAACAAGGGCATCGATATCCCAGGCGCCAACCGGCCCTCGATCGCGGTTGAGCCCGGCATGGAATTGTCATGCGTCCTGCTGGCCCGCAAGGCGCAGAACTGGATGCTGGCGATCGCTGAGACTGCCTATGACGATTTCACGCCGCGCACATGGCAGGAACACATGCTGCCTTGGCGCAAGCGCTATCTCTCGATTTAATCGGCGTATCGCTTGGCTGCACGACGATTAGAGCGCTGTGCGTCCTTTCGGACGCACAAAAGGCGCTCCAACTCTCTCAATCCTCGCATCGCGCCAAAATCAGGATCGACGCCAGCGAAGCCTCATGGCCTTTCCTGCGCTGAGCGCTTTGCGAACCGGTTCATCGTAGAGGCGGGTGACGACAATGGCCAATACGACGATCAGCGGAAGAACAATGGCAAATATCGCCCAGGCCGGCGGTTGTCCCAGGCCAGCGGCTTTCCAGGCTCCCAACAGCAATCCCAGCAGAGGAACATGAATTGCATAGAGCGCGTAGGACGCCTCTCCCGCAATAAGAAGGGGCTGCCGCAGCACGCCATCGAAGTTGGCTGTGTAAAGGACAAGCACGGCGAGAGGAAATAAAGCAGTGATGACAATCAGGTCCTTTATGCCAACCCAGGCGGCTGGCGCCTGGAAAACGAGAAGAGCAGTCGCGACGACGATTGTTGTCACTGCGGCTGCTTTTCCGATGCCCGAAGGGGAAAGCCGCTGACGGTAGCGGTACATCAAGATGCCGAGGCTGAAAGAAAAGAGAACGCGGGGAAATCCGGAGAGCAAGGCGCCGTCGAGCGGGATCAAGTCGGCGCTTCCATGGGCCAGCGTTTGCGCCGCCAACCAAACCCATGACGCAAGCAGGATGACAGCGAGCACACCGTTGGACAGCAATCTCGCCGTATAGCCATAGGCCAGGTTGATCACGATCTCCAGGAATAGAGACCATGACGGACCGTTGAAAGGGAACAGATTCGGCGCCTTCAGTGATGTCCCACCGATCGCCGGCAGGAAGAACATCGAGGCAATCAACGAGGTGGCAAACAGCATCGGATCCATTTGCTGATTTCTGCTGAGCGACATGCCTGCATATGCAAGCACGCCGAGCAACAAACCGAGCAGATAGAGGGGATACAGGCGGATGAGACGCTTGATGGCGAAATCATTGGCAGAGAGCGAAGACTCTTGAATGAGTTTCCTCTCATAGGCGTGGCCGATCACGAAGCCGCTGAGACAAAAAAACAGGTCGACGGCGAGGTAGGCAGCAGGTGCTGCATCAAATCCGATAAAACCTTCGGTGTGATGCACTGCCACACAAATAGCCGCCAAGCCACGAATCCCATCGAGGCCAACCAGTCTACGATTATTTGAAGTCATCTTTTTAGCCTGATGCATGTTGCGCGCCTGCCTGGGTCGGTTTGCGGAAGCGGGACAGGAATTCCGGGCCAAGGCTCGTAAGCGCGATAACGGTGTGGGGCCATAAGATGAAGGGGGCCAGCATCATTCCGGCTTCGGTGAATGCGCCGATCAAGATCAGGAGGATAATGACAACCTCCTTTCTCTTGGTGATGGCGAGCGCTTGATTGAGGGGCGACGAGGTCATCTTCGCCACGAGCCGCACCACGACGAACGACGTCCAGATTATGGTCGCGGGTATGCCCATGTTCAGCGCAAGTTCGATATAGGTGTTATGGGTCGATTGAGCGTCCCACGTAAGGCGAACATATTGCTCCATGATGTCGGGCTGTCGGAACAAGGCAAATCCCCAGCCCGTAAGCGGCCGCTCGTAGATCAGCGGCAGCAACTGTTCCCAGACATTCGTACGCCCGCTGAGCGTAAGGTCTTTCCCGAATGACTCGGCAATCGCCTGTGCCACACCCATCAACGCGACGGAGACGACGAAGCCCAGCAGGGCGAATGCAAGAAGAACGACGAAGGATCTGAAGATGCGGCCTGGAAAGCGCTGAATCCAGCTCATTCCATGGTATACGGCTATTCCGATCGAAAGCAGGATGATCGCCGTTGATGATTTCGCCAGCACGATGAGCACGAGGTAGAGCAGCATTGCCGCCCATCGCAGGAGATCATAATAGCGCAGACGCCACATCGGCAGGGCTGGAAGCAGCAGGATGAAGTTTATTGCCGAAAACTGGCCAAGCATGTTTTTGTGGTAGAAGGCCCCTTTCACCATCCCGGCATAACTGCCTCTCATCACCGCAAACCGGGGAAAGGCTGCCGTGTAAAGAATATTGATGAAAGCCGTCGCAATGGCAAATTTGGCCAGGCTTTCAAATGTGTCGACGGCTCCATAACGGGCTCTGTAAAGAAGGGGTCCAGCTGTCAGCAATGCGACGGCGACGAGCGCCCGGAGCGAGGCTGTAACGCTGACGGAAAAAGCAATCGACAGAAAGATGCATAAGCAGACTATGCCGACCAGCGGCGAGGCGCTGCGGAGCAATTCAACGATTCGCCTGGGCTCCAGCAAGCAGTAGAGGCCAATGAGTGGAACGAGCGACATCAGCAACAGTCGCATTGGCATGGGATCTTTGCCGACACCCTCCTGGAAGTCGGCGGGCAGCCCATACCACATGCCGGTCGCTCTCCAGAGGGAAATATAAAATATTGCCGAGAGGACGATCCGAACGAGGGTTTCCCGCCGAATGCGATATTGCGCGCGAGCTCTGGGTCTATGTCTTTGCAGGCCAATCGGTTGGTAGCTGTCAAATGAGGTGCTCATGACATTCCGCCTTACGTTTTGGTAACCACCTGAGCGGCAAAAATCAAAGCTGCAGACCCGCTGCGGCGAGGAAGCTCGTGATCAGCTTGTATGCCCCTTCATTGAAATGAAGATGGTCAGGCTTGTAGTTGGAACAATCCTTATCGCTTGGCTTACCGCACCGCAACATATCATCGTTCATTTGAACGAACGTGACACCCGGCATTTCAGCCAATGACGATGCGACAAGTTGGTTGGCCGGAATTCGGACATCCTCGTAGAAAGCGTAGCGCTTGCCCCGAGGCGGTATGGACAACGCGTAAACATGGGCGCCCGGCCAAAGAGCGCGAACCTTGCTGACAACAGCCACGACACCAGCTGCCACTGCGCATGGCGCGGTTTTCGCACCCAGGTTGTTCGTGCCGATAAGCACGACGACGTCCGCGGGATGGAAATCCGGAAGGTCTAAACCCTCGAGGCGGTACAATGCATTTTGCGTGGTGTCGCCGGCGACCGCGAGGTTCATCACCGGGCGGGTGGGAAAGCTGTCCTTGATCCAGGGCTGCCAGAGTTCGACGAGCGAATCGCCGACAAGAGCCATGTTGTATCGGGCCGATCTGGCGCGATAGCTGGGAAGAGCGCGATTAAGTCGCTTGCTTGCCTGCTTTTGCTGGGCCGAGGCATTCGTCGCTTTTGTCGGGTCAGGGCATTCCTGTGCAAAGGACGGGCCAGCATTGCCGACGATGAAAAAGAAATTGCATGCGAGGACGATGACGAGGTTGACGAAAAGTCGCAACATTCAGATTACCGATATCCAGACGTCTTGGGGCTTTCATTATTGAAGAGGAAAATGGCGGTGGCAAGGAAAGAGTGGCTCTGGTCCCTCCGCCCGCAATGCTCGGGCATGGCAGCCGATCCATGAAAGGGAAATGCACCGACAGCATCCGATCAACGAAATCTTCAACTTCCGGAACCAAAGGCCGAACCCGCCGTTGATTGCCATGCCCAACCGTGTCCGGGAGACAGGACAGACATGGCACGTCAGACATTCTGGAAAGGTTATCTCAAGCTCTCGCTCGTCACCGCCGCCGTCTCGCTGACGCCGGCGACGACCGAAAGCAACAAGGTCCGTTTCCACGTCCTCAATCGCCAGACGAAGAATCGCGTCGAAAGCCGCTATGTCGACAGCGTCACCCACAAGCCGGTTGCCGACAGGGACCAGGTAAAGGGTTATCCGCGCGGCGAGGACGACTATGTGCTTCTCGAGGACGAGGAGATCGAGGAGGTCGGGCTCGAAAGCACCCGCACCATCGAGATCGACAGTTTCGTGCCGCGCGGCTCGATCGATTGGATCTGGTACGACAAACCGCATTTTCTGGTGCCCGAGGACAAGGTGGGGGTGGAAGCCTTCTGCGTCATCCGCGAGGCGATGAAGGCAAATGACGTCGTCGGCATCGCCCGCCTTGTTCTCTATCGCCGCGAACGTGCGGTGCTGCTGGAACCGCTAGGCAAAGGCATCGTTCTCTGGACCCTGCGCTATGGCGACGAGGTGCGTGATCCCGTGGCCGAACTCGATAGCAAAACTGAAATCGACAGCAAGCTGCTGACGCTGATGACGCAACTGGTGAAGGAAGAGACGAAGAATTGGAGCCCGGCCGTGGTGCAGGATCCGATCCAGAAACGCCTGAAGTCGATGATCCGCGGCAAGCAGAAGAGCCTGAAGAAGGCGGCGCCCGCGCAAAAACCTGCACCGGTGAAATCGACCGGCAACGTCATCAATATCATGGATGCGCTGAAAAAGAGCCTGGCGGCCGAAGGCGGGCGCAAACCCCGCTAGAGAAATTTCGGGAAAGTGCGAGGCGGTTTCCGGTCGGAGTTGCGTAACCCAAATCAGAGCGGGTCGAGGCTCGATCCTTTCGTCACCGCCCAGCTCTTCAGCACCCCATCCAGCTCCAGCCGGAAATCACAGTGCAGCCGGGTCGCATCGGGCTTCCGGATGACAAATTGTTGCCGCTGCTGTTCGGAATAAGCTTGAAATGGCGCATCGCCTCATAGGTTTCGAGAGCCATCTCAGCCCGCCTTCTTCCTCTGGCTGTCGCTGCGCGCCGGCGCCTTCTTCTTCGCCGAGCCCTTGCCGCTCATCTTGGCGCTCTGGCGCAGCGCTTCCATCAGGTCGACGACCTTGCGTTCCTGGGCCGGTTTCTTCTTCGGTGGCGCCCGGCCCCCGATCTTCGCCTTCACCAGCTCGACGAGGGCAGCCTCGTAGCGATCTTCGTATTCGCTCGGTTCGAAGCTGCCTTGCTTGGTGCCGATGATATGGCCTGCAAGCGCGATCATTTCCTTGTCGAACTTGATGTCGGGAATGTCCTTGAAAACCGTATCGGCCGAGCGCACCTCGTAGTCGAAATTCAGCATCGTCGCGACGATGTAGTCGTCATGCGGACGGATCAGCAGCGTCCGGTTGCGCCGGAAAAGCACGGCTTCGGCCAGAGCCGCGACCTTGCCGTCGCGCATGCCCCTGGCGATCAGCGACAGCGCCTCCTCGTCATGTTCGTCGACGGGCGCGAGATAGTAAGGGCGGTCGAAATAAAGCTTGTCGATATCGTCATAGGCGATGAAAGCCTTGATATTGAGGATCTTGTCGCTTTCCGGCATGATTTCGGCAATCTCGTCACCTTCAATGACGATGTAGTCGCCATTCTCCATCTGGTAACCCTTGACCTGGTCGCCCTGCTCGACCGGTTTGCCGGTCTCGCTGTCGACGAATTGCCGTTCCACCCGGTGGCCGGTCCTGCGGTTGATGATGTTGAAGGAGACGCGATCGGAGGAGGAAACGGCGGTGTAGAGCCCGACGGCACAGGCAAGGTCGCCCACCTTCAGATGACCCTTCCAGCTTGCCCGAGCGGCCATTCCATCCTCCGCAGCAAATCAGAGCCGGCTGCCGCTCTTGTCGGTTTCGATTTCCTGAAATGCCCAGCCGCGGCCGTCGGGCGCGGGATAGGCGAGTAGCGCATCGCCATCGCCGATCTTCTGGCGCGATGCGGCGTCCTTGGCATGGACAATCGCTTCATCAGCTGTCGCATAGGTTTCCGAAAGCGTGTCGCCGAGCTTATAGGCCCAGCCATTGTCATGCGGCACGACCTGATAGGTGATATCGGCCATTTCGGATCTCCTCTTCTCACTCAAATAGGGTGCATGATGTCGTCGGCTAGTTCCGATTTGGTTTGCGCCGTTCATCGAGCGCAATGATCTTCTCTAGCGACGCGATATCCTCGCTGGTGACGACGGGGACCGGATCGGCAGCGATGGCTTCCAGCACCTCCTGTGAGACGGCGCCATTTCGGATCGCCCATTCCAGCGTTTCGCGGGTTTCCCGCTCGGCCTTCAGCTGCGCATAGAGCGCAACGATCAGCCGATCGCGGGCATCCATCCGCCGGCGTTGGTCATCCATGCTGCGGACGTCAGGCATCGCAATCCACCTTTGTCACTGATTTCGTTCAGGTGTATTCAACTGATGACGGATGGAAAGGTTCCGAAACCCATGGGCGGCGTTTGCCATTGCCGCCTCAGGCGGAAATCACCATCTGCAAGATGTTCGTGAGAGGATTTCAACATGGCCGATCTCAAGGCACGTCCGCGCCCGACCGGCGCCACCGCCGTTCTCGGCCGCACCGGTTTTCCGCACGTCACCTCCGCCACCAAAGGCGAGATCGATATCGTCACCGCGCCGTCGCAGCCGGGTTTCAATCCGCTCGATCTGCTCTATTCCTCGCTCTCGGCCTGTCTGGTGCTCAGCGCCCGCATCGCCGCCAGCCAGATGGGCGCTCTCGATAAGATCAGCGAGATCACTGCCGACGTCACCGGCGAGAAGGCGACGGAAGGCCTTTCGCGCGTTTCAAAGTTCAATATCGTTTTTTCGATCAAGGGCGATATCGACGAAGAAACCCGACAGAAAATCGCCCATGCCGCCGAAGACGAGATCTGCACGGTGAGCAACACCATCCGCGGCAATCCCGAGTTCTCGACGACGATATCGGGGTAAGGCTAAATCTACATAATAATTATAGACAATCGAGAGCGGAGGATTGCGTGACCACTGCCCCGCTTCTATGCTCGGGCATCGAAAGCGATGATCCCGGCCACCATGCAGCCCAAGCCTCTCCCGACGTCTGAACAGCCCCTCGTCTCCATCATCGGCGGCGGTGTCTCCGGCGCCGGCGTCGCCTATCATCTCGCCAGAGCCAGCTGCGGCGAGCGCCCTGCCATCGTGGTCTTCGAGCCGCGCGCCGAACTCGGCCGCGGCCTTGCCTATGACACGGCCGATTCGGCCCACCGCATCAATGTTCCAGCCGCCAAGATGAGCCTGCAGCCCGATGACCTGGGTGAATTCTTGGCCTGGATCGAAGCCCGCGACGCCGTCGCCGGCGACCCCGAGGCCAGGCAGCCCGATGGCTCGCTCTTCCCCCGGCGCCGGCTGTTCGGCGATTATGTCGCCTCGCTGCTGAAGCCGCTGCTGGAAGACGGTACCGTGCGTCATTGCCGCGCTGCAGTGACGGCTGTCGAACGCCGTGCCGGCCGCTGGTTGATCCTCGACGACAGAGGCGGCGTGACGGAGGCCGATATCGTCGCGATCGCCACCAGCCATCCGCCGCCGGCTGCCCCCGGCCGGCTTGAGAGCCGGCTTGCCGCCCATCCCCGTTTCGTCGCTGATACCACCAAGCCGGGCGCGCTCGACGTGATCCGCCGGCATGACCGGGTGCTGGTCATTGGCAACGGCCTGACGGCCGCGGATGTCATTGCCTCGCTTGCCGAGCGCGGGCATGACGGCCCGGTAACCGCGATCTCGCGCCGCGGTCTGCGGTCTCGTGGGCATGCGCCGGTGCCGCAACAGCTCTTCGGCGATTTCGTCTCCGATGCACCCCATTCCGCCGTGTTGCTGCTAACAGGGATCCGCACCGCGATAAAAGCGGCGAAGGTGGAGGGCATAAGCTGGCATGGTGTGATCGACCAGGTGCGGGCGCAGGGATACGATCTTTGGCAGGCGCTGCCGGTTGCCGAACGCCGCCGCCTCGTCCGCCATCTGCGTCCCTATTGGGATGTCCACCGTTTCCGTATCGCCCCGCAGGTCGACGCCGTGCTCGACGCGGCGATTGCCTCGGGCCGCCTCCATATCTTGGCCGGCTCGGTCGCCGATGCGCGCATCGAAGGCGAGTTCATTCTTTGCACACTGCAGCCGCGTCATCAGCGCCAGCCGTTAGAGCGAAGCTATGACGCCGTCGTCGTCACCACCGGCCCGGCGCATGGCGGCATTCTCGAAACCCAGCCCTGGCTCGCCGCACTCGCGGCAAGCGGCCACCTGTCGCTCGACCCGACCGGCCTCGGCCTTGCCTGCACCGAACGTTCGGAGGCGATCGGCCCGTCAGGAAAGGCAGATCCTTCGCTGCTGATCTCCGGCCCGCTGGCGCGCGGCACCTTCGGCGAGCTGATGGGACTGCCGCAGGTGACCGAGCATGCGTTCTTCATCGCCGGCGAGATCGCCGAAAAGCTGCGGCTGGCCAAGACGAACACGCCCGTCTGATTTTCAGTTTCGATGTCGCTCTTCGACTGTCGCCGGCGGTCGACTTCTGCTACGCACTCGGCAGTCGATGGCCGGCCGTCGTCGTTCGGGCAATCAGAAATATCCAGATCATGTCGCAGACTGCTTCCACCCTCTCCAATGCCTCGCCTTCCAATCGTCTGGCCCTTGCCGCGCTCGTTCTCGGCGGGGCGGCGATCGGCGGCTCGCCGATCTTCGTCCGACTGTCCGAGGCCGGGCCGATGGCCACTGCCTTCTGGCGTGTGGCGCTTGCGCTGATCCCAATATTCATCGTCTCGCTCGTGAAGAAGGATGCGGGACCAAAGCCGCAAAGCATTTCCGATTGTGCCCTGCTGACTCTTCCGGGCCTCATGCTGGCGCTCGACCTGGCCGCCTGGCATCTTTCGCTCACCATGACCTCGGTCGCCAACGCGACGCTGCTTGCAAATCTCGCGCCTGTTTTCGTCACGCTGATCGCCGTACTGTTTTTCAGGGCGAGAACCAGCATCGTCTTCCTCTTGGGACTGGTCCTGGCACTCGCCGGAGTGGTTATTCTGAAGGGCGGACCGGCGGCCGTCGGCAATGGCGACCTTAGCGGCGACGGCGCCGCGATGATCGCCGCCTTCTTCTATGCCTGCTATATCCTGGCGATCGGCAGGTTGCGCAGCCGGTTCGATACGATCCGCATCATGCTGTGGAGCACGGCATCGGCAGCCGTATGCATCTTTCCGATAGCCGTCTTCTTCGAAGGCCAGATGCTGCCCGCGACCGTCTTTGGCTGGTCGATCCTCTTCGGCCTCGCCTTTGTCAGCCATGCCGGCGGACAGGTGGCGATCACCTATGCGCTCGCCTATCTGCCGGCGGCCTTTTCATCGCTGACGCTGCTGCTGCAGCCGGTCGTTGCGGCAATCCTTGCCTGGGCGCTGCTCAATGAGGCGATCGGGACGATGCAGGCGCTGGGCGCCGCGGTGGTGCTCGCCGGCATCATGGTTGCCCGGACGTCTCGCGCGCCGGCTTAACCGCTTGCTGCTCCAGCGGCTGTGGATCATCACCCATCCTCTGCAGCAGCCACTTCTGGATGATCGGTACATCGGCATCGCCGAGGTCATGACCACCGGAGATGACGTCGGAATCGACGGTGGCGCCCGAACTCTTCAGCCTTTCCTCCAGCTCGCTCGCATATTTGCCGTAGGCATCCGTCTTGCCGCTGATGACGAGCAGGTCGGTGCCCTTCAGATCGGCATGCGGATAGTCGCTGAGAACCGGCATGGAGCGCAGCAGCACCGCCTTGTGAACAAGGTTCGGGTGCAGGTAGAGCAGAGAGTTCAAGAGGTTGGCGCCGTTGGAATAGCCGACATAGACCACCTTCTTGGGATCGAGGCCGTAGGATTTGACAGCGCCTTCGATGAAGGCCGCGAAGGCTTCGGCCTCAGTCTTGATGTCGTTCTGATCGAAGGAGAAGGGTGTAATGCGCTTGTACCAGCGCGGAAAACCCTCTTCCGTCGCGCGCCCTCGCACGCCCATCAGGGTTGCTCGAGGCGCCGCCTTGTTCAGGAGCGGCATTAGCGTCGTCTCATTGCCGCCCGAGCCGTGGAGGAGCACGAAGACGCTGCCGTCGGGATTCGGCGGCGTATAGAAGCGATGGACGAACGGCAGTTCGCGGTAGTTGATGCGGGGCTGGCCGGGCATCGAAAACTGCGGCAGAATCACCTTCAGGTCGTCGAGATTGGTGATTGTTTCCGGCGGCGCGAAGAGCTTGGTGCCGAGGGATGCATGCTCTTCGTCAACAGTCATGCCGGGCTTGTCGGTTGCAAGCTCCACCAACGTGCCGCCAGGCTCGCGGGCATAGAGCGAGCGAAAATACTTGCGGTCGTGCATGTTGGTCGGCGACGCATCGGTCGTCTCCAGCGCCTTGGATACCGAACGCAGCGCGTCCTCATCAGGGGCCCGGAAGGCGACGTGATCGACCGTGCCGGTGCCTGGCGCGCCGGACCAGAAGCCGCGTGCATCGCGCACGTCGATGACGTCGCCCGATTCCGAAACCAGCCTGTCGATCGTGCCTCGGTTGGTCTGGAAGCGGTAGCCGAAATGGCTCTCGAGGAAGTTGCGGCTTTCGGCGGGTTTTTCCGTCAGCATGGTGGCGCCGCGCACACGCTGTATGGTGTGCTCGGCCGGGATCGAAGCGTCGTCCCAGGCGGACGGCGATGTCAGGTTCTTTGCACCTGCGAGCTTGAGGATGATGTTGTCAGGGTCTTTCAGCCGCAGGACGGGCTCGCCGAATTCGTCGGCCGGTCCCTCGGATCTCAGACCGAAGCTCATGGCCCGCGTCAGCCAGTAGCCGATGCTGGCGGGGTCGATCGCCAACGAAATTTCGCTGATCTGGCCATAGCCGGCCCGGCCGGGCGCGCCATCTTCCCAAGCGAGGAAAGTGAGGAGGGATCCCGGCGTTCCCGCCGCATCGCCGTAGAATAGATGAAGTTGCGTCGCGTCCTCGTAACCGGCGGTCTGCTTGACGAGCCGCATGCCGAGAAACCCAGTGTAAAAATCCACATTTGCCTGCACCTTTCGGGTGATGGCCGTAATGTGATGTATGCCTGATACCATCGAGAGCAGTCCTGATTGAAGCGGCGTCGTCAGGAGCGCGAGTATGAGAGCTGCGAAGGTCATACCGTTGCCAATGACCATTGCTTAATTTTGTTCCGCACAAAGCGCAAGCGAATCGCCGCGCTGCAATAACTCCAAATGTTCGACATCTTCGAGCGCCTCTTCCAATTGCTGCAGGGTCGGCGGCTTGACCATATAGGCGCGTGCGCCGAGATTTTTGGCCCGGCGCATGTCGGTCTCGTCGCTCGATGTGCTGAGGATGCAGACGGGAATTCGCTTGAGGCGGGCATCGACGGAAAGCGCATGCAGCACCTCGAAGCCGTCCATGATCGGCATGTTGATGTCGAGCAGCATCAGATCGATCTGTGGCACATCGGCGATGCCGGCGCGTTCTTCGAGCAGCCGCATCGCCTCGCGTCCGTTGGTGGCGACATGCAGGTTGAAACTCACCTTCTCCCGCCGCATCAGCTTGATCTTCAGAAGTTGGATGTCGGCCGGGCTGTCTTCCACCAGCAGTACTTCGGCGAGCCTGCCCGGACCTTCGCCTGGCTGCTCCGCCGGCCTGACGCTGTGCGGGACGGGCGATGCGGCCGGCGGCGCGGGCCGCGCCTCGGCGAGCGGCACTTCCAGAATGAAGGTGGCGCCGGGTCCATTTTCCGCCTCGCACCAGATCGAGCCGCCATGCATCTGCGCGATGCGGCGGCAGATGGCAAGGCCGAGCCCGGTGCCTTCGATGCCGCGCCCGACGAGACGCTTGAACGGCTGGAAGATCAGCTCGCGGTGCTCGGGGTCGATGCCGGGCCCGTTGTCACGCACGGTGAGGCGGCAGGTATCGCCCTGCGCTTCGCCTGTGATGCTGATCTCCGGAACCTTCTGCTCGCAATAGCGAATGGCATTCGACACCAGGTTCTGCAGGAGCTGGGTCAGCAGCGTCGCGTCGCCCATGACCTCCGGCAGCGCCCCGCGGATGATGACGGCGCCGCGGCTTTCGGTCTGCTGGCGCAGATTGTCCTCCACCTGGCCGAGCACATCAGAGAGCGAGACCGGCTTGAGCTCCAGCCCGCCGGAGGCCTCAAGCTTGGTGAAGCCCGAGACCTTGACGATCAGGTCTTCCATATGGTCGGCGGCGCTGAGCACGTAATCGAGCAATTCCCGGTCTTCGGCCGGAAGCGCTGCAGAACCGTGCAGGATGCGGCTGAAAGATTTGATCGTCCGGAGCGGCTCCTTCAAATCATGGGCCATGGCGCGGGTGAAAATCTCAAGCGATTGCCGTTTCTGCTCCAGCTTTGCTTCCAGCATGCCGTGCATGATGGCGTTCTGAATGCAGCGATGCAGTGTCTCGGGCGAAAGCGAATCCTTCGTCAGATAGTCGCGTGCCCCGCTCTTCATCACCTCGACGGCCACGGTTTCGTTGCCCTGGCCGGTCAGCATGATGACGTTGGCGGCGGGATTATCCTCCAGGATATCGGCAAGAACGCCGAGCCCGTCGCGCCCCGGCAGCGAATAGTCGAGCAGGATGCAGTCCGGCCGTTTCCGGCCGTTCAGCGCACGACCCTCTTCGCCGGTCTCCGCCTCCACGACGGTATAGGCAGTGCTGGAAACGCGCCCCAATATGCGGCGATAGACC
This sequence comes from Rhizobium leguminosarum, assembly GCF_001679785.1. Taxonomy (NCBI): domain Bacteria; kingdom Pseudomonadati; phylum Pseudomonadota; class Alphaproteobacteria; order Hyphomicrobiales; family Rhizobiaceae; genus Rhizobium; species Rhizobium leguminosarum. The sequence goes on from NZ_CP016286.1 coordinate 4,788,739, forward strand.
TCGAGATCGTCGATGTTGTCGTCGATGATGAGAATAGAGCAGTGTTCCGCCAATCTGTCAGTCCTCGAGCGGCAGGATCGCGATTTCGAACCAGTATTCCTTCAGCCGCTGGATCGCCGCGAAGAGCCCGTCGAGATCCACCGGCTTCTGCACATAGGTATTGGCGCCGAGCGCATAGCAGCCTTCGATGTCACGTTCGTCGTCGGAGGTCGTGAGGATCACCACCGGGATCTTGCGCAAGCCGGCGTTCGACTTGATCGCCTCCAGCGTCTTGCGGCCGTCAAGGCCAGGCATATTGAGGTCGAGCAGGATCAGCCCGGGTTTCGGCACCATCTCGGCGAGCATGTCGAGCGCTTCCTGACCGGAGGCTGCCCAGCGGATCGAATTGCGCAGATTGGTGCGTTTGAAGGCGCGCATCGTCGCTTCGAAATCGTCTTCGCTGTCCTCGACGATCAGGATCGGTTGCGTATCACGCTGCTGCATTCTGCCCCTCGCGCTTTTTTCCCAGAGTGAAGTAGAATGTCGTGCCGGTGCCGACCTCGGATTCCAGCCAGATATCGCCATTGTGCCGCGCGATGATCTTGCGAACGAAGGTGAGGCCTGCTCCGGTCCCGTCGTCGGAATCCTGCGACTTTTCCAGCCGTTTGAAAATGCGGAAAATATCCTCGTGGAATTCCTGCGGAATGCCCTTGCCGTTATCCTTAACGAAAAACACGTTGCGGGCAACCGTGCCGTCCTTGCCGACGAACCGGTCAAGATAACCGATCGAGACGAGTGGCGCCGGTTTGTCGTTGTATTTGATCGCATTGGTGATGAGATTGCGGAAGACTTCGGTCAACCGCGGCGCGTCGCAAACCACCTCCGGCAGCCGGCCGTCGATGATGACCTTGGCATGCCGCTCCTCCAGCAGCAGCTCCATCGTCGCGACGACATCCTTGACGATCAGGCCAATGTCGGTGCGTTTGACCGCCAGCTGCTGGCGCCCGAGCCGGGAGAAATAAAGAAGCTCGTTGACGAGCTTCTCCATGCGCTGGCTGAGACGCACGAGCCGGTTCAGCCGGCGCACGCCGTCCGCATCGAGCTTGTCTTCATAATCTTCCAACAGGAAGCGGGAGTGGTTGTGCAGGCCGCGCAGCGGTTCCTTGAGATCATGCGAGGCGATATAGGCGAATTCATCGAGGTCGTGGTTGCTGCGCTCGAGCTCGGCTGTATAGGCCTCGAGCTGGGAAAGCGTCGTTTTCATCCGTTCTTCCTGCCGGACGCGCTCGCTGATGTCGCGCACGATACCGACGAAGGTTTTGGTATGGCCGGCGACGACGGCGCTGATGGAAACATCGATCGGAAAGACGATGCCGTTCTTGCGTCGTCCGGAGACCATGCGCGTCGTGCCGATGATGCGCTCCTCGCCGGTCTGCCGGTAATGGGCGAGATAGCCGTCATGCTCGGAATGGTAGGGTTCGGGCATCAGCATCTTGATGTTTTTGCCGATTGTCTCCTGCAGGGAGTAACCGAACATGGCTTCAGCCGCCGGATTGAAATTCTTGATCGTTCCACGCTCGTCGATGACGACGACGGCATCAGGCGTGCCGCGCACCAACGCGCCGAAGCGGACGCGCTCGCTTTCGAGGTGATGGGTGTTGCGCATGAAATAGAAGACGAGGAGCGCGATCAGCCAAAGCGTGGCAGCCGTAATGGTGCGGTTGGCGATCTCCTGCCAGAACCCCGCCTCGTCGTGCTTGACGGCGAAGAAGCCGAGCATCAGCAGCACGGTGCAGGCAAAGGCGAAGAAAAGCGGCGCATTTCTGTTGCCGAACCAGAGCGCCGTCAGCACCAGCGGTACATAGAGAATGCCGTTGGCGACACCCAGCGGTGTATAGAGATCGACGAGAAGGCCGGTGAAGCAGACCGCAGCCGGGATCCAGAGTGGGATCTGCGCCCGGTTTGCCGGCTGCATCCACCAGGAGCGGGCGAGAAGCCCGGAACCGAAGATCACCATGCCGACCGCCGTATGCAGCGCCATCGCCGCATAGGGCCCCCAGCGGTAGCCCTGTTCGGCATCGGTGACATAGCCGGCTAGTGCGATCATGCCGAGCGTGATAACGACATAGCTCGTCAATTCCTGCACCACCTGGCTTCTCGACCTCTCCACCTGGAGCGAGAGCAGCAGCGAAAGATTGGCGATCAGGAAGACCAGCGCCGTGTTCGGCCCCATGCCGCCGCCGATCTCGGCGATGAAATCCGGCGAAACCAGGAAGCGCGAGATCAACAGGTCGACATTGTGAAAAGTCCGCCCGATCATGACGATTTCCACGAGCCGGGCCGCGGCGATCGCCGCCGCAAGCCCTGCCGTGATCGTCGCCGTTGCTCGAAAGCGGCGGGCGGCGAGTGTCGAAGCGGCAAGCCCCACGCCGGAAAGCACGAAGCAGAGCGCGGTATTGAAGGCCATCGACGGAAAGCCGGGAACCAGCGAAATGACAATCTCGGCCTGCAGCAGCCAGCCGGCAACCGCCGTCACGCCGAGAAGGAACATCAGGCAGCCGACGGCAATCGCAAAGGCTCGGTAGTGTCGCCTTGGCTGGTCCTGCAGGTCCACGTTGCCCTGATCCTGCACCCGTGCGTCCTCCTTCGGTTTGCGCGGCCATCTTTTCCGAAATCGAGGAATACTCAATAGGCAAGGCAGGGGGGTGCCGCGCTTTTTGCGAAATGATCTGCGATGAGGTATATCGAATTTTAGTGGAACCGCGGTATGGTGATGTCGAAGGACAGCGAGGTTCATTCGAACAATATCCAAATCACGGTGCTAGATGACCACCCTATTTTATGTCGACGACAGCAAGGATGACCTCTTCTATGTCGACTATATGAGCAAAAAGCAGCAGATAGACGTCGATCTATTCTGTTTTTCGACCGCCGAAATGGCGCTGGAGGCACTGGAGACGCGCGCGGCGGAAGGCAAGATCTTGCCCGATCTGCTGGTCGCCGATCTTTACATGCCGCTCGATAGCGGCATCGGCCTGATCACTCGGTTGCGCCTGGATGATCGTTTCAAGGCGATGCGGCTTGCTATCTGCAGCGGATCGGATGCTGCCGAGGACCGCGCGCGCTCACTCGATGCCGGCGCCGATGTCTATCTGGAAAAGCCACTTGACCTTGCCACGGTCATTCTCAATCTTGAGATGTAGAAAACGGCGAAAGCCGCATGACCTGTTCCTCCTCATTCGTCCCAACCATATGACAAACCGCAATTGACAAGGGCGAGGACGCATCACAAGATGCAACCGAAGCGAAGAATATGGAACGCAAAATAAGCGCTGAGAGAACCGATCAACCCGCGTTCGCCGCCACGAACATCAGCCAACCCCTTAGCTGAATGGGTCTATCGGCTCTCTCGCGCTTACGTCTGGCACTGCCTTCTCGCATTCATGGATGTTGAATGCAGGAAGAATACGATACCCAGGTAAGAGCTACTGCCCCTCAGTAAAATCTGCCCGTGCATCACCTTTAGCTGAGATAATTGATGATTTCCGCCTTACATATCGAAAGTCCCCGTTTTCGATATCTCTCATCAATCGTCTCGCAATTTTTGTAGCTCTTCGCGTTTAAGACGTATATCCCAAGATTTCGGGATTAGAGGCATTGGCGGGAGGAGAGGAAGAGTGGGAATGAACAATGCCCAGGCAATTCCCTTTCATGCCGGACCGGAGTTGAGCCGGGCGATCAACCGCACCGATTTTTTCCGTCTGCTGAAATCCGCGGCGCAGCATTACAACTTCGACAATTTCGCGCTTGCCCGCATTTCCGAGGCTTCGGCCCCTTTCGGTGAACGCGATATCGTCATCACCAATGTTGCCGAGCGGCGTGTCGGTCTTTTCATCACGACGTTGAAGGAAGCGCTGGGCACCGTCCGGGCGAAGACCGCCCAGTTCCTGGCAACGCCGGTCCATGGCCGGAACGTACAGCCGGCAGATTATCCGTCCGATCTTGTTTTCAACGAGTTCCTGAGCGGCGTCTTTCTCTTCATCCCGCTGTTCACGCCGGAAGGGCGGCGATATTGCCTCGTCCTCAGCGGCGAGCGTCAGGAGCCGGATCAGAGTGAGATCGCCGACATGCTTCTCGACGCCATGCGTATTTTCGACAAGCTCTACGAGGAAATCCTGACGCCGGAAATGTCCGGACGGCTGACCCAGCGCGAATCGGAAATCGTCAAATGGACGAGCGAAGGCAAGACGTCGGCGGAAATCGCGATCATTCTCGGTCTTTCCGAACATACGGTCAATTCGCACATCACCGCGGCCGCGCGCAAACTTGACGCTGTGAACCGCGTTCATATGGTGGCGATCGCCTTGAGGAATGGTTTGGTTTCGTGAAGTTGGTTTCGGATTGGGGAAATGAGACGATGATCACCGAAACGAGCCGAAGGAATGCCGTAAAGGTCCTCTTTGTCGACGACGAATTCATCGAATTCCGCGCGCTCAAGAAGAAGATCGCCGATCTCTCCGAGCCGACCGTCGAGGTTGAATATTCGCAATCGATCGGTGACGCGCTGGAAAAGATCCGCGCGGCGCGCTTCGATCTCATCCTGCTCGACAATCGCCTTTTGCCCAATGCCGATTTCCGCGACACGGTGCCGGAGCTGCGCGGCATCGGTTACACTGGTCCCATCGGCGTGGTCTCGACCGATATATCGGGCGGCTATTTCCAGGAATTCCCGGATTATGGCGTCGATTTCCGCATCGGCAAGGACGAAATCGATGCCCAGACGCTGCAGCACATCATCCGCGAATATGTAACCTATGACGTCCCGGAATTCTGGAAGGACGATTACAGTATCTAAAGCACGTCGCGATCTTTCGGATTCGCTTGTCGCGCTTTAGTCTTTGTACTTTCGCAATTCCGGACGCAAAACCGCTGCACACTTTTGCTGGAATTGCTCTAATCTCAGGCAATCGGAAGGCGGATGACGAAGCGACTGCCGCTTTCATCCGAATGTTCGAGGCTGATATCGCCGCCGAGCGCCGTCAGAAACTCCCGCGCCGTGGTCAATCCGAGACCGGCGCCCTGGACCGTTCCCGGCTTCGGCAATTTCCAGAAAGGCTCGAATATCCGCTCCCGATAGGCGGGATCGATGCCCGCCCCATTGTCGGAAATCCGGATGAACCAGTCCGTTCCCTCGCGCTCCGCGGCAATGGCCACATGCGCCGCCGCTTCGCTGCGATAAATGAGGGCATTGGTCAGCAAGTGCCGCAGCACCAGACCGAAGAGGGCAGGATCGGTCCGGATGGAGGGCAGGCCGTTGCTTTCGAGCGTCGCTTCGCCGACCGCCGTCTCGTCGGTCAGTTCGCCCCAGACATTTTCGGCGAGCGCCTGCAGATCGACCTCTTCAGGCGTCACCTGGGGTGTGCCACCGGCAAGGCTCATCAATGCCTTGGTGAGGCGCTGCGCCGTCTGCGCCTTTTCCATAATCATCCGCAGGCTCTGAAGCTGTTCGCCGTCGAGCGTCTCCTCGAGATCGTCGAGCAGTAGCTCGGCATACATGGCGATATGGCGGAGCGGCGATTGCAGGTCGTGCGAAGCGGTCGCGAGAAAACGCTTGATGCGCTCCTCGCTGTCTCCGGCAAAAGTGGGTTTCGTCGGGTAAGATGACATCTGGCGGTTTCCCCGATCTTTTTACAGCGCCGCGCATCTTTTCGGACGCGCGAAGGACGCTGTAACTCCTTGAAATGGCAAATAATGCAGTAGCCGACAATAGAAAGAGGGCGCCGGCTCTGCAACCGGCGCCCTATCAAGGATGCGTTAATGGGATTTTAGCTCGCGGATTTGCGCGGGCGACCCTGTTCCGGCGGAATGATCTCGACTGCCTCATCGGTTGCCGGTGCGGCCTTGGCATGGCGGCGGCGCCAGTCGCCGAGGAAGAGTAGGATGGGTGCCGCGATGAAGATCGACGAGGCGCCGGCCACCAGAATGCCGAAGACCATCGGGATCGCGAAGCTCGAGACAGCACTACCGCCCCAGATCGCCATCGGCACCAGCGCAAGGAAGGCCGTCGCATTGGTGTAAAGGCTTCGCGCCAAGGTCTCGTTGATCGACTTGTCGATGATCTCGCGCAGCGGCATCGACTTGTAGAGCCGCATGTTTTCGCGCATGCGGTCATAGACGACGACCTTGTCGTTCACCGAATAACCGACAAGCGTCAGGATGGCGGCGATCGCTGTCAGGTTGAAGTCGAGGCCGGTGATTGCGAAGAAGCCGATCGCCTTCGTGACGTCGAGCACCAGCGTGACGATGGCGCCGACGGCAAATGGCCATTCGAACCGCACCCAGATATAGAGGAGCATCGCGAAGCTTGCGATCACCACCGACAGGATACCGGCCCAGGCAAGCTCGCCGCTGACCTTCGGACCGATGACGTCCGTGCCTTCGACGGTGGCGGTCGGATCGATCTTGGCGACTTCGGCCTTCAGCTTGGTCACTGCTGCCGTCTGCGCCTCTTCGCCGCCTTCCTGCCGTTGGGCACGAACGAGAATGCTGCTTTTGTCGCCGAAGGACTGTAGGGTGATTTCGCCGAGGCCGAGACTATCAAGACCTTCGCGGAACTTCGCTAGATCGGCCGCACCCTGGGTCTTGACGGCCATCTGGATGCCGCCGCGGAAATCGACGCCGTAGTTGAGACCGGGATAAATGAAGAGCACGACGGAGGCGATCGAAAGCAGCGCCGAGACGGTGACGCCGAAGAAGCGGGCCTTCATGAACTCGATGTGCTTGTCATAGGGGCTGAACGGGATCAACGGCCGGATGTTCAGCACCTTGAGCTTGCGGCGGCGGGTGATCTCGATCATCGCTACACGCACGAAGGCAACCGATGTGAACATCGAGATGATCAGGCCGAGCGCCATGGTCACGGCAAAGCCGCGAACCGGTCCGGAGCCGAAAAAGAACAGGATGGCCGCAGCGATCAGGGCCGTCATGTTGCCGTCGATAATGGTCGAATAGGCACGGCGGAAGCCGGTGTCGATGGCGGCGAAGGCGCTCTTGCCCTTGCGCGTTTCTTCGCGGATGCGCTCGTTGATGAGAACGTTGGCGTCGACCGCAAGGCCGATACCGAGAACGACACCGGCAATGCCCGGCAGCGTCAGCGTCGCACCAACCAGCGTTAGCGCCGATAAGGTCAGGATCGTGTGGATCAACAGCGCGATATTCGCCAGAAAGCCCCAGGAGCCATAGAGAACGAAGATGAAGGCGGCGACGAGGGCAAAACCGACTATGCCGGAATAAATGCCCATCTTGATGGCGTCGGCGCCAAGATCGGCTCCGACGGTGCGCTCTTCGATGACCGTCAGCTTGGCGGGCAGGGCGCCGGCGCGCAGCATGGCGGCCAGCGTTGTGGCGCTGTCGGCCGAGAAACTGCCGGAGATCTGGCCGGAACCGCCGGTGATCGGCTCGCGGATGACGGGCGCGCTCAGCACCTTGTTGTCGAGGACGATGGCGAAGGGATTGCCGACGTTCTGGCGGGTGATCTCGGCAAAGCGGGTGGCGCCGGCGCTGTCGAAGCGGAAGCTGACGATCGGCTCACGCGTATTCGGATCGAAGCTGACGCGGGCATCCGAAAGGCGGTCGCCGGAGATTTCGACGCGGTCGAGAACCGGATAGGACCTGCCCTCATCGTCGTTCAGCATGGTCACGCCGGGTCCGGGCGCATTGTTCGGCGCCAGCATATGGAACGACATCTTGGCGGTGGAGCCGAGAAGTTCGCGCAGGCGCGACGGATCCTGCGCGCCCGGAAGCTGGACGAGCACGCGGTTGGCGCCGATGCGCTGAATGGTCGGCTCGGAGACGCCGACCTGGTCGACGCGCTGGCGGATGACCTCGAGGCTCTGCTGGACGGCGTTGTCGACATTGGCGGCGATGCCGGCCCGCGAGAAGCCGACGGTGATGGTGGCGCCGTTCGCCGTGACATCAAGATCCGCCTGGCCGGCGCTGAGGCCGGTGCTGATCGGGTTGGCAAGCGTCTTGAGTTCGGTGACGGCAGCATCGCTCTGCGCGGCATCGGCGAGCGTCACGACGATCTGGTTCTGGCTGCGGACCACGGCTTTCGGCTGGATGCCCTTTTCGCGCAGCACGCGGCGCGCGTCCTGAAGCAGCGATTGCAGCCGCTCCTTGGTAAGGTCAGCTTCATCGACTTCCAGAACGAGGTGCGAACCGCCGCGAAGGTCGAGGCCGAGCGACACCTGCTCATGCGGCAGCCAGGCCGGCACGCGCTGGAGGACGGATTGCGGCAGGACGTTCGGCAGGGCGATCAATAGGCCGAGTAGGATGATCACCGTATAGGTGACCACCAGCCATCGTGAAGTACGCATGTTGTATTCCTTGATATCGAGGGCCGGCGCTCGGGCGCTGGCGGCATGTCGTCAATGGTCGGGAGCGCCGATCGGCGCGAGCGTCAGGCAGCGACCGGCGGTGCGCGCGGCTGATGGGTCCTGGAGACTGCGGCATGAAGCGAAGCTTCAAATGCCGGAAAAGGCGCGGCCATGGTCCAGCCGGAAAAATCGGCAGCCGGGGCGGCGGCAAGGGCAAGCGGTCCGGCGTCATGCGCCGCCTGCTTCGGTGCAAGCTTGCGTTCAGTGGCAAGCAACCCGCGCACGGCGTCGCGCGCAGTCAACTGCGGCGGCTGCGAATCCCGATCGGAAGAGGAAAGCGTATTGGCGGCGGCGACCGGCGAGATCACCAGATTGCCGCCGAAAAGCAGCCCGAGATAGGCAAGTACGGCGACGAGGAGGGAGGCGGCGATACGGCTCGTCAGACGGCGCTGGTCCAGCTCCATCTTCTCCGTCCCGGTTATGTCACTCCCGTATCGGCTCAAAAGCGCGCCAATCTCTCATTCTCTTCCCGGCGGAGGGTCATCCGTCGGCATAATTGTATCAGGCCCATGCCCGTCTTCATAGGGCACACTCTCATGATGCACTTGCGCGAGCCGGTCAACCATGCCCAGCGCGATTTCACGCTCGCCCATGATGACGGTGTCGGCGCCATATTGCTTCAGCTCATCGACCTCCGCGTCGGAATGGGCGCGGGCGACGATGAGGATGGATGGATTGACGCTGCGCGCCTGCTCGGCGATACGGCAGGCTTCGAAGGCGTTCGGGATGGCGATGGCAATGCTGCGGGCGCCGGAGAGATTGGCAAGGTCGAGCGTTTCCCGCATCACCGCATTGCCCGACAGAGTTTCGATACCCTGCGCCTTCAGCTCGCCGATGCGCTTGTCGGAGTCCTCGATGACGAGAAAAGGTGTGGCTGACGACTTGAGATTCTGTCCGACGATGCTGCCAACCCGCCCGTAGCCGACGAGAATGGCGTGGCCGCTGAGAGCGGTCGGGTGCACCTCGTCGTCTTCGGGCAGCATCTCCTCCTGCGCTGCTATCGCATCCGCAGCGGGAGCAGGGTCTGCCACGACGTCTTCGCGCTTTGCACCATCCAGCAGCGGCCGCATGCGGTCGCAGAGGAAGAAGAGCAGCGGATTGAGGATGATCGAGATGATGGCGCCGGCAAGGATCAGATCGCGGCCCTCCTCCGGCAGCAGCCCGAGTTCGACGCCGAGGGCGGCGAGGATGAAGGAGAATTCGCCGATCTGGCCGAGGCTTGCCGAAATCGTCAGCGCCGTGCCGAGCGGCTTCTTGAAGGCGAGCACGATCAGGAAGGCGGCGACGGACTTGCCGATGACGATGATGAAGATGGTGGCGAGGATCGGCAGCGGCTTGTCGATCAGGACGTTCGGATCGAACAGCATGCCGACCGAGACGAAGAACAGCACGGCAAAGGCGTCGCGCAACGGCAGGCTTTCCTGCGCGGCGCGATGGCTGAGCTCGCTTTCGGCAAGCACCATGCCGGCAAAGAAGGCGCCGAGCGCCAGCGACACGCCGAAGAGCTTCGCCGCTCCGAAGGCGACGCCGAGCGCGATCGCCAGCACGCCGAGCCGGAAGAGTTCGCGCGAACCGGTATGGGCGATGCGGTGCATCGTCCAGGGAATGAGCTTGCGGCCGAAAACCAGCATCAGCGCCACGAACAATGCCACCTTCACCAGCGTCATGGCGATCATGCCGCCGATGCCGAGATCGAGGTCGAACAGGCTGCTCAGCGCGGCCGAGAGCGGCTCGACGGGAGCGTGACCCTCACCGCCGATGCTGGCGGCGGCCGGGATCAGAACCAGCGCCAGCACCATGGCGAGATCCTCGACGATCAGCCAGCCGACGGCGATCCTGCCGCGCTCGGTTTCGACCAGGCGCCGCTCCTGCAGCGCCTTCAAGAGCACGACGGTGGAGGCGACTGAAAGCGCCAGGCCGAAGACCAGGCTGCCGCCGGTCGACCAGCCCATGAAGGCGCCGAGCCCCCAGCCGAGCAATGTCGCGAAAGCGATCTGCACGATCGCCCCGGGCACGGCGATGCCGCGCACCGACAGCAGGTCTTTTAGGGAGAAATGCAGCCCGACGCCGAACATCAGCAGGATGACGCCGATTTCGGCAAGCTCCGGGGCAAGGCTCTGATCCGCCACATAACCCGGCGTATGTGGCCCCACGAGCACGCCGGCGATCAGATAACCGACGAGCGGCGGCATCCGCAGCCGATGGGCGAAGGCCCCAAAGATGAAAGCCAGCACGATGCCGCCGACGATTGTCGAAATCAAGGGCGTATCGTGTGGCATCCTTGTCTCCCGATCTGGAAATCCCGTCAGTAATATGACATATATGGTCTATATCGACCAATATGGGCAACTTGAAATCATGGGTCAAGGCGCAAGGGAAACAATTCTCACCCCCGCTCTCTGCCGCGCGGCGCGGGGCCTGCTGGACTGGACCCAGACGGATCTTGCCGAGAGGGCCGCCGTCTCGCGCAGCACCATCCGCGATTACGAGGGCCGGCACCACGACATCCATCGGGCGACGGAGGCGCAGCTGCGCTTCGCCTTCGAGGAAGGCGGCGTCAAATTCGTGGAGATCGAAGGGACGGGCACCGGTCTCTGCCTGCCCGCTGCATAATTCAAAGTGTTACAGCCCTTGCGCCTCGAGACGCGCGGCGCTGTCATCGGGCAGGCTGAACCGGCTCAGGGCGCCAGGCAGGCGGCGGAGACTTTGTAGATGTGGAGCGCCTTGCCCTTGTAGTTGCCCTCCGTCGGCTGCCAGTTCTTCAGCACCTCGGGCGTCTCGGTGGCGCAGGTGAAAGCCCCTTCCGTCAGGAACAGCACCTTGCTGGTGATGTCGGCAGGCAGAGCGAATTCCTGCTCGTAATAGCTTTCCGGAAGGCCGGCGGGCGCCCGCGCATAGATCCTGTAGGATGCATCGCGGAGCGTATAGAAAAGATCGGCGACTATATCGCGATTGTCGGTGACGATGATATCGGTGCCGGCTTGCGCTGCGAGTGCGGCGGTCTCGCGGCTGACCTCGGCGCGGCCGAGATAGCGCTTCATCAGCGCGTCGCCGTTCGGCAGCAGCAACTGATGCGGAAAGATCGTCGCCAGCGGAAAGAGCAGGCTGGCGATGCCGTTGATGGTCAGCGACAGCCTGAGCCCCTTCGGCCACTTCAGGTAAAGCAGCCAGACGGCAAGGATGGTGCCTGCGACATAGGCGGTCACCGCCCAATTGGCATAGGCCTTGGCGACCGTTGCCTGCAGCGTGATGAGCACGACCACCGGCATCGACAGCCAGACCAGCATCTTTTCCCGGTCATCGCTCCTGCCCTTGGCCATTCGGTAGACCGCCCAGAGCATTGCAAAGAAGATGATCGGCCCGACGACGCCGAATTGGGCGGAGAAGAATTCAAGCCCGCGACGGAGATTGATGCCGAGTTCGCTCCAATGGGCAATGTCCTGCGTATGCCGCACCGTCGTGTTGTCGTGCTGCAGGTTCCACCAGAGGTTCGGCAGCGCGACGACTGCCGCGACCGCGACCGCGATGATGAAATCGCGAATGGCGATGCGCGCCGCCGGAATGAGGAGGAGGGCAATCGCGCCGCCCGGAACGACGAACAGCACGGCATATTTCGTCAGGAAGGCGAGGCCGACGCCAAGGCCCATGATCAGCGCCAGCCCGACCGAGCGCCGCTGCGTCAAGCCAAAGTAGGCAAGCAAGGCGATCGCGATGAAGAACAGCAAGATCACATCGGTCGAGAAGAACACCGAAGAAAGCGCCACACCGGGGAGCGTGATGTAGGTGGCGCCCGTCCAGCCTTCGATCTCCGGCCCGACGAAACGTTTTGCCGTCTTCATCAGCACCAGTGCCGCTGCCATGTGGATCAGCGGTCCGAGCAGCCTGATCCAATAGATGGCGTTGGAGCCGGAAAGCTCGGTCATTGCCCGGATCACCCACGCAATCATCGGCGGCTTGGAATAATAGCCGAGATCGAGATTCCGTGACCAGAACCAGTACTGCGCCTCGTCGACGAAAAGGTCCGTCACATCGAAATTGAGCATGACGACGCGCCAGAGCGTGAAGCCAAGAACGATGAGGAGACCAGATCTGGGGGACATGAACCGATAGTTCCGCTGACATGAAAGGCGCGAGTGCGATACACCAAAGGTGCCGGACTGCCAACGGGGAAGGATGGGTTTTTAGAACACCCGAAGGGCGCGCATATCGCGGTTTGCGGCGAGGGAATCGAGGCGGGCGACGGCTGCAAGCAGCGTCATTGCAATCAAGCAGGCACCCAATCCGAGAACAATCATTGCTCTGTCCTTGTCGACGTCATGTCTTGGTTATCGACCGGCATATAACACGGAGCTTGCGTGTGCCTTGTAGCAGCCATGCAACTCCGCAACAGTATTTGCTGCGAACGGCCTTGAATTGCTTCAAAAGCCTGCACGGCGAAAGGCTTATTAACCTTCGGGCAAGGAATTAACCATAAACGTTGATGTACACGTCGGAATGGGAAGATGCACTCGTTCCCACCAGGCATGACGCCGTCCCGCCGTACCGGGTTGATCCGGTATCCATCTCTTCAGACAGCTCCGAAACATAGCTGATCAGGGGGTTTCGATCCGCCGGTTGTAACCGGTGGTGAGGACCGTCTCCACGCTTCGCGTTCAACGGATGCTGCGCAAGTTTTTGGCCGGGCCTTCGCCCGGAAAGTGGTTGGGGACAGGCGTTGAGGCAGGACATGCCATCAGATCAGGCTCGTGGAGCGCAGGCAGGCAGCTTGCGCGACCGCCTGCGCTTTGCCGGTCTCGATGCCGACCAGTGCGAACTGGTGCGCCGTAACCGGCCGGCGCTCGAAGCGCATCTGAAGGCAGGCCTAAGGGATCTCTTCCACAGGTTCCAGTCATTCCCCGACGCCTCACGCAATTTCGAGAGCGAGCGCCAGGTCGAGCGCCTGCACGATCTGCAGTCCTCGCATTGGGACGTGCTGACGGATGCGCGGTTCGACAGCCTCTATGCCGAGCGCGTCAAGGTTCTCTCCGATACCGAAAGCAAGATGGGCCTCGACCCGCGCTGGCACGTGGCTGGCCATGGCGTCATGCTGGAGCATGTCGTTTCCGGCCTCGCCGAAGAGATCGCCGGCCGTCCGCTGCTGCCGTCGGCCAAGCGCCGCACCCGCGAAATCTCCGATCTGATGACGGCGATCATCCGCATCGTCATGGTCGATGTGGAAATCGCCATCTCGCTCCGCTTCAATGCGCTGCGCGCCGCCCAGAGCCGCGCGCTCGCCGATCAGCGCGCCGACAACGAGGCCGAAATTGCCCGGATCTTCGGCGATGTCATCGAAGGTCTTTCCGCACGCGACCTGACGCGGCGAGCCCCCGTCGACGGTGACGGCGCTCATGCCGGGATCGCCGCCGCGCTGAACGGCGCGTTGGACGGCCTGCAGGCCGAGTTCACCGCTATTACCGAGCGCACGGTCAAGGCCGAAGCGGCGACGGGCTCGCTTGCTGGCCTGTCGCGGCAGTTCGCCGGCACGGCTTCCGGCCAGGCCGACCGGCTGCAGCTTTCCGCCGCTGCCCTTGCCGGCATCGCCGGCAGTGTCCGCGATGGTGCTGCCGACAGCCGCGTTGCCGAACAGGCGGCCGCCACGACGCGCGCCGCCGTCGAGGAAAGCGGCGAGGTCGTCGGCCGCGCGATCAGCGCCATGGCCGATATCGAGCAGTCGGCCGAAAAGATCGGCCAGATCATCGGTGCGATCGACGAGATTGCCTTCCAGACCAATCTTCTGGCGCTGAATGCCGGCATCGAGGCCGCTCGCGCCGGCGATTCCGGCCGCGGCTTTGCCGTCGTCGCCCAGGAAGTCCGCGCCCTTGCCCAGCGTTCGGCCGAAGCCGCCCGCGAGATCAAGACCCTGGTGACGACGACCAAGGCGCAGGTCAACGCCGGCGTGCAGATGGTCGGCCGCACACAGGATTCGATCGGCAGCATCGTGCGTCAGGTCACCGACATCAACGCCGCCATATCAGGCATCGCCACCCGAACCGGCGAACATGCCGCAAGCCTCGACAGCGTGACAGCCGACGTCAAGGGCCTGGGTGGCGAGGTGGCCGACAGCGCCGGCCTTGCGGAGCGCTCGGCCGAAGGCGCCGACCACCTCCACACCGTCATTCTCGAGCTCGGCCAGACGATTCGCGAATTCCGCATCGCCCGGGAAAACGCCACTGCCGGGCGCTCGGCGCCGGTGCGCGTGACACCGCCGCGCGCCCTTGAGGGCGCTACCCGCCCGGCACCGGTCGTGGACGAATACGAAAATGACGATTTTGGCCTTCCGCAAGCGTTCGCAAACGTCGGAGGTGGGCGGAATGTTTACTAACCTATCGGATGATTGCCTGAGCTCGTCTTCGGGCCGGGGATAAGGGGACAAGGAAAAGCTGATGGCAGCAAAGAAGAGTGGCAAGACGCTGGACTTGACGGCGGTGCTCGACCTCAACGAGGCTTCCGCCTTGCGCGATAAACTCCTCTCTCTCCGGGGCAGCGGTCTTTCGATAGACGCTTCCGGCGTCGAACGGATCGGTGCTCTTTGCGCCCAGGTTCTGATGTCCGCCGAGAAGACCTGGGAGCAGGACAAGCAGCCGTTCACCTTCTCCAAGGTGTCCGACGCATTTCAGAAAACCATGCAGCTGGTTGGCGTCAATATTGACCACCTGCTTGCCAAGGAGATTCGGCAATGAAGAAAAAAGTGCTGACCGTGGATGATTCCCGCACCATCCGAAACATGCTTCTCGTGACGCTGAACAATGCCGGCTTCGAGACCATCCAGGCGGAAGACGGCATCGAGGGCCTCGAGATCCTCGAAGAGTCCAATCCTGACGTCATCGTGACCGACATCAACATGCCGCGCCTCGACGGTTTCGGCTTCATCGAAGGTGTCCGCCGCAACGAGAAATATCGGGCGATCCCGATCCTGGTTCTGACCACCGAAAGCGACGCGGAAAAGAAGAACCGTGCCCGCCAGGCTGGTGCCACGGGCTGGATCGTCAAGCCTTTCGACCCGGCCAAGCTGATCGATGCCATTGAGCGTGTAACCGCTTAAACCCAGGATTTGCTCCTATGGATATGAACGAAATCAAAGAGATCTTTTTCCAGGAGTGCGAGGAACAGCTCGCCGAGTTGGAATCCGGTCTTCTGAAATTGAATGATGGCGATCGCGATCCGGAAACCGTCAATGCGGTGTTCCGTGCCGTGCATTCGATCAAGGGTGGCGCCGGCGCCTTCGGCCTTGACGATCTGGTCGCCTTCGCCCATGTCTTCGAGACCACTCTCGATTGCGTTCGATCCAACAAGCTTGAGCCGAATCAGGACGTCCTGAAGGTGATGCTGAAGTCGGCCGACGTGCTCGCCGACCTGACGAATGCTGCGCGCGACGGCGGCAGCGTCGATGAAAGCCGCAGCCGCGGCCTCGTCAAGGAGCTCGAGGCGCTGGCCAACGGCGAACTGCCGTCTCCCTCGGCGTCAGCCGAGGCGCCTGCGCCGAAGGCCGCCGCAAAGGTTGCTCCGGCCGCTCCGGCGCCGACCTCCAAGCCGACTGACGACAGCGGCTTCCAGCCGGTCCCCTTTTCCTTCGACGATTTTGGCGGCGAAGACGATGCAGGCGGCATGCCGACCTATGAAGTCATCTTCAAGCCGCGCTACGAACTCTATTCCAAGGGCAATGACGCCACCCTGCTGCTGCGTGATCTCTCGCGCCTGGGTGAAATGACGATCTATTGCAATACGGATGACTTGCCGGGCCTCGAGGAACTCGACCCGGAAGGCGCTTATTTCTTCTGGAACGTCACGATCAAGACGGACAAGGGCGAGGACGCCATCCGCACCGTCTTCGAATTCGCCGAGTGGGATTGCGAACTGACGGTCAAGCCGGTCGAAGAAGCAAGGGCCGACGCCACCAGCAACGACGAACTGCCGATGGTGCCGGTTCCCTTCGATCTGTCGATCCTGGACGAAACGGGCGCAATGGAAGAGGTTTCCGCCTCGGACGCGCGGGAGACGGCCGCAGCC
Source organism: Rhizobium leguminosarum (assembly GCF_001679785.1). Classification (NCBI taxonomy): domain Bacteria; kingdom Pseudomonadati; phylum Pseudomonadota; class Alphaproteobacteria; order Hyphomicrobiales; family Rhizobiaceae; genus Rhizobium; species Rhizobium leguminosarum. The sequence continues at coordinate 4,805,199 of NZ_CP016286.1, forward strand.
GTTGCTGCCGCCGAGACTGCCTCCAACGTCACGCAGATTGTCGCCGCCCGCGTCGAGAAGAAGGAATCGGCAGCCGCCGCAGCGGCCGCAGCAAGTGCCGCCGCCCAGAACAATGCCGCCGGTGCCGGCCAGACGATCCGCGTCGATCTCGACCGTGTCGACCGCCTCATCAACCTCGTCGGCGAATTGGTCATCAACCAGGCGATGCTGTCGCAGAGCGTCATCGAGAACGACACGACCGGCACCTCCTCGATCAATATGGGCCTCGAGGAGCTGCAGCAGCTCACCCGCGAGATCCAGGACTCGGTCATGGCGATCCGCGCGCAGCCGGTGAAGCCGGTCTTCCAGCGCATGTCGCGTATCGTTCGCGAAATCGCCGACATGACCGGCAAATCGATCCGCCTGATCACCGAAGGTGAAAACACCGAAGTCGACAAAACAGTCATCGACAAGCTCGCCGAACCGCTGACCCACATGATCCGCAATGCCGTCGACCACGGCATCGAAACGCCCGAAAAGCGTGCAGCCGCCGGCAAGAACACCGAAGGCACGGTCCGCCTGACCGCCAAGCATCGTTCGGGACGCATCCTGATCGAGCTTGCCGACGACGGCGCCGGCATCAACCGCGAGAAGGTCCGCCAGAAGGCGATCGACAACGACCTCATCCCGGCCGATTCCAACCTGTCGGACGAGGAAATCGACAACCTGATCTTCCTGCCGGGCTTCTCGACGGCCGACAAGATCTCCGACATCTCCGGCCGCGGCGTCGGCATGGACGTCGTCAAGCGCTCGATCCAGGCGCTCGGCGGCCGCATCAACATCACCTCGAAGCCGGGTCACGGCTCGGTCTTCACCATGAGCCTGCCGCTGACGCTCGCCGTCCTCGACGGCATGGTGGTCACCGTCGCCGGTCAGACACTGGTCGTGCCGTTGACGGCGATCGTCGAAACCCTGCAGCCGGAAGCGGCCGCGATCCACTCCTTCGGTGCGAACCACCGGCTGATCTCGATCCGCAACAGCTTCTGCCCGCTGGTCGATGTCGGCCGCATCCTGAACTTCCGCGCCACCCAGGCCAATCCGGTCGAGGGCGTGGCGCTTCTGGTGGAATCCGAAGGCGGCGGCCAGCGCGCCCTGATGGTCGATGCCATCCAGGGTCAGCGCCAGGTGGTCATCAAGAGCCTGGAAGCGAACTACACCCATGTGCCGGGCATTGCCGCCGCCACCATCCTCGGTGACGGGCGCGTCGCTCTCATCCTCGATGTCGACGCGGTCGTCGGCGCCTCGCGCGGCCAGTCGCTCAAAGCGGAAATGTCGTTAGCAGCGGTGGGATAAGGGAATGTCGTACACTGTAAAAAATCTGAACGAGGGGGATCGCGAGCTGATCGCGTTCCGCATCGGGGATCAGGAATTTTGCGTGAACATCATGTCGGTTCGCGAAATCCGCGGCTGGACCCCGGCAACCGCGATGCCGCATTCGCCTGGCTATATGCTGGGTGTCATCAACCTGCGCGGCGCGGTGCTGCCGATCATCGATCTTGCGGCCCGGCTCGGCATGAAGCCGGCCGATCCGACTGCCCGTCATGTCATCATCGTCGCCCAGGTCCGACGCAAGGTCGTCGGCCTGCTGGTCGATGCCGTTTCCGATATCCTGACGGTGACCGAAGAAACCATTCAGCCGACGCCCGAGATCACCTCCGAGCTCGAGCGTCAATTTGCTCGCGGCGTTCTCGCCATCGAGAAGCGCCTGATCTGCCTGATCGAACTCGAATCCCTCTTTCCAGAGACCGAAAGCGAAGCCGCATGAGTGTAATGGGCGCAAAAGATCAGAGGCAGGGATCCGACGAGGTCCTGGCGAGCGGAGAATATCCGCTGACGCGCCGCGACCTCACCGAGATCGCCGCGATGATCTATTCGGATGCCGGCATCTTCCTCAACGAGACCAAGGCGTCGCTCGTCTATTCGCGCCTGTCGAAGCATATCCGCAATCTCGGCCTGTCCGGCTTCCGCGAATATTGCGACCTCGTCGCTTCGCCGGCGGGTGCTGCGCCGCGCCGCGAGATGCTCTCGCATCTAACGACCAATTTTACCCGCTTCTTCCGCGAAAACCACCATTTCGACCATCTGCGCGACCATGTCCTGCCGGAGCTTCTGCAGCGGGCGAGATCGGGCGGCAGGGTGCGCATCTGGTCGGCCGCCTCCTCCGACGGGCAGGAACCCTATTCGATCGCGCTGACGGTGCTGTCGCTGATGCCGAATGTCGCGGATTACGACTTCAAGATCCTGGCAACAGACATCGATCCGAAGATCCTCGCGATCGCCCGCGCCGGCGCCTATGACGAGGGCGCGCTCGAAACCGTGTCGCCTGCCATGCGCAAGCAATGGTTCAGCGAAGTTGAGATACAGGGCCGCCGGAAGTTCCAGGTCGACGACCGCGTGAAGCGGCTGATCACCTACAACGAGCTGAACCTGATGGCGCAATGGCCGTTCAAGGGCAAGTTCGACGTCATCTTCTGCCGCAACGTCGTCATCTATTTCGACGAGCCGACGCAGATGAAGATCTGGCAGCGTTTCGCTGGTCTGCTTCCGGAGGGCGGTCATCTCTATATCGGCCATTCCGAGCGTGTCTCCGGCGAGGCAAAACACGTCTTCGACAATATCGGCATCACGACCTATCGCTACACGGCCAAAGGTCTCGGGAGGAAGGCATGAGCGCTCCGGCAAGAGTTCTCGTTGTTGACGACTCGCCGACGATGCGGGGCCTGATCACCGCCGTCTTGAGTTCCGACCCCGAGGTCAACGTCATCGGCCAGGCCGGCGACGCTCTGGAAGCGCGCGAGGCGATCAAGCGGCTGAACCCCGACGTCCTGACGCTCGACATCGAGATGCCGAACATGAACGGCCTCGATTTCCTCGAAAAGATCATGACGCTGCGTCCGATGCCGGTGATCATGGTATCCACGATGACCCATCGCGGCGCCGAGGCGACGCTTGCGGCGCTGGAGATCGGCGCGTTCGACTGCGTCGGCAAGCCGGCACCGGGCGAACTCAGGCCTTTCGGCGACCTCGCCGAGAAGGTCAAGGCCGCCGCGCGCACGCAACGCCAGTATTCTCAGTCCGTCGCCGCCGTTGCGCCACCACCGTCGGTCGCAGATTTCCGCGTCGGCCGCAAGATCGTTGCGATCGGCTCGTCGACCGGCGGCGTCGAGGCACTTATTGCCGTGCTGCAGAAATTTCCGGCGAATTGCCCGCCGACCGTCATCACCCAGCATATGCCGCCGACCTTCACCAAAAGCTTCGCCGAACGGCTGAACCGCCTCTGTGCGCCGGTGGTGCAGGAAGCGACCGACGGTGCCCGGCTCGAAATCGGCAAGATCTATCTGGCGCCGGGCGGCGAGCGTCACCTCCAGGTCAGCGGTGCCTCGGCGCCGTGCTGCCGTCTCATTGACCGCGCGCCGGTCAACGGTCACCGCCCCTCGGTGGATGTGCTGTTCGATTCGGTCGCAGAACTGGCGGGCCGCAATGCCGTCGGCGTGATTTTGACCGGAATGGGCCGCGATGGCGCCGCCGGATTGTTGAAAATGCGCCACGCCGGCGCCAGAACGCTCGGCCAGAACGAAAAAACCTGTGTCGTTTACGGAATGCCAAGGGTTGCTCATGAACTTGGCGCCGTTGAGCAGCAGCTGCCGCTGTCTGCCATCGGTGAAGAAATATTGAAAATGACAGCCGCCCGAAAGGAAGGGACCGAATAAATGTCGCTCGCGGAGAAAATCAAAGTTCTGATCGTCGACGATCAGGTAACGAGCCGGTTGCTGCTCAGCGATGCGCTGACCCAGCTCGGTTTCAAGCAGATCACGTCGGCTGGTGACGGTGAGCAGGGCATGAAGATCATGGCCGAGCAGCCGCACCACCTGGTGATCTCGGACTTCAACATGCCGAAGATGGATGGCATCGGCTTCCTTCAGGCAGTGCGCACCAACCCCAACACCAAGAAGGCGGCCTTCATCATCCTGACCGCGCAGGGTGACCGCGCACTGGTGCAGAAGGCGGCCCAGCTCGGCGCCAACAACGTGCTCGCCAAGCCGTTCACGATCGAGAAGATGAAAGCGGCCATCGAAGCCGTGTTTGGAGCCCTGAAATGATCACTGAGGGGGCAGCCCGCCGCGTGCACATCATTCAGGGCGAGTACAAGGTTCTGAACGATCCGAATGCGGTCCTCTCGACCATTCTCGGTTCGTGCGTGGCTGCGTGCCTCAGAGATCCTGTCGCCGGTGTCGGCGGCATGAACCACTTTCTGCTGCCCGGTTCGGCGACGTCGCCGACATCAGGCGGCGATGCCACGCGATACGGTGTGCATCTGATGGAACTGCTGATCAATGGTCTCCTGAAGCAGGGCGCCCGGCGCGACCGGCTGGAGGCAAAGATCTTCGGCGGCGCGAAGACGATCTCGACATTCTCCAATGTCGGTGAGCAGAACGCGGCCTTCGCCGTGCAGTTCCTGAGGGATGAAGGCATTCCTGTGGTCGGTTCCTCGACCGGCGGAGAGCATGGACGCAAGCTTGAATATTGGCCGGTCTCCGGTCGTGCCCGGCAATACCCCCTGACCGGCGCCGAAACGCAGAGAACCGTCGCTCTCGAGCAGCGCCCCGCCGCTCCGCAGAAACCCGTCGAAACCAGTATCGAATTTTTTTGATGGCGAGGATTTTCATATGACATTTACCCAGATGATGGAGCCGCCTGCGCCTGTCGAAGCGCTGAGCGACATCCTGATGCGCATCGTGTCCGAACTGCACGATGTCGCCTACCTCATCGAGCGCATCGAGCCGCAGCTTCTCGAAATCGGCGGCGCCGAAATCCTGAATTCGCCGGATGCCATGAAGGTCATGCAGGGAATCGATCTGGCCGTGCAGAAATCGCGCGGCCTTGCCGAATTCATTGACACCATCACCGGCGAAATCCCGCACGGCTGGGCAGTCGACGTCGCAACCGCGCTCAGCCTCGTCAAGCTGGCAGAGATGCAGAAGGCATTGGGCGGCGCCACACGCCACGGCCATTCCCAGCCATTGAGCAAGGCAGCCGGCGACTTCGATTTCTTCTAGAACTCTCCGTTTTTCTCCGGGACACGGGAACGCTCTCTCCCTGCGCTTGCGCAATTCCGGTCGCAAAACCGCCGCGCCTTTTTGCTGAAATTACTTGAGGCCTCTTCGCTCCCGCACACTCTCACGAAACGCTCGCACAAGTTTCGCCGACTATTCGTCTGATGAGGCAATAAGCCTGCTTTGTCTTTGACGGATCGTGCGAGAACAGAATGAATCTGTTAAATCAATTAGTTCAGATCTTTAAGAACTTCGGTTCCCTTGGCCGAACACGCCTGATGATTCTTGGAGGCGTCGGTGCCGTTTCCATTGCAATCGTCCTTGCGGCCGCCCTTTTCGTCAACAAGCCGGCACAGGAAACCCTCTATGTCGGTCTGGACTCGCCGGATCTCAACCAGATCAGCATGGCGCTTGCCGAAGCCAACGTCGATTTCCAGGTCGGTACGGATGGCTCCAGCATCAGCGTTCCCGCGGGGATGACGGGCAAGGCCCGCCTGATGCTTGCCGAGCGCGGCCTGCCGAACAGCGCCAATGCCGGTTATGAACTCTTCGATAATGTCGGCTCCCTCGGCCTGACCTCCTTCATGCAGGAGGTGACGCGGGTTCGAGCGCTGGAAGGTGAAATCGCCCGCACCATCCAGTCGATCTCGGGTATCACCGCCGCGCGCGTCCATATCGTTATGCCGGAGGTTGGAAACTTCCGGAAAGCGGAGCAGAAGCCGACCGCATCCGTTATGATTCGCGCAAGCGCCACCACCGGGCGCAGCGCGGCGACCTCGATCCGCCATCTCGTCGCCTCGGCCGTGCCGGGGCTTGACGTCGATGACGTGACCATCCTCGATTCCGCCGGCCAGCTGCTCGCTTCCGGCGACGAGGCGAGCAACAGCTCGCTGAACCGCTCGCTCAACATCGTCCAGAACGTTCAGCAGGAAGTCGAATCCAACATCGACAAGGCGCTGGCACCCTTCCTCGGCATGGACAACTTCCGCTCCAGCGTCACCGCCGATCTCAACACCGACGCCCAGCAGATCCAGGAAACGGTTTTCGATCCTGAATCCAAGGTCGAACGCTCGGTCCGCTCGACGAAGGAAGCCCAGCAGTCGCAGCAGAAGCAGTCCGATAGCGCGACGACGGTCGAGCAGAACATTCCGCAGGCGGCTCCCGAGGCTGGCGGCTCCGCCGGGCCTGAATCGCAAGACAAGTCCGACAAGCGCGAAGAGCAGACCAACTACGAAATCAACAGCAAGACGACGGCGACGACCCGTAGCAGCTATAAGGTCGAAAAGCTTTCGATCGCCGTGGTGGTCAACAAGGGCCGCATCGCCAAGATGGTCGGTGAGCCAGCCGATCAGACCAAGGTCGACGCCTATCTTGCCGAAATGCAGAAGATCGTCTCTTCGGCGGCCGGCATCGACGCCAAGCGCGGCGACGTCGTCACCGTGACGGCCATGGACTTCCTCGAGAACCAGTTGCTCGAAGACGCCACCGGCGGCGTCCGCGTCATGGACATGCTGAGCCGCAACCTTGCCGGCATCATCAACTCGCTCGCCTTTGTCGCGGTCGCCTTCGTGGTGGTCTGGATGGGCCTGCGGCCTCTGGTGCGCAGCATCAACGGCAACGGCAGCTCAGCGGCTTTCGGCGACGCGACGCCGGAAGCGGCCGGCCTCGAGCTTCCGGACTTCGCGCCTGCATCGGGAGCACCCGGCGGCGCTCTCATGGACGGCTTCGGGTCCGACTTCGGCTTCGACAGCACCGAGGACCTGCTCAGCCTAGGCGACGACGATGGAAACTTCAATCGCCGCGTCAAGGAAGGCCCGGAACGCAAGCTTTCCCGTATGGTCGAGATCAACGAGGAACGCGCCGCGAAAATCCTCAGGAAATGGGCGATCGACGAAGCAGCGTAAAGGAAAGGCCGGGCAACCGGCCTTTTTTCATGTCGGTACCAAAGCTGGATTTGCTGACCGCTGTTGCTGAAAACCATGACCGGCTCTGTGAGAGACTTGGGGCATGACAATCAGGGTTGGGAATTCGAACAACACTATAGACCCGACTACTTAAATGCGGCTGTAACGCGACATGATGAGAGGGATTCGCGTAAAACGCGAAGCTGGTTGCGATGCCGCCAGAATCACCTTAGCCTCCTTAGATCTTGAAGGCTGGAACGAGTGGTCGAATCAGTGCATTGGCGACAGCGAAAGTAAATCCCTAGAAGTCGGAGATGGTGATTTGCATCGGCTGGCTTACCCTTAGGTGATTCGAAGTGGGATTCGAGCGGGACTTGACCTGAATCCTTTACAGAAAAATTGCTGTTGCACCGAGTTCGATCGTTTCTCAGCCGCAGGACATTGCCAATGGATATGAATGTAATTCAGGCGAGCAAAGGCGAGAGGCATATGGCGAATTTCGCGAGTGCGGTGGTGCCGGATCTGCTGCCGCGCGATGAGCTGCTCCAGCGCCTCCACGGCGTTGCCAGCACCGGCAGGTTGCAGTCTGGTCTGCGCGCTCTGACGGACTACGTGGGTGCTTCGCACTACCTTCTGGCGCGCTGCGATCTCCTTCAGGAAAGTGGCCTCGATTTCATCGTTTCGTCGGACTGGCCTTTCGATCTGGTCAGGGACATCGCCAATGATCTGGTCCGCGGCTATGCCCGCTCGACAGAGCTGGAAAAATGCATGCAGGTCTTCCAGCCGAATTTTGCTCTTCTGCCTGACAGTGCCGAGATTCCGGATGGCGCCAGCCGCCAATATTGTTCGGTGACCTTCAATGTCGGCCGGTCGCGGCTGGCCTTGATGTTCCTGTTCGGCGAGGGGTTCATCCTTTCGCCAGAGCGCCTGCGGGACGTAGGCCTGCTTGCAGGTTATGTCGCGAGCTTCCTGCGCTGCGGTGGTACGAAGGTCGATCGCGATTTCGAATTGACCGACCGCGAGCTGGAATGCCTGTTCTGGATCGCCGAAGGCAAGACCAGCGACGAGATCGCGATGATCCTCGGAATCTCCCGCAATACCATCAACAACTACATCACCAGCGTGATGCGCAAGACGGCGACCAAGACCCGGTCCGAGGCCATTGCCTTCGCCGTCCGCAATAATCTCGTATAGGGGGATCTATGGGCTATCCAGCAGGCAGGACGATGAGCAGCGCCGAGCAGCTGCGCACGGTGCGTGTGAACAGGATTTCCAGCCGGTCCGACCTTTTTCCGCGGCTGATCGCGATGCAGAAGCTCGCCGATGCGCAAGGCTTCGCGATCTTCCGCGTCAGCGGCTCGGGCCTTCCGGCAAAGCAGAGGCTTGTTTGCGAGCTTGAGAACTGGGGGTCTTCCAATGCCGGTTTCGGCAAGGCCTTCACGGATGCCTACGGCGATATTCTTCTCGATCATATCGACAAGTCGCTGCTGCCGCTCTCATGGGCCGGCGGTTACGACCGTGCTGCACCCGGTCCGGCAGACTTCTCGCCGTTCATGACGCGACTGCAGGACGGTATTCTGCCCTTCTCCGGACTTGCCTTTCCGGTGCGGCTCGGCGCCGTCGGCAATGGTTTCATCCTTTTCACCGGCGATGAGATCGATCCTTCGAGCGATACCATCGTCGAGCTGCACGGTCGCTGCTGCCACATCATGATGGACCTGCTCTCGCTCGACGAACGCCGCACGGCTGCCGCCGAGGCGCTCAGCGAACGCGAGATCGCCTGTCTGCAGCTTGCTGGCGACGGCCGCATCAGCGAAGAGATTGCCGACAAGCTCGGCCTGTCCGTGCACACCGTGAACGCCTATCTCGGCTCGGCGACCATCAAGCTCGATTCCGTCAATCGCATCCAGGCGATCGCTAAGGCGATCCGGCTCGGTTATATCAGCTGAACCCGCCCAGTCCTTTACCGCAACGGACGCTGTAAAGCTTTGAATTGTTGTCCAAGTCGAAATGAAAGCGCGATTGTCTCGAAAGAAAGTCAGCCGGCCAGCGCCTGCGGCGGCTGGTTGACGCTGTAACGCGCTTCCCGAAGGCTCTTTTTGAGGAAGATGGTATTTTCGTCCGGATCGGCCGAGGGCTCCTGGAAAGCGATATGGCTGATCTCGATGCCGGCGTGATCTTCGGCAAGCGTGAGCTGCGCGTAAACGGTGACGCCGCGCGGCTTGATTTCCAGATCGAGAACGACTTCGGGCTTGCCGCCCCACTCCAGAGTATAGTTGCCGCCCAGGCCGAAATTCACCGTGCCCGGATGAAAGAAAAGCTCCGCCGCCGAAGCGACGAGATCGGAAAGATTGCCGTAATACTCGAAGCGCAGCAGTGAGATAAGGTCAGAAGCATCCAGAAGGCGCAGTTCAGTAGCGACCGGGCTGATCGCGTCTGCGAGGATCTTTTCACGCTGGGTAGAGTGGGGGCATTTTTTCATTCGGCTTATCTTACCCGTTTGTTCTTGGCGTCCGCAGCGTAGACCCGGTGGATGAGCTCCGCTACCGCCTTGTAGAAGACTGACGGGATGACACTATCGATCGAGACTTGCGCAAACATGGAGCGTGCAAGTGGCGGATCTTCGAACACCGGTATGCCGTTCTTCTCGGCGATCTCCCTGATTTTGAGCGCAATCAGGTCCTGACCCTTGGCCAGCACCACCGGCGCGTCGTTCTCTTCGCGCGCGTAACGCAGCGCCACCGCATAGTGCGTCGGGTTTGCAATCACCAGCGTCGCGCGGTCCACGTTGGCGATCATGCGCCGGCGCGCCCGGTCGCGCATCAGCGAGCGCTGCCGGCTCTTGACCAAGGGATCGCCCTGCGCCTGCTTGTTTTCTTCCTTCACCTCGTGCCGCGTCATCTTCAATTCGGTGAACCAGTGATGGCGCGTCCAGAATAGATCGGCGATCGCCACGATCGCGGTGGCGATCAGCATGACGATGATGATCTTGCGCATCGCCGCCATAATCCGCACCAGGATCGTCTGCGGATCGGAGAACATCGCGTCGATCGAGCCGAAATATTCGCTCCTGAGCACGAAGAACAGGATCACCCCGACGACGACCACCTTGAACAGCGACTTTCCGAATTCGACCAGGCCGGGCAGGCTGAAGAGCCGTGACCAGCCTTTGATCGGCGAGATACGCGAGGCCTGCGGGCGGATGCGTTCGAGCACCGGCGTCGGCAGGTTCTGAAAGACGGAGGAGGCGACGCCGAACACCATGAACAGGATGAAGGCGGGCGCCACCAGCGCCGCACTTGCCCAGCCGATCCGGACGAACAGCGCCAGGACATCCGGTCCCGTCTCGATCTTCCACTGGTCGGGCTGCTCGAAGATGTCGCGCAGCATTTCAGTCATGCGCCCGACACTTTCTGGAAGGAAGAACACCAGATAGATGAAGGTGGCGAGGATGGTCGCAAAGATCGACAGTTCGCGCGAAGACGGCACGTTGCCCTTTTCCGCGGCATCGCTTTGCTTTTTCGCGGTTGGGGCTTCTGTTTTGCTGTCCTTGTCATCGTCTGCCAAGTTGCGGCCCTCCGTCAAAGAAACAGGCCGCAGCCAATGCATGTCGGCCAAAAACGTTCAGCGCTTTTGGGATGACGACATGCATCAGAACAAAGACCCAAAGCGCGTCGCAAGAACCGAGTTCTATGCGACGCGCTTTAGAGCACGGTCTATTGTTGGAAAGGTAGTCGTCTGTGACACGGCGATCAACAGCCGCCTTTCGGCATGCCGGATTTGTCAACAGTCTCGACGTGCCGATGCATGTCGCCCGGAAGTGTGCAGCGGTTCCGGGATAACGACGTGCATAAAACAAGGAGCTAAAACGAGTCGCATGAATCAGTTCACTGCGACGCGTTTTAGGCGGCCGCCGAAGCGTTGCCTTCCTTTTCCTTGAGCTCGATCTGGCCGGAATTGGCCAGGCGAATCGCTTCCTGCGCCACGGCGCGGCGGGCAATCGCGATCTCGCGCGGATTGACGCCGCCCATGCCGCTCTGCAGATCCGATTCGATCATGCGGCGCTGGCGTGGGCTGATGGCGGAGAGAACCGATTCGCGGATCTCGGGCGGCGACCCGCGCAGCGCGACGGTGAGCACGTCCGCCGAGATGTCGTTGAGCAGCATGACGCGGCTGCGCTGCGGCATGTACATGAGGTCCTCGAACAGGAAGATCTTCGGGCGAACCTTGTTGACCGACTCGCGGCTGATCGATTCGAGCGAGCTGAGCAGCGTGTCGACCTGCGGCTTGTCGAGCTCGTTCATGAGATCGGCGACCTTCGTCGAGCCGGCTGCATTGCGCTCTGCCTCGACCTCGGCAAGCAGCGTCATGACCTGGTTCTCGATGATCTGCGCAGCCTTCGGGCTGACCGCCTTCATGTTGACCGTCCTGTTCATGATGTCGGCACGGCGGTTGTCGGGAAGCTGCAGCAGCACCTTGGCGCCGAAGGCGGAGGGCATCATCGAAAGAATATAGGCGACGGTCTGCGGATGTTCGCGCAGCAGGAACTGTGCGACGAATGTCGGCTCCGCTTCGCTGAGGCGATCCCAGATCGAGGTTTCATAGGCCTGGAATGCGGTGCGGCGGCCGAGCAGGCTGTCGACCTCGTCGGGTGTCAGGCCTTCTTCAAGAATGGCCTCGATCGCCTTGGCGTTGTCCATCAGCCCGGCGCCCTCGGTGAAGAGGTCTTCGAACTCGGAGACGAGCAACAGCAGCTCGTCCGGCGGGATAGCGCGCAGCGACTGGGCGGATGAGATAATGGTCTGCAGTTCGGCCTGGGTGAAATATTTCAACAGCCGGCCGGCGACACCCTTTCCCATAGCGAGAAGAACAGCCGCCGCCTTTTCAGCCTGGGTCAACGGTTTCCCGGCTAGTGCGCCGCCGAAATCGTCAAAGTCCATCATGGTCTAACCTCTCCGTCCCACACAGGGATCAGGCTTTTTTCGTACTCAAAACTTCAATCAGCTTCACACCGAATCGAGTGTCGTCGTTATCAAGCACCGTAATTTCGCCGCGGGCAATCCTGCGGCCATTCACCATGATCTCGACCGGTTCACCGATCTTCTTGTCGAGGGCGATCGTCGCCCCTTCATTGAGGTTCATCAGGCCGGAGACCTGCATGCGGCTGGTGCCGAGCATGATCTGGACGTCGATCGGGATGTCCATGATCAGGTCGAAGTTGGAATTCAAAGCGCTGCCGAGCGGGGCCGGCGACGCCTCGAAGGAGGGGCTGCTCCCGAAATCCATGCCGGCCGCCGGGCTGGCATCGCCGCCGCCGAAGTCGCCGCCGAAATCGTCGCTGCCAAACGGGGTTTCCGAAGTCTCGCCGCCAAAGGCCGCCAAGTCCGTTCCTGCTGCGAAGGGGTCGCTCTGCAGGTCGTCGCCAAACTGCGACAGGTCGCCATCGGCATCCTGCTTCAGCACGCCGCGCAGATCGTCGATCGCCTGGTCGAGATCGGCTTCGCTGCCCGGAAGATCCAGGGAGAGGTCGCTGTTCTGCTGTGTTTTCTTCGTAGCCATGAAATCACTATTCCAGTTGAAACTTGCCTCAAACTGCCTTTGCAGCCCAAAAGCCAGAGAACCGATTAATTCATTAAATGACGGATGAGTTCGTCATCCGAGTTCATCGTATCCTTGACGCGGACCATGTAGTTTTCGCCTGAACGCCCGAACTCGCACACATACAATTCCTTGCTGTTGGCGCTGACCTCGACGCGCACGTCGCCGTGGTCGCGGAACGGAATGACGTCGCCGACCATCAGCTTCGAAATCGTGCGCAGCGTCAGGTCCTGCAGCCTGATCTTAGCCTCGAGCGTGACATGTGAGCGGCGGACCTGGTCGCCAAGCTGTTCGGTCCATTCCGCTGAGTTGCTGCTGGCTTGGCGTTTCGGCTTCGGCGGCGTTACCTTGGTCTTGAGCAGTGCCGTCTGCGGAACGATCAACGAAAATTCCGAAACGATGCCGGCAAGCGTGATCGACATGTTGATGGCGGCCGCGAATTCATCCGGACGATCCTCCTGCGGCCGGGCGCGCATGTCATGGGCGTACGGGGCCGAAAGGCTCGGTTCGAAACCGCCCGGCGCGTTGACGGCCGAACGCAGCACCTTGGCGATCTTGTCGAAGACCATGACCGCCAGATCGAGCTCGATGATCGACAGCAGCCGGTCGGCCGGTTCCTCGATCGTATCGGCTGTGGCGCCGAGCAGATGCTCCATCAGCGTGATGACGAAGCCGTTGCCGCAGGCAAGCGTAATGTTCTGCGACCAGTTGCGCAGCGTTGCGTCGACGAGTGTGACGTTCGCGCTCAGGTCTTCGATGAGGTGGTTCTTGTAGCCGATCTCGCAGCCGAGATAGTTGACCGTCACGTCGAGGCCGGTCTCGCTTTTGATGACGTCGGGAAAGAATTCGCTGTAGATTTCCCCGAAGGAGCTGCAGATCTTGGCGACCCTGCCTCTGTCGCCAAGCCCGCCTGTCAGCTTGGCGAGGAGGGCAGGATCCATTGCCGGTTTGTCGTGCGAAGCATTGCTCATAGTCATTTAAGCCGCCTTGTTTTCGCCGCCTGGGTTCATCATTTCCTGCTCGACCGCATCGATGGACGGACGCTCGTAAGCCGAGATAGTCTTGCGACCGTATTCGAGAGCGACCTGCGGTACCGAGCCGTTCATATAGGCAAGCAGCGTCTGCTTGACGATGACGTAGAGGCGGTGCTGCTTGTTGCGCACGACCTTGATCTGGGAGACCAGCGGCGAGCAGACGCAGTAGGACAAGAGAATGCCGAGGAAGGTGCCGACGAGCGCCGAGCCGATCAGGTGACCGAGCACTTCAGGCGAATCGTTGATGTGGGCCATCGCCTTGATGACGCCGAGAACGGCCGCGACGATACCGATCGCCGGGAAGGAATCGCCCATGATCTGGATCGCGTGGTAGGGCTTCATCTTGTCGTGCATGATGGTGTTGAGCTCTTCATCCATCAGCGCCTCGATCTCGTGGCTGCGGGCGTTGCCGATGATGATCAGGCGCACGTAGTCGCAGATGAACGCCGTCAGTTCCTTGTTCTTCAGAACGGTCGGAGCCGATTGAAAGATCGTCGATTCGGCCGGATTGTCGATATGGGCTTCGATTTCGTTTCGCGACTTGGTGCGCAGGTCGCGCATCAGCGAATAGAGCACGCCGAGCGTATCGAGATAGTTACGTTCCTTCGGCACGGCATGCTTGAAGGCTTCGCCGAGCGCCTTGCCGGAATCCTTCACCACCTTCATCGGGTTCGCCATGATGAAGCTGCCGAGACCGGCGCCGCCGATGATGACGAATTCGAAGGGCTGGAACAGAGCGTTCACGTCACCGCCCATCGCCATGAAGCTGCCGATGACACAGCCGCAAGTCACTATAAATCCGATAATGATGTTCATCGTCAGCCCAATCTGAACGTTGCTTTTCATTGAGACCGATAGGGTTTCTGCCTTGCGTGAGGCTGATGAAAGGCCCGCTCGCGAGGCATTTCCGCGTGCCAGCTTCGCGCAAGCATCTGCCGTCAGTCTAAAGGGGACGAATGGGTGCCCGCGCCCGTTTCTGAGATGCCGCCTCAGCGAAATCCCGGCCGAACCACATAAGACGACGCCCGGCTTTTCGTTCCGTTCATCGCCAATGCTTGGAGCTTACCGACATGCAATCCGGTCTTTATGTTTCTCTGTCGTCGCAGATGGCCCTCGAAAAGCGCCTGACCACTATCGCAGACAACATGGCGAACGTGAACACGACCGGTTTTCGCGCCACCGAGGTGAAGTTCGACGAGATGGTGGCAGCCACCAAGAACAAGCTGAACACCAAGGTCGCCTTCGTTTCCCAGGGCAACGACTACCTGAACGAGGGAAATGGCGAGTTGCAACACACCGGCAACATGCTCGATTTCGCCATCAAGGGTGATGCCTGGTTTTCGCTCGATACGCCGGCCGGCCGCGTCCTGACGCGGGACGGCCGCTTTACGATCAAGGATACCGGCGAACTCGTCTCGATCCGCGGATACCCGGTTCTTGACGCAGGCGGCGCGCCGATCCAGCTCAACACGACAGGCGGCGAGCCGGCCGTCGGCACTGACGGCATCATCTATCAGGGCGGCCGCCAGATCGGCTCGCTCGGCCTGTTCGAGGCCGATGTCAGCAAGGGTTACCTGCGCTACGAGAACAGCGGCATCATGACCACCGACCAGCCGCGCGCCGTCGTCGACCGCTTCAATGTCGGTGTCGAGCAGGGTTATCTCGAAAACTCCAACGTCAACGCCATGCGCGAGATCACCCAGCTGATCGAAGTCAACCGCGCCTTCGAAAGCGTCTCGTCGCTGATGCGCGACAGCGAGGATTCCTTCAAGGAAGCGGTTCAGACGCTTGGGGGCAGCCGCTAATGCATGTCGCCCAAAAGTGTCCGGCGGTTTTGGGAGAACGACATGAAGAACAAAGATCCAGAATACGTTGCATGCAGCAAGCTGCACGCGACGTATTTTAGGGTGGGATTTGAAGCATGAGCACCACGCTACCATCAGTGGACGGTCTTTCTCCGAAGCTGGCGCATCTGGCGGACCTCGTCGACCGATACGCATCGCCGGAGTTCGCGGTTGCCCATGGCGGCCGCGTGCAGACCATCGCTGCCGGCCACTACACGGTTCACGGTCTCTCCCGCCATGTTCGCCTCGGCGAGTTCGTGGCCCATAAATCGGCCACCGGCATCCATCTGGGCGAGGTCGTGCGCGTCGAGCCGGAATTGATCTATGTCTGCCCGATCGAACCCGGCGAACCGATCGGTATCCATGATACCGTCATCCGCAAGGGCGCCTTCCGGATTTCACCGACGGACAGCTGGTGCGGGCGCACCGTCAACTCGCTCTGCGAGCCGATCGACGGGCTGGGCCCGATCACCGAGGGCCTCGATCGCCGCTCGATCTCCAATACCGCGCCGCCCTCGATGACCCGCAAGCGTGTCGAGACCGGCTTCAAGACCGGCGTGCGCGCGATCGACATCTTCTCGCCGCTCTGCCTCGGCCAGCGCCTCGGCATCTTCGCCGGTTCCGGCGTCGGCAAGTCGACGCTTCTGTCCATGCTCGCCCGCGCCGATGCCTTCGACAAGGTGGTCATTGCGCTCGTCGGCGAACGCGGCCGTGAAGTGCGCGAATTCATTGAGGATACGCTCGGCAGCAATATGAAGAAGGCGATCGCCGTCGTCGCCACCAGCGACGAGAGCCCGATGCTGCGCAAGATGGCGCCGCTGACGGCGGTCACCATCGCCGAGCATTTCCGCGACAAGGGCGAGAACGTCCTCTTCATCGTCGATAGCGTCACGCGTTTCGCCCATGCGATCCGCGAGGTGGCGACCGCCTCCGGCGAACCGCCGATCGCGCGCGGTTATCCCGCCTCCGTTTTCACCGAGCTGCCTCGCCTCCTGGAGCGCGCCGGTCCCGGTCCCGAGGGCGCCGGCACCATCACGGCGATCATCTCGATCCTCGTCGACGGCGACAATCACAATGACCCGATCGCCGATTCGACCCGCGGCATCCTCGACGGACATATCGTCCTGCAGCGCAGTCTCGCCGAAGAAGGGCGGTATCCCCCGATCGATCCGCTCGCCTCGATCTCGCGTCTTGCCCGCAAGGCCTGGACGCCGGATCAGGAAAAGCTGGTATCGCGGCTGAAGGTGCTGATCCATCGTTTCGAAGAGACACGCGACCTGCGCATGATCGGCGGTTACCGCCAGGGTGCTGATCCCGATCTCGACATGGCGATCAAGCAGGTGCCGATTATTTACGACGTCCTGAAGCAGTCTCCGGGCGATCGCGACTCGCTCGACGCTTTCACCGATCTCGCCGGCGCGCTCAAGGCTGCAGCCGGCATGGGCAATCAGGGCGCACCTATTCAGAGGAGAGCCTAGACGTGGCTGATTTCGACGACGAACGTATCGCTTCCCTGAAGCAGCGCAGGAAAGCCGCCATCCTGGATCGGTTTCTGACCTTCACCGGCCTGGCGCTTGCCGGCGCCGCCGCCTTCTTCCCCTGGTACGTCTTCTTCAACGCGGACAAGTTCGGCATTAATGTCGCAACCAGCGGCAATTCCCGCGAACTGCCGGATTGGCCGGCCCGCAACGTCTTCAGCGTCTCGCCGCTTGCCATGGTCAACAAGAACGAGGCGGACAAGAAGGCCCCGCCGATCGATCCGCTGACGACGGCGACGGTCTCCGATCTCGGCAAGGAGCGCGATGGCCGCGCCATACAGGAAGATCAGCCTTTCCCCGGCAAATCTTCCTTCCGCCTGCTGCATGTTTCCAACGGCCGGGCGCTGATCGAGGATCCCTCGGGCATGTATGTGGTGCGCATCGGCTCGATCCTGCCCGACGAAAGCCGTCTTGCGACACTCGAGCAGCGCGACGGCAAATGGGTGATCGTCACCTCCAAGGGCGAGATCTACCAGAACAATTGAACCTGTCCGCAAACGCCGAAGGCAACAGGGGCTCCGCCGCGAACTGGCCGGAGCCCCTGTTTTTTATTCCGTCATTTCCCAGATCGATTCCGATTTAGGGAATGACGCAGAAATTCAAAGAGTTACAACGTCATTGCGCATCCGAAAGACGCGCGGCGTTATCATCGCGGCGGCGTTCGCCGAAAACCGCGTCGACGCCTGAATTCCCCGTAAGTCCCACGCAAGATTACCGCACTAGGTTCGGGACAGTAAAAACGGAGAGTTCTCATGCAACCGATCCAACTTTTCGACTTGGCTTCGCGGCAGGCGGAATGGCTGACGATCCGTCAGCAGGTTGTTGCCGGCAACATCGCGAATGCCAATACCCCGAAGTTCCGCGCCAAGGACGTTACGCCCTTTGATGCGGTGCTCGACAATTCCAATATCAACATGGCGCGCACCAATCCGGCGCATCTCAGCGGCAACGATTTCAGCGACAGCGGCGATATCGACGTCAAGGACGCCGCGCTCGACCAGGAAATCGGTGTCCAGGAATCCGGCAATACGGTCGGTTTGGCCGAGGAGCTCTCCAAGTCGGGCGATATCAAGCGCCAGTACGATCTGAACACCTCGTTGGTCAGTTCCTTCAACCGCATGATGTTGATGACGGTCAGGAGGTAAAGTCATGGATCCGCTTTCAGCAGCAATGAAAATTGCCGGTTCCGGGCTCGAGGCGCAATCGACGCGCCTGCGCATCGTTTCGGAAAATATCGCCAATGCCCGCTCGACCGGCGACACGCCCGGCGCTGACCCCTATCGTCGCAAGACGATCACCTTCGGCCAGCAGATGGATCGCAGCAACGGCGTCGAGACTGTCGGCGTCAAGAAGGTCGGCGTCGACGAAGGCGACTTCAGCACTGAATTTGACCCCAGCAATCCGGCTGCGGATCAGAAGGGCGTCGTCAAACTGCCGAACGTCAATATCCTGGTCGAGATGGCCGACATGCGCGAAGCCAACCGCTCGTATGACGCCAATCTGCAGACCATCAAACAGACCCGCGATCTCATCTCCTCCACGATCGACCTCCTGAAGAGCCAATAATAATGATCAGCAGCGTCCAGAATGTCAGCAACCTTTCGATGACCCGTGCGCTCGGCGCCGTCGATACCGAAAATTCCGCCTCGTCGTCTGCCGCCACCATGCCGGGCGCCGCCGGTGCGGCCAATGGCATGAGCTTCGCCTCTGTCATGGGCAACATGGCGAGCGACGCGGTCAGCAGCCTGAAGGGTGCGGAAAGCATGTCCTTTGCCGGTATCAAGGGCACGGCGACGACGCGCGAAGTCGTCGATTCCATGCTCCAGGCCGAGCAAACGCTGCAGACCGCGATTGCCATCCGCGACAAGGTCGTCTCGGCCTTTCTCGAAGTCACCAAGATGCAGATGTAACTGATTTGAGGACGAACACATGAGAGCGCTCGCCATCGCAGCAACGGGCATGGATGCCCAGCAGACCAATCTGGAAGTCATCGCGAACAACATCGCGAATATCAATACGACCGGTTTCAAGCGCGCCCGCGCCGAATTCTCGGATCTTCTCTACCAGACCGAACGTGCCAAGGGTGTCGCCAACCGCGCCAACCAGGCCGTCGTTCCGGAAGGTGCCAATATCGGCCTCGGCGTCCAGACCTCGGCGGTCCGCAACCTGCATCTCCAGGGCGAATTGACCCAGACCGGCAACGATCTCGACGTGGCGCTGATCGGCAAGGGCTTCTTCCAGATCCAGTCGACCGACGGTACGACGCTTTACAGCCGCGCCGGCGCCTTCAACAAGAACGACCAGGGCCAGCTCGTCACCATCGACGGCTACGAGGTCCTTCCCGGCATCACCATTCCGACGGGCTCGACCGAGCTGACGATCAGCCGCTCCGGCCAGGTTTCGGCCAAGCTGCCGGGTGCGACGGATGCGACCGTGCTCGGTCAATTGACGCTTGCCGACTTCGTCAACGAGGCGGGTCTCCAGCCGCTCGGCGACAATCTCTTCCAGGAAACGCCGGCCTCCGGCGAAGCCGTCATCGGCAATCCTGACGAGGAAGGGTTCGCCTACATGAAGCAGGGTTATCTGGAATCTTCCAACGTCGACCCGGTGAAGGAAATCACCGAGCTGATCTCGGCCCAGCGCGCTTACGAAATGAATTCCAAGGTGATCACCACCGCTGACGAAATGGCCTCCATCGTCAGCAAGAACCTGAAGTAAAGGGAAGGGCCGAAACATGATGTTTTGCCGGGCAGGACACATCTCAGGATGGGTGGCGGCAGCCACGATCGCAGTCGCGGGCATTTTCTTGCCCGCGGACGTGGATGCCGGCATGGGTTATGCCGTCGTCCCGACGACGATCATCTACCCCGGCGACACATTGTCGTCGAGCCAGCTTCAGGAGGTCGAGGTCACCAACCCCAACCTCGCCGGCGACTATGCCAAATCCATTTCCCAGGTCGAAGGCATGGTCTCCAAGCGCACGCTGTTGCCGGGCCGCACGATTTCGGTTTCGGGTCTGCGCGAGGCCTATACGGTGACGCGCGGTTCTTCGATCCGCCTGGTCTTATCGCTCGGCGCGATGACGATCTCCGCCGCCGGCACGCCGCTCGAAGACGGCACGATCGGGCAGGTCGTTCGCGCGCGCAATATGGACTCCGGCGTCATCGTCAGCGGCACGGTGCTTGCGGACGGCACGGTCCATGTGAGGGCAAAATGAAATTGTTCTTCCGTTTCGTCACCCTTGTCGCGGTTCTCGCCATGAGTTTGGCCGATGTCGCGCCCGCCTGGGCGCTGACCTCCCGCATCAAGGATATTGCCTCCCTTCAGGCCGGGCGCGATAACCAGCTGATCGGTTATGGCCTCATCGTCGGCCTGCAGGGAACCGGCGACGGCTTCCGTGCCTCGCCGTTCACCGAGCAGTCGATGCGGGCAATGCTGCAGAATCTCGGCATCTCGACGCAGGGCGGTCAGTCCAACGCCAAGAATACCGCGGCCGTGATGGTCACCGCCAACCTGCCGCCCTTCGCAAGTCCCGGCAGTCGTATCGACGTGACGGTGAGCTCGCTCGGCGACGCGACGTCGCTGCGCGGCGGCACGCTCGTCATGACCTCGCTTTCCGGCGCCGACGGCCAGATCTATGCCGTCGCGCAGGGCGCTGTCATCGTCTCCGGTTTCCAGGCGCAGGGCCAGGCGGCGACCGTGACCGAAGGCGTCACCACCGCAGGCCGCGTGCCCGGCGGCGCGATCATCGAACGTGAACTGCCGTCCCGCTTCAAGGACTCGGTCAATCTCGTCCTGCAATTGCGCAACCCAGACTTCTCGACGGCGATCCGTATCGCCGACATCGTCAACGGTTATGCCTCGGCGCGCTTCGGCGGCCCGGTCGCCGAAGCCAAGGATTCGCAGGAAGTCGTGATCCAGAAGCCGCGCGCGGCCGATCTCACCCGGCTGATGGCCGACGTCGAAAACCTCATCGTCGAAACCGATACGCCGGCCAAGGTGGTCATCAACGAGCGCACCGGAACGATCGTTATCGGCTCCGACGTCCGCGTCTCGCCGGTCGCCGTCAGCTACGGCACCTTGACTGTCCAGGTCACCGAGACGCCGCAGATCATCCAGCCCGAACCCTTCTCGCGCGGCCGGACCGCCGTCCAGCCGCAGACCGATATCGCGGCCGAGCAGACTGGCGGGCGCGTCGCCATCATCGACGGTCCAGATCTCAGGACGCTTGTCGCCGGCCTCAACAATATCGGTGTGAAACCGGATGGCATCATCGCCATTCTCCAGGGCATCAAGTCGGCAGGCGCTCTGCAGGCGGAGCTTGTGCTGCAATGATTGATATCATCAACCCTGACATGACGGTTCTGCAATTGCTGCGCCGGCTGGCGCTGCCGGCCGCAGGCCTCGTCCTTCTGTCGATCCCCAGCGCCTTCGCGCAGGAACATGCGCCGGCAGGCGACTTCACCTCCCAGGACGAGATCAAGCAGTTCTGCACCAACATTGCAGAGCCTGCCCGCGACCAGCGTTACCTCCTGCAGAAGCAGGAGCTGGAAAAGCTTCGCGCCGACATCGACGCCCGCATGGCGGAAATGGACAAGCGCAAGGCCGAATACCAGGACTGGCTGAAACGGCGGGACGATTTCCTGAAGCAGGCGGAAGCCGGCCTCACTGAAATCTACAGGAAGATGAAGCCGGATGCGGCCGCACTCCAGTTGCAGGACATGAAGATCGAGGTGGCCTCCGCCGTGATCATGCGGCTCGGCCCGCGTCAGTCGAGCCTCATCCTCAACGAGATGGACCCTGAGAAAGCCGCGGTCATCGCCAGCGTTATTGCCAGTGCGTCCGATCCCAATACGTCGAAGGATCCTTCATGAATATGCGTTTCCCGGCCGCGATCGCCGCCCTCGCACTCCTTGCAGGTTGCCAGTCTCCGACGGCGGTCAGCGAGATCGGCCGTGCGCCTGCCATGAGCCCGATCGGCAGCGGCCTCGCCTACGGCCAGACACCACAGATGGCGCTTTATCCGAAGCAGCCGCGTGCTGTGGCGCAGGGCTATTCGCTGTGGAGCGATTCTCAGGCCGCCCTCTTCAAGGATGCGCGCGCGCTCAACGTCGGCGACATCCTGACCGTCGACATCCAGATCAACGACAAGGCCTCCTTCGACAATGAGACCAACCGCAGCCGCACGAATTCGAGCGGCATGAACTGGGACGTCAACGCCCAGATCTTCGGCTGGACGCCCGAGTCGAAGACCGACCTGACTTATGGCTCCGACACCAGCACCGACGGCAAGGGCAAGATCGAGCGCACCGACAAGCTCACCCTTCTGGTCGCCGCCGTCGTCACCGGCATTCTCGAAAACGGCAACCTCGTCATATCAGGCTCGCAGGAAGTCCGCCTGAACCAGGAGCTGCGCATCCTGAATGTCGCCGGTATCGTTCGCCCGCAGGACGTCAATGCCGACAACCAGATCTCCTACGACAAGATCGCCGAAGCCCGCATCTCCTACGGTGGCCGCGGCCGTCTGATGGAAGTGCAGCAGCCTCCGCGCGGCCAGCAGGCCGTCGATCTTTTCTCGCCGCTTTGAGGCTGAACGACGATGGCAGAACCAGACGCAAGCGCAGGTCAATCGCAGAAGAAATCCGGCTCGCTGATGACGATCATCGGCATCGCCGTCCTGACTCTGCTCGGCGCCGGCGGCGGCTGGGCGGTCGGCACGATCGTCGCGCCCAACATCAAAGGGGCCAAGGAGGTCGAGCAGGCCAAGGATGCGGAGGCGAAGAAGAAGGCCGAGGAAGGCCTGGCGCGCATCTCGACCGAGGCCAACAACGTCGTCCAGCTCGAGCCGATCACCTCGAACCTCGCCTACCCTTCAGAAAACTGGGTGCGACTCGAAGTCGCGCTGCTGTTCAACGGGCCGCCGGATGTCAAGGTTTCCGAGGATATTCACCAGGATATCCTCGCCTATATCAGGACCGTTTCCCTCCAGCAGATCGAGGGACCGCGGGGCTTTCAATATCTCAAGGATGACATCCAGGAACGTGTTGACCTTCGCTCGCAAGGGCGGGTATCGAAGGTCATGTTCAGGACATTTGTCATCGAATGATTCGTCTCATAGTTTTCCTTGCCGCCATGATGGCGGTACCGGAACTGGCGGTGGCACAGCAGCTGCCGACTGACTTGTTGAACCTGCCGGTCGATGGTTCCGTCGCCGCCTGGATCATCCGCACATTCGGCCTACTGACCATTCTTTCGGTCGCGCCGGGTATCCTGATCATGGTGACGAGCTTTCCGCGCTTCATCATCGCTTTTTCGATCCTGCGTTCAGGGATGGGTCTCTCCTCGACGCCCTCCAACATGATCCTCCTGTCGCTGTCGTTGTTCATGACCTTCTACGTCATGTCGCCGACCTTCGATCAGGCCTGGCAGAGCGGCGTGCAACCGCTGCTTGCCAATCAGATCAACGAGACCGAGGCGGTCCAGCGTATCGGCGAACCCTTCCGCACCTTCATGGCGGCCAATACCCGCGACAAGGATCTGGCGCTCTTCGTCGACCTGGCGCGCGAACGCGGACAGAATATCCAGACGACCGATCCGATCGACTACCGCGTGCTGATCCCGGCGTTCATGATTTCCGAGATTCGCCGCGGCTTCGAAATCGGCTTCCTCGTCGTGCTGCCGTTCCTCGTCATCGACCTCATCGTCGCGACCATTACCATGGCGATGGGCATGATGATGCTGCCGCCGACCTCGATCTCGCTGCCTTTCAAGATTCTCTTCTTCGTGCTGATCGACGGCTGGAACCTGCTCGTCGGCAGCCTGGTGCGCTCGTTCAGCTGACCGGCTGCTGCCGCTTGGATTTTTCGCCAATGAAAGAACCCGTCGGATTGCTCCGGCGGGTTCTTTCATTATGCAGCAATTCAAGGTGCCAAGCGTCCTTTACGTCTCTGAAAGACGCGCGGCGCAGTCGTGGTCGAAAAGTCTCACTCGGCCGCGAACGGTGCCGTGCGCGGCGGCAGCGCCGGAATATCCATGTGATCGGGTGCAAGACCCCGCTTGGCACGCTCGGCCATGATTTCATAGGCCTTCTCCAGATGGTCACAGAACCGTTCGGCATCGAAGAGCGGCGCGATATAACGCTTCTCCCTGAGATGCGCCTTGTATTCGGCGATCCGCCCGGGATTCTCAGCCAGTTCGACAGCCATATCCTCATAGGCCTGCAGGTCGGCTGCGACGAGATCGGGCAGATCGATGGCCCTGAGCAGGCTCTCGCTGACGCGTGAAGCAAAGTTCGTGCCCTTGACGGTCAGGACCGGCAGGCCGCCCCAGAGCTGCTCCGAGGTGGTCGTATGGCCGTTGACGGGGAAGGTATCGATGCCGAGGTCGGCTGCCTGCTGACGGTCGATATGTTCTTCGTAAGGGGCGCGCGGGCAGAAGATGATCCGCTTGGGCGAAATGCCCGCCGTCTGGAACTGCTTCAAGAGGTTTGCCTGGTTGCGCGGCGTATTCGCCATCAGCCAGAGCACGCTGTTCGGCGCGCGCTTGAGAATGCGGCACCAGCTGTCGATCGTCTCCGGCGTGATTTTGCGGTTGCCGTTGAAGGACGCGAAGATGAACGCATCTTCCGGCAGACCGAGCTGCTCGCGGGGGACAGGACGCGGCTTCGGACGATGCATCGGGTCGTTCGGCTGGTAGCTCTCCGGCAGCCGGCAGAATTTCTCGTGATAGAAGGGCTTTGCCGCCTCGGGCAATACCGAATGGTCGCCGATGACGTAATCGAGGTCGATATTGACCGTGCTGCCGGGAAAACCGAGCCAGCCGACATGCACCGGTGCCAGCGGCAGGTTGAAGGCCGTGGCGCGGCTGCCTGATGTATGGCCCTTCAGGTCGACCATGATGTCGATATTGTGCTCGCGCACCACTTCCAGCACGGCCTGATCGGAGAAGCCGTGAACGGTGACGATCCGGCCCCAGCGGCTGCGGTCGGTAGTATTGTGCTCGAGGTACTCCGGGCCCGTATGGCAGAAGAGCGTCACATCGAACCGGTCCTTGTCGTGCAGTTCAAGGATGCGCTGCAAGAGCTTCATCGTCGCGTGGCTATCCCAGAAGTCCGATGACATGTAGCCGATCCGGATCTTGTCCGACCAGCTGTGCGGCTGGCTGCGGCGGAAGGACACCCGTTCCGGGTTGAGGGGTGCGAAGCCGATCGTCGCATACCGGTTGAAGTCCTCGTTGCCGCACCAGTGCAGGTGATAGAACGGGTTGTCCTTGCGCAGGATCTCGACATCGCCCTTTGCGAGTGCAGCGTTGATCACCGCCTGATGTTTGCTAGCCTCTTCGAACTCATTGAATTCGCGGGCGAAAACCAGATGCAGGAAGCGGAATGCGAGATTGCCGGGAAACCGCTTGAAGAGGTTGCGCGAGAGGCTCTGGTTGGTTGGGTCGTTCAGATCGTCGCTGAGAAGCAAGGCCGCCAGGCGCATATGATCGGGATTTTGGCTTTGCGACAGCACCGTTTTGAACGGCCGGATGATATCCCGCTGCTGGCGCTTCAGATAGATCGCGGTGATGATGAAGGCAAGCTCCGGGTCTTCCTGGGCCTTGGCGAGGTTTCGCATGGCGATCAGCAGAGCATCGTCCTCGTTGCCGGTCTCGTAATGCAGTTTGGCAGCCTGTTTCTGATATTCGTAGGAATTCGGTCCTTCACAGTTGCCGGCCAGGCCATAGGCTTTCGCGGCATCGGCCTTGAAGCCGAGCTGCAGGAGGTTCTTGGCCAGCAGCGCATAGGTCTTGGCGTCCTGCTGGATATCCATCAGCTGATTGAGCGTCGCCAAGGACTGTGTGTAGCGGCCCATCTGGTAATCCTTGGATGCCGCAGAGAACGAAACTTTGCTGTTCAAAACCCAACTCCGTGAAGGAAATGTTCTGGCATGGCTGTCGATCGCCGAAGCGCGCATGCACCGTCGTCCCCAAAATGGGGTCAGTCCGATGATGCTATCCCGGCATCTACCATACTGTCATTCGAAGCTTGCTTGAAACCGGTGGCGCGATGAGCGCCTGCTTTGTTCGGAAAGCCTCGACTATCCCAGGAAAGCGCTCCTTTCGCCGGTAAAGTTCTCTTTTGCCGCTTGAATTCGGATGCCAAAAATTATCTTCAACAGGCATTAACTAAGCCTTGTGAGAAGGCATTAACTATGCCCCGCAAGGAGCCGGCCGAGGGTCTGTATTTTTAAGAAGTTGGCAAGCATTGGCTGCGAAATTGCCCTGGACATGACGGGTTTGGGCCAAACAAAAAGGCGCCGAGTAGCATGAAGCTGGTCCGTCATCGCCGGTACTATAGTCCGGTATGTCCTCCTTTTGTATCTAGTTTTCCAGGGGACAGACTTATGACAAGCATTAACACCAATTCTTCCGCACAGGCCGCTCTCCAGACGCTGCGTAGCGTAAACCAGGGCCTCAACCAGACGCAGAACCACGTTTCGTCGGGCTATCGCGTCGAAAAGGCATCCGACAACGCCGCCTACTGGTCGATCGCGACGACCATGCGTTCGGACAACAAGGCTCTCGGGGCTGTTTCCGACGCTCTCGGCGTAGGCGCCGCCAAGGTCGACACCGCTTACACCGCAATGGACAGCGCCATCGACGTCGTCACCGACATTAAGGCCAAGCTCGTTGCCGCCACCGAAAGCGGCGTTGACAAGGCCAAGGTCCAGGAAGAAATCGGTCAGCTGCAGCAGCAGCTCCTGAGCATCGCTCAATCGGCTTCCTTCAACGGCGAAAACTGGGTGGCTGGTGCAGCCGGCACCAAGAGCGTCGTATCCTCCTTCGTCCGCGACGGTTCCAACGCCGTTTCGATCAAGACGACCGATTACGTTCTCTCGAACACCTCCACCGGCAACGTCCTGTTCGGCATGAGCGGCGGCTCGGTCGAAACCTCCACGGGTATCCTTGGCACCTCGTCGGGCGCGACCGGCTCGATCTACGCGATGAGCATCACCACCTTCACCTCCGGCCAGATCCAGACGGCTTTGACCAACGTTGAAGCGGCTCTGAAGGCCATGACCAGCGCCGGTGCAGCTCTCGGATCGCTCTCCAAGCGTATCGACAGTCAGGACGACTTCGTCAACGCGCTCAGCGACTCGATCGACTCCGGTGTCGGCCGCCTCGTCGACGCCAACATGGAAGAAGAATCCTCCAAGCTCAGCGCCCTGCAGACCCAGCAGCAGCTGGCAATTCAGTCGCTGTCGATTGCGAACTCCTCTTCGCAGAACATCCTGTCGCTCTTCCGCTAAGACCGGTCGGCACAAGGCTTCCAAGTTTCGCGGCCGGGTCATCCCCGGCCGCGAAATGTTTTAACATAAGGTTAATGAAAATCCTTCTAAGCCTCAGATATTTTTACGCTATTTCCAATTCGAATTTAGCTTTCCTTAACCATCTTGCTGTCATCTAGGCCCATCGAAACGGCGAGTTAACCCTAACAGGAATGGTTAACAGGCATGATGCTGATCGCTGTGGGCCGGCCGAAAATCCGGAATGTCCCTTCTTAAAATCTGCCAACAAGGGGCAAGCAAACTATGACGAGCATCAACACCAATAACGCTGCAATGGCAGCCCTCCAGACTCTCCGTGGCATCAACCAGGGCCTCCAGGAAACCCAGGCTCACGTTTCGTCCGGCTATCGCGTCGGCAAGGCTTCCGACAACGCCGCTTACTGGTCGATCGCCACGACCATGCGTTCGGACAACAAGGCTCTCTCGGCTGTCTCCGACGCTCTCGGACTCGGCGCCGCCAAGGTCGACACCGCTTACTCCGCCATGGACAGCGCCATCGACGTCGTCGGCAACATCAAGGCTAAGCTCGTTGCCGCCACTGAAAACGGCGTCGACAAGGCCAAGGTCCAGGAAGAAATCACCCAGCTGCAGCAGCAGCTCCTGAGCATTGCTCAGTCAGCCTCCTTCTCGGGCGAAAACTGGGTTGCCGGCGCAAACGGCACCAAGAGCGTCGTTTCCACCTTCGTCCGCGACGCCTCCAACGCCGTTTCGGTCAAGACGACCGACTACGTTCTCTCGAACACCTCCACCGGCAACGTCCTGTTCGGCATGAGCGGCGGCTCGGTCGAAACCTCCACCGGTATCCTCGGCACCTCGTCGGGCGCTACCGGCTCGGTCTACTCGATGAGCATCACCACCTTCACGCTCGGCCAGATCCAGACGGCTCTGACCAACGTTGAATCGGCTCTGAAGGCCATGACCAGCGCCGGCGCTGCTCTCGGCTCGATCTCCACCCGCATCGGCCTGCAGGAAGACTTCGTCAACGCGCTCAGCGACTCGATCGACTCCGGTGTCGGCCGCCTCGTCGACGCCAACATGGAAGAAGAATCTTCCAAGCTCAGCGCCCTGCAGACCCAGCAGCAGCTGGCAATCCAGTCGCTGTCGATCGCGAATTCCTCTTCGCAGAACATCCTCACGCTGTTCCGCGGCTAATAACCCGCAGAAACATCGGCCCGCCGGTCTTCGGCGGACATCACGGAATAGAGCCGCGCTCCGATGGAGCGCGGCTTTTTAATTTCCGTTAACCAATGATTAACCATAATGCTGTCTTCTGCGGCCAACGAGACGGAGAGTTAACCAAATTTAAGAACCGGTTAACAGGCATGAGGCTGCTTCCCGTTCCCGGTACCTTTCCGGAATGTCCCTTTTTTCCACATGCCGACAAGGGGCAATCATTTCATGACCAGCATTTTGACGAACGTCGCGGCGATGGCCGCTCTTCAGACACTCCGTGGTATCAACGACAGCCTGGAGACGACGCAGAACCACGTATCGTCGGGTTACCGCGTCGAAAAGGCAGCCGATAACGCCGCCTATTGGTCGATCGCAACGACCATGCGTTCGGACAACAAGGCTCTCGGAGCTGTTTCCGACGCTCTCGGCCTCGGCGCCGCCAAGGTCGACACCGCTTACTCTGCCATGGACAGCGCCATCGACGTCATCAGCGAAATCAAGGCGAAAATCGTCGCCGCGACCGAAAAGGGCGTCGACAAGACCAAGGTCCAGGAAGAAATCAGCCAGCTGCAGCAGCAGCTCCTGAGCATCGCGCAATCGGCTTCCTTCTCCGGTGAAAACTGGGTTGCCGGCGCCGACGGCACCAGGAGCGTCGTTTCCACCTTCGTGCGTGATGGCAATGGCAATGTCTCCGTCAAGACGACGGACTACATCCTGAACTCGAGCTCCACAGGCAACGTCCTCTTCGGCATGACCTCGGCCGGCGTGATCGACACGAGTTCCGGCATCATCGGCACATCATACGGTACGATCGGCTCGATCTACTCGATGGACATCAGCACTTTCGGCTCGGCTGAGATCTCCATGGCCCTGACGTCGATCGAGGCCGGCCTGGAGGCGATGACCAAGGCTGCATCGCAGCTCGGCTCGATTTCCACGCGCATCGATCTGCAGGAAAACTTCGTCGGCGCGCTCAGCGACTCGATCGAATCGGGCGTCGGCCGCCTCGTCGATGCCGACATGGAAGAGGAATCGAGCAAGCTGACGGCGCTGCAAACGCAGCAGCAGCTCGCCATCCAGTCACTGTCGATTGCCAACTCCAGCGCTCAGAACATCCTCACGCTGTTCCGCAGCTAAATCAGGCGCTGAAGCTGGACCCAATCTTGCGCCGTCGTCTGGCAGGAAGCGCAAAGTATCCCGGACCGCGCCCGAAATGGCGCGGTTCTTTCTTTTATATCAACGGCTTGATCGAAATGGCGATCGCCACGCCGCGCTCAGTGCCGCGCACTTGCCCAACAGGTTGGTATCGAGTTAACTTTGCCTCGAGTTGATTTGCTTTTGCGACACACCGGCGGAAACCCTGCCGGAGGCATGATGCCACCTCAGTCGCCGCCGGCAATCCGGCCTGCCCTTTCACCCCGATTCCGAGACCTGTCGATGACCGTTAAGATTACCAACGCGGCCGCGGTGAATGCGCTTGCGGTGCTGCGCAGCATCAACAAAGAAGCCAACCAGACCCAACAGCAAGTGTCCTCGGGATATCGTATCGAGACGGCCGCCGACGATGCGTCCTATTGGTCGGTCGCGACCGTCATGCGCTCGGACAGCACCAATCTCGGAACGATCGGCGATGCGCTCGGTCTCGGTGCCGCCAAGGTGGATGCGACCTACACGGCGATGAACTCGGCGATCGATCTCATAGGCGATATTCGCGCCAAGCTGGTTTCGGCAAGAGAGCCCGGCGCCGACAAGGACAAGATCAACGCCGAGATCAGCGAATACAAAGAGCAGTTGCAGACGATCGTTGAATCGACGTCGTTTGCGGGTGAAAACTGGCTGTTGAACGGCGACTCCGCTGCGCCGCCGACATGGCAGGTCATCTCTGGTTTCGTGCGCGCTCCGACCGGCGAATATCAGGCCCAGACCATCGATTTCCCATCGTCGCAGACCATCCTCATCGACAAGAACAATGCGGGCGGCGGCCTGCTGACCAAGTCGGTCGATGCCAATGCGATCAACAACAGTGGCGCGACGTCGCGCAACTACTACCTTTTGAACGCCAACTCGACCACGCCGGCGACGGGTACGGAAATTGCGATCGACAACAACACGACCGATGCGCAACTCACCGACATGCTTGACGTCACCGACGCGCTTCTCTCCTCGCTGACGACGACGGCCGCGTCCATCGGCGTGATGAAGACGCGCATCGACGATCAGATCGACTATACCGCCGATCTAGCCGATTCGATCGACAAGAGCGTCGGCGCGCTCGTCGATACCGACATGGACGAGGCTTCGATCCGGCAGAAGGCGATCGAGACCCAGAAGCAGATGGCCGTCGAAGCGATCTCGATCCTCAACACGGCCGCAAGCAAGATCCTGATCCTGCTGGAATAGGGTGGGCGCGATCACGGGTGGCGGCGGCGCCATTCATCCTCGCGCAAGTTTGACTGCCTAGTTTCCGGCATGAAGGCATCGTCCGAATCCGTGCCGGTGCAAGGTCAGGCCCTTGCCCGTTTCGAAGGGGATGCCGGCGCGCAAGGTCACTTTGAGCGGGGGCGGGCATGCTGCATGCCTCCCGAATGCTGGATGGTTTTTATGAGCATTACGCTTTCCCGGTATTTGAAGGATTTCGGTGAACCGGAATCGTCAGCGCCGATCCTCGACATCAACGATTTCGGCGGCGACGATTTCCCCGAAATGCCGAGCGAACCGGCGATCGACGTCGAGGCGGAGCGCCGCGAAGCCTATGCGGAAGGTCATGCCTCAGCGACCGTGGAATTGACCGAGAAATACGAACGCGAGGCGCGGACGCTGGCGGAGGTCCATGCGCGAGAACTCGAGGAACTGAAGCTGCGTTACGAAGTCGAGGCTGCGGCGGTCATTGCATCCCGCATCCGCGATATTGCCGAAGAGGTCGCTCAGCTGGTCAGCGCCGGCGCTGCCCAGGTCATCGCGCCTGTGATGACGGAAGCGCTCGCCGCCAAGGCTGCCGAAAGCCTCGCCGCGCTGTTGCGTGATGCGATCCTCGAAGGCGCGGCCGGAGCGATCGTCGTCAGGGGCCCGACCCGGCTTTTCGACATATTGAAGGCCGAGCTCGGCGAACATGCAGGCGCGGTTCGCCACTTTGAGACCGACGATATCGATCTTGCCATAGAAATCGGTGATTCCGTCATCGTCACCCGTATGTCCGCCTGGGCGGCCAGCTTGAAGAAAGTTCTGGAATGAGCGAAGGCGAAAACCACCACCACGGCAAGAACGAGATCATCATCGTCAAGAGACATGGCGGCGGTGATCACGATGGCGCCCATGGCGGTGCGTGGAAAATTGCCTATGCCGACTTCATGACGGCGATGATGGCATTCTTCCTGGTCATGTGGCTGGTCAATGCCGCCAACGAGGAGACCAAGGCCTCGGTCGCGACCTATTTCAATCCGATCAAACTTTCCGACGAAAAGCCGACCGAGAAGGGCCTGAAGAAGCCCGTCGACAACGCCGAGGGCGAGGAGAAGCAGGAGAAGTCGAAACAGAAGGAAGAAGATCCGAACGACGGCAAGGCCGCGGCGGATGGTGACGACCAGACATCGACCTCCGGCGACCAAACCAATTATTCCGAGGCCGATTTCTTCGAAAACCCTTATTCGGTTCTCGCCGAGATCGCCCAGGAAGTCGGTCAGCAGGCCAATGTCAGCGCCAAGGGTGATGGCGGTGCCGCCGATTCCGGCCCGGCCACCGGCGCCGATGGCGGCGAGGCCTATCGTGATCCCTTCGATCCGGATTTCTGGACGAAGCAGATCGAGGTCTCGACGGCCGGCAAGCCGTTGCCGCCCGGCAAGAGCGACGACCAGGCGGTCGAGAGCGAGACGACCGAGATCGCCAAGCTTGAGGACGCCAAGCCGATACCGCTGACCACCGATCAGAAGGCCGCCCAGGAAACCGAGGAAACGAAGGAAACCAAGGGCGCGGCCGAAGCCAAGGACGGCAAGACGCCGGGTGGCAAGTCGCCCGAAGACAAGAAGGCCGAAGCTCAAAAGGACGCCGATCATCAGAAGGATGCGGACAAGAGTGCCGCCGAGACCGAGCAGCAGCAGAAGAAGGAAGCCGAGCAACTGCAGGCGCAGATCGCCCAGCAGATCGGCGGCGTGGCCGGCAAGCTTGCCGAAGGCCTGACCGTGACGGCGTCCGAAGGCGGATTGCTGGTCAGCATCTCCGACCAGGCCGACGATTCGATGTTCAATATTGGTTCTGCGGTTCCGCGGCAGGAAATGGTGCTCGCCATGGAAAAGATCGGCGCGATCCTGAAGGAGAGGGGTGGTGCGGTTGCCATCCGCGGCCACACGGACGGTCGCCAGTATAAGGGCACGCAGAACGAGAACTGGCGGCTTTCGATGGACCGCGCCCAGAGCGCCTACTACATGCTCGTGCGCGGCGGGCTCGACGAGAAACGCATCTCCCAGGTCTCCGGCTTTGCCGACCGTCGGCTGAAACTGCCGTCTGACCCGTTCAACGCCACCAACCGCCGGATCGAGATTCTGGTGCAGGCGGATCAAGGATAGTCGAATGGCGCGTCGGCAGCATCGCTACGTCGGATTTGTGGCTCTCGGCCTGGCGATGCTTTCGCCGGCCGCAGCCAAAGCGCAGGATCCGGACGATCTCGCGCCGTATAAGATGCTGCGGTCGCTGCAATTCGTGCAGGATTCCGTCGTTACCGGCGATCATTCGGCCGGTGAGATGCAGCGCTTCATGCTGGGCACGATCGACACGCGGCTGCGCACCGTTGAACCGTCGATCTTCGACGACGACCGCAATGTCGACGCAGCGTTGATCTACACGATGA
The DNA here is from genome assembly GCF_001679785.1 of Rhizobium leguminosarum. Taxonomy (NCBI): domain Bacteria; kingdom Pseudomonadati; phylum Pseudomonadota; class Alphaproteobacteria; order Hyphomicrobiales; family Rhizobiaceae; genus Rhizobium; species Rhizobium leguminosarum. The sequence goes on from NZ_CP016286.1 coordinate 4,838,554, forward strand.
GCGGCGGCAATCCGCAGACGCTCGAATATCTGATCGCCCACGACGTCAACGGCTATTTCGACAACCGTGTCACCGACGTGCTGCGCAAATATCTGAGCGGCAAGGGCCTCCTCGTCGCCAAGACGCTGCAGGAGACGGCCAGGGAATATCGCGACAAGAAGATCGGCCCCTACCTTGCGCTGATCGGCGGCAACGTGCTGATCGCGACGAAACCGACAGACGCGCTGGATCTCTACGACCAGGCGCGTCTTGCCGCCCCGGGCACGATCGTCGAGGAGGCGGCGTTGCGCCGCTCACTCGCCATTTGCGTCGACAAGGGGATGCTCGACAAGGGAATGGCCTATTCGCAGCGCTATGTCAGACGCTTCCTGCATTCGCCCTATGCCAGCCAGTTCGCCGATCTTTTCGTCACCCTCGTCGTCGGCCACGATCACGACGTAAAGCCGCAGGATGTCATCGACATCCTGTCCTTCATGGACGCACCGCGCCAACGCGAGGTTTATCTGCGCATTGCCCGCGCCGCCGCTATATCAGGCAAGCCGGAGCTGGCGCGCATGGCGGTCGGACGCGTGCAGTCGCTTGGCGGCAGCACCGACAATGCTTTCGGTCCGCTCGCGGATTTCTATGGCGGCATGGCCGGCCTTCCCACGGAGGATATCGATCAGGCAGCAAAGAATGTCAGCGGCATCGACGGCAATGCGCTTTCGCGGCGGGATCAGGCGCTGCAGGAGGCGGCGCGATCCGTTGCCGAGCAGATCCTGCGCGCTCCCGACCCGGCAAGCTTGACGCAAGCCTCCAATCCTAACACTGATCATCAAGAAATCACTTCTGAAAAGGCTGCGGCGATAGCCATGAAAACGGGAGCGCCAGGCGCGCTTCCCGAGCCTGTTCCGGGAGGTGTGGTATCGACTGGCCAAAGCCAGGATACCGACCCCTCATTCAACGCATTTGTGACGACCAGTCGATCCAAGCTCGATGAGATCGATGGTCTTCTGGCGCAAGAAGGCAACGAACCATGATGGATATAAGCGTCTCGGGCGGAGCCTCCGGTACGGAGACGACCGCGGTTGCGAAATCCGCGCGACTGGCCGGAAAAGGTGATGCTGACGGCCAAAAGAACGGCTTCTTCGACGCGCTTGCCAAGGCTGGCAGCGATGCCGTCAACGGCGAGCCCGACGATGCGCAGCCGGATCAGGGCGTGGCTGCCGATGCCGGCGCCGAGAAAGCGGCGCGGACGAACCGCGGCCGCAGCAGTGCAAAGCCGTTGATCGACCTCGGCGACGCCGCGCTGAAGGCACAGGCCGAGGTGCAGCCGGAAACGATTGCCAGTGTTGAAAATGCCACGACAAAGCCCGTAAAGGCTGAGGTCAAAATGCCGGCCGATCTCGCCTTCGGCAAGCTCGATCCGAAGGACAGCCCCGCAGACGAGGTCGCTCCGGCAGCCAAGGGTGGCAAACACACCAAGGCCGACGCGTTGGAAATCTATACGGATAAGGCGAGTGACGATGATGACGGCGGCATTTCGGATGTTCTGGGTCTGCTGAAGCAGGAGCCCGCCGAGGGTGCCGTGACTTTGCCGACGGCGGTAGCCGCGCATCACGTCTCCGCCAAAGCCGATGAGGCTGAGACGGCCGACAAGAAACTCAATGGTATCGAAGCCAAGACGGGCGGCCATGCGTCGGACGCTCTTGCTGCCGTCAGCAGCAACGTCGAGAGCGGCAAAGCGGATGATCTCAGGGTTCCCGGATCGGAGAATCCCGAAGCCGCCGATGGCAAGACATTCAGGATCAGCCGCGCCGATGGCCGCGGCGTGTCGATGGATGTCCACATCGGCACCGATCAGGCCGGGCCGAAAGATGGTTCGAAGAAGGCCGATGTCGAAAACGTTTCGGTGCTCGAATCCCGCCGCTATATCGGCCTGATGCAGAATACGAATTCCGCCGCCGTCACCGCTGCTCTCTCCGGCGATTCCGAATGGGCGCGCGCCATGGAGCCGAGCTCGGCGCTCTCCAACGCGGCGGAATGGACGAGCACCGGCAAGGTGGTCAATACGCTGAAGATCCAGATGAACCCGCTCGATCTCGGCCTGGTGACGGCGACCATGCGCCTGTCCGGCGACGCTCTGAACATCGACCTCAAGGTCGAAACCGGGGCGGCCTATCGTCAAATGAAGGAAGATCACGGCAAGATTCTCGAAGCACTGCGCAGCCAGGGTTACGCGGTCGAAAACGTCACCATCAGCATGGCGCCGGTCGAGCGTCCCGACGCCGGCAATCAGGGCCAGGCCTCTCAGCAGCAGTCGCTTCCTCAGCAGGGGCAGGGCGGCGAGGCGCGCGAGCGCCAAAATCAGACGGCACAGCGGACGGACGGAGGCTTCAATGGCGCAGGCGATACCAGTATTGAAGACACTCGTTCTGGCGGCAGCAGCGGCACTGGTGGCGTTTACCTCTGAGGCGATCGCCTCCACCGGCGCCTGCGAACGCGAGATCCAGTCGGCAGCGGCCAAATACGGCATCCCGGAAGGCATCCTCTATTCGGTTGGGCTGACGGAGACCGGCCGCAAGGGCTCGCTCTATCCCTACGCCATGAACGTCGAAGGCAAGGCGATCTTTCCGCCCTCGGAGCAGGACGCGATGCGGCAGTTCGATGTCGCCCGCAGCGGCGGCGCGAAGCTCATCGACATCGGCTGCATGCAGATCAACCATTATTTTCACGGCGAGAATTTCCGCTCCGCCGAGGAGATGTTCGACCCGCATCGCAACGTGGAGTATGCAGCAAAATTCCTCCGCAATCTGCATGACCGTCACGAGACATGGACGATGGCGGTAGCCAGATACCATGCCGGACCCAACAACAATCCGGCGCAGAAGCAATATGTCTGCCGCGTCATCTCCAATCTCGTCGCCACGGGCTACGGCAAGTGGACTCTCAATGCGAGTAACTTTTGTCGAAATTGATTCAACCAAAGATGGAAGAGGCGTATTGTGACGAAACTGTGTCACAATGTGGCAGGAATCCGGCGTGAATCTCCCGTGCAAGTCATATTTAACCGACTGTTAACTTTTCCACGAAATTTTGGTGTGCATAATCAGGCGTACCCACTAGATATAGATCAAATCGCTACCCAGATCTTAATCAATTATTAGTTTCTGCCATTAACTTTAACGAGTTGTCGCCGATTCGTGCGATTCGTACCCATAGATCATCGAAGTGCCACACTGATTCGGAGGCGGACGAATGATCGTAGTGGTTGATGAGCGTGAGCTCGTGAAAGATGGATACACATCTCTGTTCGGTCGTGAGGGCATTCCCTCCACCGGCTTTGATCCAGCGGAATTTGGCGAGTGGGTACAGACCGCCGCCGATTCCGATATAGCTGCAGTCGAGGCCTTTCTGATCGGTCAGGGCCAGCGCAACTTCGAACTGCCCCGGGCGATCCGGGATCGGTCGATGGCGCCGGTGATTGCAGTCAGCGACCAGCACTCGCTCGAAAACACTCTTGCGCTTTTCGATTGCGGCGTCGACGACGTGGTGCGCAAACCGGTGCATCCCCGCGAGATCCTCGCAAGGGCGGCTGCGATCCGGCGCCGGCTGAAGGCGATCACCAACTACACCGAGATCGGCGGGATCCGCGTCTTCTCGGATGGTCGTGACCCCGAGATCAACGGCGAAGTCTTCGCACTTCCCCGGCGCGAGCGCCGCATCCTCGAATATTTGATCGCCAATCGCGGTCGCCGGGTCACCAAGACCCAGATCTTCAACGCCATCTACGGCATCTTCGATGAAGAAGTCGAGGAGAACGTCGTCGAAAGCCACATCTCGAAGCTGCGCAAGAAGCTGCGCAAAAAGCTCGGCGTCGATCCGGTCGATTCCAAGCGCTTCCTTGGTTACTGCATCGATTGGGCCTGATTTCTCGGCCGGGCGGCGGCGCCCGGCTGAACCTCAAGTTAGCCTCGCAGCTCGCATGACAGACAGCTTCACGCAAGGCCCGACAAATACTCTCGTGCATAACAGGTAAAACGAGGTTTTCAGATGAGCATTTTCGGCAGCATGAAGACGGCAGTATCGGGGATGAACGCGCAGGCCAACCGCCTCAGCACCGTCGCCGACAACATCGCCAACGTTAACACCACCGGTTACAAGGCTGTGTCGACGAGCTTCTCGTCGCTGGTTCTGCCCTCCTCGGGTGGCAATTACAATTCCGGCGGCGTTCAGACCTCTGTCCGCCAGGCCGTCTCCGACCAGGGCGATATTTCCTACACCACGTCGAGCACCGACCTTGCAATCTCAGGCGACGGCTTCTTCATCGTCCAGGGTGCAGATGGTACGCCGGTTCTGACCCGCGCCGGCGACTTCACCAAGGACGACGAAGGCAACCTCGTCAACGCCGCCGGCTTTCAGCTGATGGGCTATTCCTACGACTCCGGCGCTCCGGCTGTCGTCGTCAACGGCTTCGACGGCCTCGTTCCCGTCAATGTCAACCAGGATGGCCTGACCGCCATTGCCTCGACATCCGGTGTCTTCAAGGGCAACCTCGATTCCAACGCCAAGGTCGCTCCGGTCGCTCCTGCGACGCTGCCGAGCGCCAATGCCGCCACCACGACAACCGACACGAAGAAGGTCTCGATGGTCGCCTATGACCGTCTCGGCAACAAGGTGATGTACGACTTCTACTTCACGAAGCAATCGGTCGTGACGCCGCCGCCGGCACCCCCCGCTACGGCTGCCACCTGGGAAGTGGCAATGTTCCGCAACGCCGATGCTGCGGTCGGCGGCACAACCTCCTTCCCCTACTCCACCGCCGGGGGCGATGTCGGCACCGGAACGATCACCTTCGACGCCAACGGCAAGTTGACCACGGGCGGCGCCATTAACATTGTCGATCCGGTGACTGGCCAGACGATTGCCATGGATTTCTCGGCCTTCACACAGCTCGGTGCCGACTTCTCCGGCACCGGTACGCCGAACGGCCAGGCAGCGACCCCGGTCAAGGACGTCACGGTTGATGGGGACGGCATCGTCTACGCGAAATACGAAGACGGCAGCACCAAGCCGCTCTATCGTATTCCGCTGGCCAATGTCGCCAGCCCCGACAAGCTGACGCTGATGAGCGGCAACGTCTACAGCGCCAACGGCCAGTCGGGCGTCACCGTCACCGGCTTCCCGCAGACCAACGGTCTCGGCACGATCAAATCAGGCGCTCTCGAAGGCTCGAACGTCGACCTCGCCGGCGAGCTGACCGAGATGATCGAATCGCAGCGCAGCTATACCGCCAATTCCAAGGTGTTCCAGACGGGATCCGACATTATGGACGTTCTCGTCAACCTCAAGAGATAAGCAAGGTACCGGGTAAGCCATGTCGCTCACGTCAGCACTTAATACCGCGCAGAACATATTCAACAATACGGGCACTCAGAGCAGTGTCGTATCGAACAATATCTCGAATGCGGGCAACAAAGATTACGTGCGCCGGCAGGCGATGCTCACCACGTCCTTGAACGGCGCGCAGGTCGTCAAGATCGACCGGGCGCAGGAAGAGGCGCTGCTGCGCCAATACCTGAAGACATCCTCTCAGGACAGTGCCCAGCAGGCATTGCTCGGCGGTCTTGAGGACCTCAAGTCGATCGTGGGTGGCAACGACTACGAAACGTCGCCATCCACCTATCTCGGTGTTTTCCAGCAAAAGCTTCAGGCCTTCCGCACGACGCCGGGCAGCACCGTCGCCGCTCAGGGCGCCATCACCGCCGCGCAGGACGTCGCGAACTCGCTGAACAATGCCTCGCAATCTGTTCAGAACGTCCGCGCCACCGCCGACAAGCAGATCGCCACCGACGTCGATAAGCTGAATACGCTTCTCAGCGACTTCGAGAAGGCCAACAATGCGGTGAAGACCGCCACGGCCTCGGGTGCGGATGCATCCGGCGCCCTCGACGAACGTGAGAAGGCTCTCAAGCAGATTTCGCAGATCGTCGGCGTCAACACGACGACGCGCGACAATAACGACATGGTGCTGAGCACGTCTGACGGGACGATCCTCTTCGAGACAATCCCGCGCAAGGTGACGTTCAAGTCTCAGGATGTCTATACCGCGACCATCACCGGCAATTCGGTCTATATCGACGGTGTGGCACTTCCGCGCGGCAGCGGATCGACGACGACGGCACAGGGAAGCCTTCAGTCTCTCCTCCAGGTGCGCGACGAAATCGCCCCGAACTTCCAGAAGCAGCTCGACGAAGTCGCCCGCGGCCTGGTCTCGCTCTTCAAGGAGCAGAACACGGTGGCCGGTCCCGCCTATGTGCCAGGCCTCTTCAACTGGAGCGGCGGTACGGTCGATACCGGCGCCACCGCGGTTGCCGGCATGGCGGCGACTATCACGGTCAGCAGCAGAGTCATTACCTCGCAAGGCGGCGATCCGATGCGCCTGCGCGATGGTGGCGTCAACGCCACTGGCCTCGTCCTGAACACGTCAGGCGCCAGCGGTTATACGACTGAACTCGATCGTCTCTATACTGCATTGGGCTCCGACATCGATTTCGATCCAGCGGCGGGGACGCCGGTCGGGTTCGACGCCACGACCGGCATCGATTCAAACGTCAGCATCATGGAATTCGCCACAAATTCCCTCGGCTGGCTCGAACAGTACCGCAGCAACGCCACGACGGCGGCGGAAAACACCTCGGCGGCGCTGTCACGCTCCGACGAAGCCTATTCCAACGAGACGGGCGTCAACCTGGACGAGGAACTGACGCTGCTCCTCGACATAGAGCAGTCCTACAAGGCGGCGACCAAGATCCTGAACGCCGTTGACGAAATGTTGAAGTCATTGCTGGATATTGCGAGTTAAGCCATGAAGAGCTCATTTATTTCAAGTTCGGCCATTCAGAATGCGATGCGGTTGACGATCCGTCAGGCGCAGAACCAGATGACGAAGGCGACGATGGAAGCGACGACGGGAGTCTATGCCGATATCGGCGTCTCGCTCGGCGGCAACGCCGCCAGGAGCGTCGACTTCAGCCGCGAGGTCGACCGGATAGCCTCGATCAAATCAAGCAATTCGCTTGTCACCGCGCGCATGGAATCCTCGCAGCTCGGCCTTTCCAAGATGAAGGATGTCGGCGACGGCCTCGTTTCGAAGCTGACGGCGCTCCAGGGCAGCCACGACCCAGGCAGCATCACCGTCGCCATCCAATCGGCGACCAGCGCCCTGTCCACGATGATGGATACGGCCAATACCATGGTAAACGGCGAATATCTGTTCTCGGGCATCAACACCGATGTGCAGCCGCTGACAGACAAGACGGCCGCGACGAGTGCTGCCATCGTCACGCAGTTGAATGCATACGCCGCCGCTCTTGTCCCCCCGAAGGCAGTCAAGGATCTGACCGGCGCCGAAATGAGCACCTTCATCACCACGACGGTGGAGCCGATGTTCAGCCAGGCTGCCTGGACCGACCCGACGACCGGTTGGTCGCAGGCGTCGAACCAGAACATGACGAGCCGCATCAGCAACTCCGAAGTGATCGAATCCTCGACCAATGCCAATTCCGAGGGCATGCGCTACTTCGCGCTCGCCTCGGTGATGGCCTCGGCACTGTTAGGACAGGGCCTCAGCAGCGATGCGATGAGCACGGTGTCCAAGCAGGCGATCAGTTACACAGCAAAGGCGACCAGCGGCCTCGTGACACAGGCAAGCCAGCTCGGTCTTTCCCAGGAGCGCGTCAAGAAGTCCAACGACGCTCTCGACGCTCAATCGAACATCATCAAGAACAAGCTCGTCGATCTCCAGGGCGTCGATCCTTACGAGGCGTCGACCCTCGTCAAGACTTTGGAAACGCAGCTTGAAACGGCTTACACGATCGTCTCGAAGATCCAGCAGTTGAGTCTAGTAAACTACCTTTGATGATCAAAGGCGCGCAATAAAGAAGGATGCATGAATGTATCAGTTCTCATATGCCGAAGTCATGCAGGACTCGGTGGCCGACGCGAAAGAGCGGGAATGGCAGGTTCTTGACCGGTCCATAGACCTGCTGGCGGCGGCGCGCGAAAAGGAAAAATACGGCCGGGAAGCCATTGAAGCCCTGTTTTATACCCGCCGGGTGTGGATCAGCTTCATCGAGGATCTCAAACATCCCGACAACCAGCTGGAGATCGGGCTCAGGGCCAACCTCATCTCGATCGCGATCTGGATATTGAAGGAATGCGACAGGATCAGAAAACGTCAGTCTAATAACTACCAGGGCATCATCGACGTTACCACCATCATCAGGGATGGACTTAAATGAAAAGCACACTTCGCATTTCTCTGAAAGCCGGAGAAAGAATCTTCATCAACGGCGCCGTCCTGCGCGTCGACCGTAAGGTCGCGCTGGAATTCCTGAATGATGTGACGTTCCTTCTCGAAAACCACGTCCTCCAGCCGGAGGGCGCCACGACGCCGCTGCGTCAGCTCTATTTCATCGCGCAGATGATCCTCATCAACCCTGAGGGCAAGGACCAGTCGACGGCTTTGTTCCGCAAGTCGATCACCATGCTGCTCTCCTGCTTCAAGAACGAGGAAATCCTCGCCGAACTGAAGCGCATCGATGCGCTCGTCTCGACAGGCCGTGCCTTCGACGCACTCAAGGCGATCCGCGGCCTTTACGCCATCGAAGACAATATCCTCAACAACCACGAAATGCCGCCGACGATGGTCGAGCAGATTCGCAGGGAGATTGCACCATGGCGGTAGATGCAACATCGAACGTGGCCAAAACGAGTTCGACGACCACAACGAACACGGCCCAGACGAAGGCGACGCTGAACTACGACAATTTCCTTCAACTGCTCATCGCGCAGATGAAGAACCAGGATCCGACCGATCCGATGGATGCCAGCGAGCAGATGTCGCAGCTGGCAAGCTTCTCGCAGGTCGAACAGACGATCCAGACCAACACCAAGCTGGACACACTTCTGGCAAGCTCCAGCCTCACCCAAGCGAGCAGCTACGTCGGCAAATACATGGAAAGCGCCGACGGTAAGGTTAAGGGCACCATCGAATCCGTCAAGGTTTATTCGGACGGAATCATTGCGACAACCACGGCTGGCGGGAATATACTCGTGCAGGCGGGAATCACTATTGCCGACAAGGCGCCGACCACGTCGACCGACACCAGCGATACCTGATACCCACGGCGCCGGTGCGCCGCATAAGTCGGGTGATACCAATCAATGGCGGTCCGGCCACGGCGGGGCCGCTTCAGGGCGATATGAGGTTGCCTTCGGATGAATGAAGCTGATGCATTGGATCTGTTTCAGGCGGCGATCTGGACCGTCCTGATTGCCGCCGGTCCCGCCGTCATTGCGGCAATGGTGGTGGGTCTCGTCATTGCCTTGATCCAGGCGCTGACTCAGGTGCAGGAAGCGACACTGACCTTCGTGCCGAAGATCGTAGCGGTGCTGATCACCGTCGGGGTCACAGCACCCTTCGTCGGCTCGCAGATCTCGATTTTCACCAATCTGGTCTTCTCTCGCATCCAGTCCGGTTTCTAGGGCAATTCCAGCAAAAGTGCGCAGCGGTTTTGCGTCGGGGATTGCGTAGAAACAAAAGGTTAGAGCGGTTCTACGCTTCCATGAGAAGCTGAACCGCTCTGAGCCACCTTCGCGCAAGCTTCGCCATTTAATTCTCGATCCGAATTGGGCGGACTGCATGTCCGCCTCCTCTCATGAAGAGACGGAATCGTCATGGCGCAACCACCTGCACTCCCCCTTCCAAAAGTCGCCCCCAACCTGCGCGATGTCGGATTTGCCCTCGGCATCATCGGCATTATCTGCATTCTCTTCCTGCCGATCCCGCCGTTCCTGATCGATATGGGACTGGCCTTCTCGATCGCCTTCTCGGTGCTGATCCTGATGGTCGCGCTGTGGATCCAGAAGCCGCTCGATTTCTCGTCTTTCCCAACCATTCTGCTGATCGCAACGATGACCCGGCTGGCGCTGAATATAGCGACGACACGCGTGATCCTTTCGCATGGCCATGAGGGCCACGATGCGGCAGGCGGCGTCATCGCCGGTTTTGCAAGCCTGGTGATGTCCGGCGACTTCGTCATCGGTCTGATCGTCTTCCTGATTCTCATCACCATCAACTTCATCGTCATCACCAAGGGCGCCACGCGTATCGCCGAAGTCGGCGCTCGTTTCACCCTGGATGCCATCCCCGGCAAGCAGATGTCGATCGACGCCGATCTCTCGGCCGGCATCATCGACGAGAGGGAAGCGCAGCGCCGGCGCAGGGAGCTCGAGGAGGAAAGCTCCTTTTTCGGTGCGATGGACGGTGCGTCGAAATTCGTGCGCGGCGATGCCGTCGCCGGTCTGATCATCACCTGCATCAACATTTTCGGCGGCATCATCATCGGCTATTTCCGCCATGGCATGCCGATCGGCGAAGCCGCTGACGTTTTCGTCAAGCTCTCCGTCGGCGACGGCCTCGTCGCACAGATGCCGGCTCTCATCGTCTCGCTCGCCGCCGGCCTTCTCGTCTCCCGCGGCGGCACCACCGGCTCCACCGACCAGGCGGTCGTCAACCAGTTGAGCGGTTATCCCCGTGCGCTTTCCGTCTCGGCGGTGCTGATGTTCATCCTGGCCCTGATGCCGGGTCTGCCGTTTATCCCCTTCGTGGTCCTCGGCGGTCTTCTCGCCTTCGGCGCCTGGTTCATCCCACGTCAAGTCGAGGCAGAGAACATGCTTCGCCGCGAGCAGGAAGAAAAGAAGGTCGTCCAGAACAAGGAGCTGGAAAAGGATTCGGTCAAGGCAGTGCTGCGCACCTCCGAAATCGAACTTGCACTCGGCAAGATGGTCTCGACGCGCCTGCTCGGCGCCCACCAGGAGCTCGCCTTCCGCGTCGGCAAGATGCGCAAGAAGTTCGCCACGCAATACGGCTTCGTCGTGCCCGAGATCAAGGTGACCGACGATATCGCCATCGCCGAGAAGTCCTACCAGATCCGCATCCACGGCACGACGGTCGCTTCCAACCTGCTGCGCGTCGGCGAAGTCCTCGTCGTTACCGGTGCTGGCCGTCGGCCGAGCATTCCCGGCGACGAAATCCGCGAACCCGCTTTCGGCATGCCTGCCGTCTCGATCCTCGAAAACTTCGCCGACGATCTGAAACGCGAGGGCTTCCAGCCGATCGACAACGTCTCCGTCGTGCTGACCCATATGAGCGAGGTCATCCGCAACAACCTGCCGCAGCTGCTGTCCTACAAGGACGTCAAGGTGCTGATCGATCGGCTCGACCCCGAATACAAGAAGCTCGCCGACGAGATCTGCTCGTCGCACATGTCCTATTCCGGCCTGCAGGCGGTATTGAAGCTGCTGCTTGCCGAACGCGTCTCGATCCGCAACCTGCACCTCATTCTCGAGGCGGTGGCCGAGCTCGCCCCGCATGTCAGGAAGACCGAGCAGATCGTCGAGCATGTCCGCATCCGCATGGCCCAGCAGCTTTGCGGCGATCTCGCCGACAACGGCGTGCTGCGCGTGCTGCGGCTGGGCAGCAAGTGGGATCTGGCTTTCCATCAGGCGCTGAAGCGCGACGCCAAGGGCGAGGTGATCGAATTCGACATCGATCCGCGCAGCCTGGAGGAGTTCAGCGAACAGGCCACCAAAGTTATCCGTGAGTTCATGGATCGCGGCCTGCCATTCGCACTTGTCACGTCGCCGGAAACACGCTCCTATGTGCGCATGATCATCGAGAGGCTGTTCGCCACGCTCCCGGTCCTGTCGCATGTCGAACTGGCCAAGGGCATCGAGATAAAGATTTTGGGCTCTATTTCATGATAACAGACCCGCAAGGGACCGTTCTCGCGCTGTTTCTGGTTTTCTGCCGGATCGGTGGCTGTGTGCTGGCTCTTCCGGGTTTTTCCTCGGCGCGCGTGCCCGCACAGCTGCGGGTCTTCATCGCCGGGGCGCTCTCGATCGCCGTCATGCCGTTGCTCTGGGATACCGTCTATCCGGCCGTTCACACCGGTGCCGGAACCTATATCGGCCTGATCTTCAGCGAATCGCTGATCGGCGTGATGTACGGCATGCTGGCGAGGATCTACACGCTCGGCATGCAGTTCGCCGCCTCGATCACCGCCATGATGGTCGGCTACACCCAGCCGGGCTCCGCCGACGTCATAGAAGATACGCCGGAGACCAGCCTGTCGGCCTTTATCACCTTTGCCGGCATGATGATCCTCTTCATCATGGATTTCCATCACATCGTCTTCCGCGCGCTGATCGATTCCTACACGACCATGCCATTCGGCGGCATGATGCAGATGCGCGCGACGCTGATCTCCTTTACCGACACGCTGCAGCAGACCACCTACATCATGCTGCGGCTGTCGAGCCCGTTTTTGATCTACGGCCTGATTTTCAACGTCTCGATCGGTTTCATCAACAAGCTGGCGCCGCAGATCCCGGTCTACTTCATCTCCACGCCCTATCTGCTGATGGGCGGGCTCTTCCTGATCTATTTCTCGATTGCGGCGATGGTCAGCCAGTTCGGCCAGTCCTTCGCCTCGATCTATATCGGGCGATGAGGCTGATATGATCGAAAGGAAGCGCTCTCAGAAGCTCAAGCGGCTGCTCTCGGTGCAGCGGCATATCGAAAGAATTGCCGAGAACGACCTGGCCGAAACCAGCCGCCAGCGTGTCGAGGTCAATGTGGCGATGGACGACGTCATCCTCGCGCTCGGCTCGATGGACCCCGTCCACCACGCCTTCTCGCAGAATTACGCCGATCGATTCGGCAAGCTCACCATCAAGGACCAGCAACTAACCGGCATGCAGCAGATCCATGAGATGCGGCTGACGCGCGAGCGTGCCAAGGGCGACCGCCTCGAAAACGGCATGAAGGAAGCCCTGGAAGTCGAGCGCCGCGAGGCCGATGACAATGCCGTCTACGATGTCATCGATCAGCAATTCGCAACGCCAGCCTCCAGCAAGCTTCAAAAACCATAGTCGTTACGATCTTAAATTCAGAGGATTGTAACGTGGCTATTTCGCCCCCTAGTGATCTGGTCCTGGACGTTGTCAAAGCTGCCGACCCTATGGAGGTTCAGGCGGCCCAGGAAAAGTTGAAGGCAAATCGTGCGGCCTTTGCCGCAACGAGCCTCGCCGAGAATGGCAAGGGCTTCTCCAACACGGTCGACGTTCTCGATCATGTCGGCCAGAAGAGCGGCCTCGCCAACATCCAGAACCGCACCAAGACCGAGGAAGTTCCGGAAAGCTACCGGAAGTTCGAGGCCATGGTCCTGCAAAATTTCGTCAAGTCCATGCTGCCGAGCGAAAGCGAAGAGGTCTACGGCAAGGGCGCGACCGGCGATATCTGGAAAGGCATGATGGCCGAGCAGCTCGGCAACACCATGGCCAAGGGTGACGGCATCGGCATTGCCAAGCAGATGTACAGCGAACTTCTGCGCCGGCAGGAAGGCAAGATCGTCAATGCCTCGACCGACGACGATGACCGCAACACCGCGCTCAGCATGATCGACGACTTCCAGCGTAAGACCTTTGGCACGCCGACTGCCGAAGCCAAGACCGATAGAACAGGATGATCTTAGGCCGGTTGGCCAAAAATCCGAATCCCGTTCCAATTAACAGTTAGAGCATGCTGTTGTCCGAAAACTACGTACGTTTTTCGCATCATGCTCTAAGCGAAGCATAACCGAGGGTACCATGGAAATAATTTCGAACGAATACAGGATCAAATCCGTTCTCGGACGCCTCGAAATGATCATCGACAATGAGAACACCCGGATCGGCAACGACCCGCAGTTCGATCTGAAGGTCTCCAATGCCCATAAGAGCCGCTGCCTCTACGAGCTGTCGACGCTTTTCCGCGACACCGATCCGGCCGAGCTTGCCGCTGCCCATCTCGATCAGCTGCACGGCCTGAAGAAGAAGCTGGTTCTCAATGCCCGTCGCGTTGAGGCGCATCTCGAAGCGGTTCGCGCTGTCGCCGACCTGCTGAAGAACGCAGTTCAGGACGCCGACGCCGACGGCACCTATTCCCAGGAACAATTCGCCGCGCGTGGAAACTGATGATCAAGCTCGTCGTCACCGGTGTCTGGGTTTGCGCCATCACCTTGGCCTCGGTCTATTTCTCGGTGTACCTGGCGACCGCGCCGGCGCCCGCAGCAACGGATTCCAAGCAGAGCGCGCTTGAACTGGTGAAGGGCGAAACGATCACGGTGCCGATCATCGGCAACGGTGCGATCACCGGCTATTTCCTCGGCCGCGTTTCGTTCATGATGAACAAGGACATGCTGAAAGGCGTGACGCTGCCGCTGAGCGAGATGACGACGGACGAGCTTTTCAGCCTGCTGGTCGGCAACAAGATGGTCGATATCGCCCACATCAAATCCTTCGATCCGAACGCTTTTCGCGAAGAGATCAAGAAGGGCATGAACGAGCGCCTCGGTGGCGAATACGTCGCCGACGTGATGCTGGAGCAGCTCGACTATCTCTCCAAGGAAGAGGTCAAGGAAAGCTCCGCCGGTCAGCCGAAGAAGGTGGGTGCACCCGTCAAGATCGTCGAGACCGCACCGGCTGCCGAAGCACCGGCGCCAGCGGCCCACTAAAGCGCATCGCGATCTTTCAGATTCGCTCCTCGCGCTTTAGGTCTTTGTTTTTTGCGCATGTCGTTGTCGCAAAACCGCTGCACACTTTTGCGCGACATGCTTTAGACATCATCGATCATCGACGACAAACGGCGCCCGAGGGCGCCGTTTGTCCTTGGCGCGCGTGGTTAATAAACCACTTATACGAGCATGGAAATTCAAGGAATTTTCCTAAGGGTTGTTTGAAACCGTCCTGTTATATCAGGTGTCACAGCTTGGCATGCGCCGCTTATCCGGGATCGGAGGGACGCGCACCGGCGGGACGCGACCGGTCCTTTCGAGACCTCCGGTGCGGAAATATGGGCTTGTTTTCCGGGATGTCGGGCGCATGCAGCACCCTCGGCAGGAGGTAGGAATGAATCTGATTGCAAACTTCGCGGTGCTCGCATCGCGGCGGACGATCTTCGATCTGCCGGTCTGCGATCTCGGCTGGGACGACGCCCTCGTTTTCATCAACGAGCTGGCCTCCATTCCCGTCGGCCAGACCGTGGTTTGCTTCGTCAACGCCCACAACATGCTGACGACGCTACGCGACGACGAATATTACCGGATCATGTCGCACAATCTGGTGCTGCCGGACGGTATCGGCCTCAATATCGCATCGCAGATCGCCCATGGTGCGCCGTTTCCCGCCAATCTGAACGGCACCGATTTCGTGCCGGCCTTCCTGACCTTCATGGAGGCCCCGCGCCGCATCGGCCTCATCGGCGGCACGCGCACGGTCGTCGAGGCGGCGGCAGAAAATTTCCGCAGGCACACGCCTTGGCATGAATTCGTCGTCGTTTCCGACGGTTACTTCGACAAGGTCGATCCAACTGATGTCATCGAGGAGCTCGAGCGCCAGAAGGTCGATATCCTGATTGTCGGCATGGGAACGCCGCTGCAGGAGAAATGGGTTCACGATCACATTCGCGCCGATCATGCGCGGCTGGTGTTGACGGTGGGCGCTCTCTTCGATTTCGTCTCCGGCGCCGTCCCGCGCGCGCCGAAAACGGTGCGGATGATGCGTCTGGAATGGGCCTATCGCCTGCTGCAGGAGCCGACGCGCCTCTGGCGCCGTTACATCATCGGCATCCCGGTCTTCCTCTTCCATGTCCTGCGCTACCGCTTCCGCCGGCGCGAAAGGATCCTCAGCCATCCGGAAGAGCACGGCAACGCGCTGCAACCGCGATCGGACCATAAGAAGGCGAGCTGACCTAATAGCGCCGCGTGTCTAACAGGACGCGCGGCTTAGCAATTCTTGCCCGCTGCGGTTAACCATTTCTTTGCCATGAATATTTAGAGTCGTTTAATCATCTGCATTCGTGCGGATGAGCGAACTCGGCCATCATGTGCATGAGATGTGGCGCAAATGTACGATATCAGGGCCAGAAACAGCTTCCAGGATCGCGCAGCCGCAGGGCCGCGCCCCTATGACGATTCCTATGGGGCGCCCCGGTCGACCCGGCCTGATATCGCGCCGCCTGAGGCCGAATTGCTGCGCGCCATCGGCCGCGCGCTGGAAGAACAGCGCGCAAGTGCGGCACGCACCGCACCGCTGGTCGACCGCATCGAAACCATCCTCGGCAACCGCCTTCGGGCCGCCAACGACGTCGGCCATCCGCTTCCTCAGGAGCCGGCGGGCGATGAAGAGCTGGGCGTTCCGGCCGACCAGCCGATGATCTCACTCGCACCGCTGGCCGCGGTCCGTGAAGGACCCGCCGAGCCCCGGCCGGTAGCGCCGCGGCGTCGGGCGAGCGGGATCGGCCTTGCGATGATGGTAGCCGCCGCGACGATGATCGGCGCGGGCTTGCCGGCGCTGATGCCAGCTTCGCCCACCCTCTACCGTGCCGAGGCGACGCTTGCGGTGAAGAGCGATGCAGCAAGCCGCGCTGCCTTCACCCAGGCCGCGGCGAAAGGGCTGCTGTCGGCAAGGGTGGTTGCTGCGACGGTGGCCGCCCTGAAACTCGATCATGATCCCGAATTTGCCGGCGCCAGCGCCAATGCGCTCGGCGTCGCTCTCGATCTCCTTTCGGCGACCGGTGCTGCTGCCGATCCGGCCTCCCGCGCCGAGGCGACGCTGAAACATGCGGTCGAGATACTGCCCGATGCCGCCGCCGGCACCATCCTCGTCAGGGTGACGACCGGCGACAGCGGCAAATCCATGCGCATCGCCGCAAGGCTTGCCGAAGCGTCCGCAGCAGGCGGAGCCGGCGGCAACGTCGAGACCGATACCGCCTTGCGTAAAACCTATAACGAGGTGAAAGCGGAGCTTGCCGCCTTCACCGCGAAGAGCGGCGAGGGCAATGTCAAGGTAGCGATCGATCTTCGCCGCCAGATCGACCGGCTCGATGCCGATCTGAAAGAGGCCGACCAGAACATCCTTGCCGCCAAGGTGCAGGCCGACGGGCTCAAGGCCGCAAAACTTGCCGAAGTGCTCGACGGTTCGCTCCCCTCCAATATGCTTTCGCCGGCGCTGCAGGACTGGCGCGACAAATATGCCGTCGCCAAAACGACGCTTGCGCAGCTTTCGGCCGAGCTTGGCCCGCGCCATCCGCGCCTCTTGCAGCAGCAGGCCGAAACGGACGGTCTCAAGGAGAACATGGGCAAGGAGCTTACCCGTCTTGCCCAGACTGCCAACCTCACTGCTAAGGCCGCCGTCGATGCGCGCAAGGGCCTGAATGATCGCCGCAACACGCTGATCGCCCAGAGCCGGGACACCGGCGTCGATTTGTCACGCCTGACCGAACTCAGCGAAAAGGCGAATGCCGCCCGCTCGCGCCTCGAAGAGGCGACGTCCGCAACTGTGGAAACGGCCGCCGACGGTCGTATCGTCCTCCTGAAGCCGGCGTTGGCAACCACAGTATCGGGAAGCGATGGCCTGACCGGCCGCGCGCTGACCGGTGCCGCGGCGGGCCTTGCGATAGGCCTTGCTGCGGCTTTGCTGCTCCGGCTGCGTAGGCCCATCGCCGGTTCCGCAACGGAAAAAATGCCCATATCCCGGCCGCAGGCCCCACTGCCCTCGATGCCCGCGCAGGCCCCCGCGCCGGTCGACGAAATGGAACTGCTGCGCTCCGAAATCTCCGGCCTGCGCGACCGGCTTCGTGTTCATGCGCTCGAAGCGCGGCAGCCGATGCGCTGAACGAAAATTTCCTTGCAAGCTTGCTATTGCATTGCCGCTTTCCGACAGGATAGGGCGTTAGCGGGCAATTGACGCTCGCCGAGTATCCATAGATTGACGCGAAACAGGGCGGAGACACGTGTGACGACAGTAATCGACGGAAAGAACGTAGCTGCATCGGTCATTCAGACGGTCAAGAGTGCGACGGCGGCGCTGGAAAAGAGCAGCGGCGTCACCACCGGCCTTGCGGTCGTCATCGTCGGCGACGACCCGGCAAGCCACGCCTATGTCGGCTCCAAGGGCCGCATGGCCAAGGAGTGCGGCTTCAAGTCCGTTCAGCACACGCTGCCGGCGGAAACGAAGCAGGAGGACCTGGCAGCTCTCGTCGCCACCCTCAACGCCGATCCGTCGATCCACGGCATTCTGGTGCAGCTGCCCTTGCCGAAGCCGCTCGACAGCGAGGCGATCATCCAGTCGATCCTGCCGGAAAAGGATGTCGACGGCCTGAGCGTCGTCAATGCCGGCAAGCTCGCCACCGGCGACCTGAAGACCGGACTTGTCTCCTGCACCCCGGCCGGCGCCATGGTCTTCGTCCGCCGCACCCATGGCGAGGATCTCTCCGGCCTCAACGCCGTCGTCATCGGTCGCTCCAACCTGTTCGGCAAGCCGATGGCGCAATTGCTGCTCAACGCCAATGCGACGGTGACGATTGCTCATTCCAGGACCAAGAATCTCGCCGAGGTCTGCCGCAACGCCGATATCCTGGTGGCCGCCGTCGGCCGACCGGAGATGGTCAGGGCCGATTGGGTGAAGCCCGGTGCGACGGTCATTGACGTCGGCATCAATCGGGTGGCAGCCCCCGAAAGAGGCGAGGGCAAGACCCGGCTCGTCGGCGACGTCGCCTTCGAAGAGGTCTCGGCGGTCGCCGGCACCATCACTCCGGTTCCCGGCGGCGTCGGGCCGATGACCATCGCCATGCTGATGGCCAACACGGTCATCGCCGCTCATCGCACGGCAGGGCAGACACCGCCGCAGTTTTGATGAGAGCATGATGCCGAAAAGTGTGAGCGGTTTTTGGGCGACATCTTGCTCTAACTGTATGATGTAGAACAGGAGTCAGATTTTAGACCTGGGGAACGGGACCGGTCGAGGCCCTGACGATCAGCTCGGTCTTCCAGAGCTCCTGGTCGGGGAAGGGGCCGGCCTGCTTTACCGTGCCGATCAGCCGCTGTGCGATGCGAACGCCCGCCGCCCGCAGTGAAGAGCGTGTCGTCGTCAGCGGCACGGAAAAGCTTTCCGGTTTCAGCAGCGGCAGCACGTCGTCATGGGCGATCAGCGAGATATCCTCACCGAGCCGCAATCCGGCCTGGTTGACCGCGCGGATCGCGCCAAGCGCCAGCACTGTGCTGGAGCAGAGGATCGCTGTCGGCCGCTCCGGCAATTGCAGGAAATGTTCCATCGCCAGCAGACCTTGTTCATCCGTCATCAGCGCGTGGCTCGTGCAACCCTCCTCGAGCGTGAGCCCGCGCTCGGCAAGGGCTGATAGGACGCCGTTCTTCCTGCGGATGGCGAAATCGAGATGCATCGGCCCGTTCATCAGCGCAAAGCGCGTATGACCGAGCTGCAGCAAGAGCCGCGTCGCATCGTAGAAGGCGCCTTCATTGTCGATATCGAGATAGGGGTAATCCGGCTCCGAACCGAAGGAACGGCCGTGTACGACATAGGGAATGGAGAGCGATTTCAGCATGGCGAGCCGCGGGTCGTGGCCGCGCATATAGGCGACGAACAGGGCATCGACATTGCCGCTGATCGCAAGGCGGCGCAGCGCCGCGACCTCGTCATCCGGGTCGGCCGGCATGATGACGAAGTGGAAGTCGTGGCGCACGGCCTCTTCGCCGAGCCCGGCCAGGAATTCACCGAAATGCACGTCGGACTGGTGGCCGGGCGCCGTCGGCATGACGAGGCCGATCGAGCCTGCCTTGCCGGTCGCAAGCCGCTGCGCCGCCTTGTTCGGTCTGTATCCGGTTTCCTTGACAGCCTGAAGCACGCGCTCCCGGGTCGCCTCGTTGACCTCGGGATAGCCGTTGAGTGCCCGGCTCACCGTCGTCTGAGACAGCCCCAGCAATTCCGATAGCTGTTTGAGATTCACCTGCTATGCTTCCTCCCAGCCCCGCCCGTTAGCCGTCTTCAAAAAGACCTGCCGCCTCCCAGTGGCATCCAAAGCGCTTTCAAATATGTATCATCTGGCGCGCTTGACTCAAGGAAAATCGCTCCATATTTCCCGATAGGCGCTGTTGCGCCGCGATATGCCGCGATATCCAGCATGTTTCACGGCGGGTTTTCGCGAATTAACTTGACTCCATTCCACCGAAAGTGGAATGAGTTGGGTGTCAAAGCGCTTTGAAATTTCTTTATTGAGGGAAATCGGCGCCGTTGGGATTGTGATGGGAGGATGATCACATGAAAAAGTCATTTTTGATGGGCGTTGCCGTGGCAGCGCTTTTTGCCGGTGCTGCGTCTGCGGCCGAGCTGAAATTTGCGCCGGGACAGGATGCCAAGTTCAACTGGAAGAGCTATGACGAGTTCAAGGCTGCTCATGCCGATCTGAAGGGCCAGCCGCTGACGATCTTCGGGCCGTGGCGCGGCGAGGACGAGGCGTTCTTCATGAGCGTGCTTGCCTATTTCACCGAAGCCACAGGCATCGATGCCAAATACTCCTCTTCCGAAAACTACGAACAGCAGATCGTCATCGACACGCAGGCGGGCTCGCCACCGAACATCGCCGTTCTGCCGCAGCCCGGCCTCCTGGCCGATCTCGCCAGCAAGGGCTTCCTGACGCCGCTCGGCGATGACAACTCCAAGTGGATCAAGGACAATTACGGCGCCGGCGACAGCTGGGTCGGTTACGGCACCTACAAGGGCAAGGATGGCAAGGAAGCCTTCTACGCCTTCCCATATAAGGCCGACGTAAAATCGCTGGTCTGGTATGTTCCGGAGAACTTCGAGGAAGCCGGTTACAAGATCCCGACGACCATGGAAGAACTGCATGCCCTGACGGACCAGATCGTCAAGGACGGCGGCGTTCCCTGGTGCATCGGTCTCGGTTCCGGCGGCGCCACCGGCTGGCCGGCGACCGACTGGGTCGAGGACATTATGCTGCGCATGCAGCCGCCGGAAGCCTACGACAAGTGGACGACCAATGAGCTGAAGTTCACCGATCCGGCCGTCGTTGCCGCGATCGACGAGTTCGGCAAGTTCGCTAAGAACGCGAAATACGTCGATGGTGGCGTCGCAGCCGTGGCCTCGACCGATTTCCGCGACAGCCCGAAGGGCCTCTTCGCGGTTCCGCCGAAGTGCTACATGCACCATCAGGCCTCGTTCATCCCGTCCTTCTTCCCTGAAGGCACGAAGCTCGGCCAGGATGCCGACTTCTTCTACATGCCGACCTTTGCTTCGCATCCCGAACTCGGCAAGCCGGTTCTGGGCGCCGGCACGCTCGTCTCGATCGCCAAGGACTCGAAGGCTGCTCGCGCTTTCATCGACTTCCTGAAGACTCCGATCGCCCATGAGGTCTGGATGGCGCAGTCGAGCTTCCTGACGCCGTATAAGGGCGTCAGCACTGAGGCCTATGCCAACCCGCAGATGAAGAAGGAAGGCGATATCCTGACCTCCGCCACCACCTTCCGCTTCGACGGTTCCGACCTGATGCCGGGCAAGATCGGCGCCGGCGCCTTCTGGACGGGCATGGTCGATTTCGTCGGCGGCAAGTCCGCTGAAGAGGCCGCTGGCGAAATCCAGAGCGCCTGGGACGGCATCAAGTAATCCTTCAAAATGATGCCGCCGGCTTGCCGGCGGCATGGCTTGCATGACTGGCCGGGTTCGCAAAGAGCCCGGCCATCGCAGCATATATTGTGATCAGGCAATCAAAGAGATTGACGGTGACCGGGGTCGACCCGTCAGAATTAAAAACCGATCGGAATAAGATCAGGGGAAGCAGGGGAGGGACGAAATGCTGTCGCAGATAGTGTCCGCTTTGGGTGTCGTGGTCGCCGCCGTGATCGCGTGTTCGGCCTATTTCTATTTTTCGAACAAGATCCTGGATCTCGCACTGCCAGTGAAGGATGGCGACATCCGCGCCGCATCGCGCAATCTCAACCGCCGCGCATTGATCCGGCCATGGTTGTTCATCGGCCCGGCGCTGTTCCTGCTCATCGTCTATCTCGTCTATCCCGTCGTTGCGACCTTCATCCTCTCCTTCTACGACCGCGCCGGTCTGCAGTTCGTCGGCCTCGCCAACTACAAATGGGCGCTCGGCGACCGCGAATTCCGCCAGTCGATCTTCAACAACATCCTCTGGCTCGCGGTGGTGCCTGCTGCCTGCACCTTCTTCGGCCTCGTCATCGCCGTGATGACCGATCGCATCTGGTGGGGCAATATCGCCAAGAGCATCGTCTTCATGCCGATGGCGATCTCCTTTGTCGGCGCCTCGGTCATCTGGAAATTCATTTATGAGTATCGCGGCGGCAACGACGTCCAGATCGGCCTGCTGAACGCTATCGTCCAGACCTTCGGCGGCACGCCGGAGGTGTGGATCTCCATTCCCTTCTGGAACAACTTCTTCTTGATGATTATTCTGATCTGGATCCAGACCGGTTTCGCCATGGTCATCCTGTCGGCCGCTCTTCGCGGCATTCCGGAAGAGACGATCGAAGCCGCCGTCATCGACGGCGCCAATGGCTGGCAGATCTTCTGGCGCATCATGGTGCCGCAGGTCTGGGGCTCCATCGCCGTCGTCTGGACGACGATCACCATCCTCGTCCTCAAGGTCTTCGACATCGTGCTGACCATGACCAACGGCCAATGGCAGACGATGGTGCTGGCGAACCTGATGTTCGACTGGATGTTCCGCGGTGGCGGCGATTCCGGCCGAAGTGCCGTCATCGCCATCATCATCATGCTCGCCGTCACGCCGATCATGGTCTGGAACGTGCGCCGCGCCAATCGCGAACTGAAGGGGCACTGAGATGACCGCTATCGGAAGCTACTTCAAGATCGGCCCCGCCCGGCTCTTCGTTCATCTCGCCGTTCTGCTGATCGTCATCATCTGGCTCATCCCGACGCTCGGCATCTTCGTCAGCGCCCTGCGCGACAAGGACCAAATCGTCGTCTCCGGCTGGTGGACGGCCTTCGTCGGCTCGACGCAAACCGCCGCGGTCCGCCTCGGTACACCCGACCAGCAAAAGCAAGAGGGCGCCAGCTACGTCATCTCAGGCAATGTGCTGGAAGGCCAGACCGGCCGCGAGGTGAAGGCCTTCGGCAACCGCGTGCAGCAGCCGGCCGCCTTCAAGGCCGGTGAGACCGCCGATCTCGGCGACGGTGAAACCCTCCAGATCAACAGCGACGGCAGTTATCGCTATGTGAAGAACGCCGCCTTTTCGCCCGACCAACGCCCGCGGCGCATCTATGCATCCGTCTCGGCGCCGCCGGAATTCACGATGCAGAACTACAACACGGTTCTGACTGGCGAGGGCATCGGCCAATCCTTCATCAACTCGCTGACCGTGACGATCCCGGCGACGATCATCCCGATCCTGATTGCCGCTTTCGCGGCCTATGCGCTCAGCTGGATGGAGTTTCCCGGCCGCGGGCTTCTGATTGCGCTCGTCGTCGGCCTCATCGTCGTGCCGCTGCAGATGTCGCTGATCCCGCTGCTGCGTCTCTACAACGAGATCGGCAACATGCTCGGCGAGCCGTCGAAGACCTATCCCGGCATCTGGCTGGCTCATACCGCTTTCGGCATGCCGCTCGCCATCTATCTCTTGCGGGCCTATATCGCCGGCCTGCCGAAGGAGATCATCGAATCCGCCCGTGTCGACGGCGCGAGCGATTTCGAGATCTTCGTCCGCATCGTATTACCTCTCTCCTTCCCGGCACTCGCCTCCTTCGCCATCTTCCAGTTCCTGTGGGTGTGGAACGACCTGCTCGTCGCCATGGTCTTCCTCGGCACCGACAAGGACCACATCGTGCTGACCGGCAGCCTGAACGCGCTGCTCGGCTCACGCGGCGGCAATTGGGAGATTTTGACGGCGTCAGCCTTCGTCACCATCATCGTGCCGCTGCTCGTCTTCTTCGGGCTGCAGCGTTACCTGGTGCGCGGTCTGCTGGCGGGTTCGGTCAAGGGAGGCTGATCATTCCCGAACGTGACTTCAAACAGGATATTCCATGAACGTGGCTCCCCAATCGATCTCGACCCCTGACAAGGACTGGTGGCGCGGCGCGGTGATCTACCAGATCTACCCGCGCTCCTACCAGGATTCGAACGGCGACGGCATCGGCGATCTTAAAGGCATCACCGCCCGCCTGCCGCATGTGGCAAGCCTTGGCGTCGATGCGATCTGGATCTCGCCCTTCTTCACCTCGCCGATGCGCGATTTCGGGTATGACGTTTCCGACTACGAGAATGTCGATTCGATCTTCGGCACGCTGGTGGATTTCGACACGATGATCGCCGAGGCCCATCGCCTCGGCATCCGCGTGATGATTGACCTCGTCATCTCCCACAGCTCGGATCAGCATCCCTGGTTCGTGCAAAGCCGCTCCAGCAAGACCAACGCCAAGGCCGACTGGTATGTCTGGGCCGACGCCAAGCCGGACGGCACGCCGCCGAACAACTGGCTGTCGATCTTCGGCGGCTCGGCATGGGCGTGGGATCCGACGCGCATGCAATATTACCTGCACAATTTCCTGACCTCGCAGCCGGACATGAACCTGCATAACCCTGAGGTGCAGGACCGTCTGCTCGATGTCGTACGCTTCTGGCTCAATCGCGGCGTCGACGGCTTCCGCCTCGACACCATCAATTTCTATTTCCATGACACGCAACTGCGCGACAATCCGGCGCTTGCGCCCGAGCGCCGCAACGCCTCGACGGCGCCGGCGGTCAATCCCTATAATTTTCAGGAGCATCTCTACGACAAGAACCGGCCCGAAAACCTTGCCTTCCTGAAGCGCTTCCGCGCCGTTCTCGAGGAGTTCCCGGCGATCGCCGCCGTCGGCGAAGTCGGCGACAGCCAGCGCGGCCTCGAAATCGTCGGTGAATACACCTCCGGCAACGACAAGATGCATATGTGCTATGCCTTCGAATTCCTGGCGCCCGATCCGCTGACGCCGGAGCGGGTCGAGGAGGTGATGCAGGATTTCGAAGCCGCAGCACCGGATGGCTGGGCCTGCTGGGCCTTCTCCAATCACGACGTCATGCGCCATGTCAGCCGCTGGGGTGGGCTGGTCGCCGATCACGACGCCTTTGCCAAGCTTTATGCCTCGTTGCTGATGACCATGCGCGGCTCCGTCTGCCTCTATCAGGGCGAGGAACTGGCGCTGACGGAGGCCGATCTCGCCTATCAGGATCTCCAGGATCCCTATGGCATCCAGTTCTGGCCGGAATTCAAGGGCCGCGACGGCTGCCGCACGCCGATGGTCTGGGACAGCCAGGTCGCCCAGGGCGGCTTCTCGACGGTCAAGCCCTGGTTGCCGGTGCCGGTCGAGCATATCCTGCGTGCCGTCAGCGTTCAGCTGGGCGACGAGGCTTCCGTGCTGGAGCACTATCGCCGCTTCATCGCCTTCCGTAAGCTGCACCCGGCTTTTGCCAAAGGCGAGATCGAGTTCGAGGAAACACAGGGCGATACGCTGCTCTTCACCCGTGAATACGGCAATGAGAAGCTGCTCTGCATCTTCAACATGAGCCCGGCCGAGGCCGCCGTCATTCTGCCTGCGGGAGAATGGCAGGCATTGACGGGCCACGGCTTTACCAGCAACAACTATGGCGACAAGATCGATATTCCGGCCTGGGGGGCGTATTTCGCCCGTCTTGCCTAAGGAACAGGGGAGAGAGAAATGACTGGACTGACGCTGAAGGATATCCGCAAATCCTACGGTTCCGTGGACGTTCTCCACGGTATCGACCTCGATATCAAGCAGGGCGAATTCATCGTCTTCGTCGGTCCGTCCGGCTGTGGCAAGTCCACGCTTCTGCGCATGATCGCCGGTCTCGAGGCGATCACCGGCGGTGAGATGTATATCGACGGCCATCTCGTCAATGACGTGCCGCCCTCCAAGCGCGGCATCGCCATGGTCTTCCAGTCCTATGCGCTCTACCCGCATATGACCGTGTTCGATAACATGGCTTTCGGCATGAAGATCGCCGGCGAAAGCAAGCAGGAAATCGATCGCCGCGTCAAAGCGGCGGCCGAGAGCCTGCAGCTGACCCAATATCTCGGTCGCCTGCCGAAGGCGCTTTCCGGCGGCCAGCGCCAGCGCGTGGCGATCGGCCGCGCCATCTGCCGCGATCCCAAGGTCTTCTTGTTCGACGAGCCGCTGTCCAACCTCGATGCGGCGCTGCGCGTCGCGACCCGCATCGAGATCGCCCGCCTGAACGAACAGATGGCCGATACGACGATGATCTACGTCACCCATGACCAGGTCGAGGCGATGACGCTCGCCGACCGCATCGTCGTTCTCTCCGCCGGCAATATCGAGCAGGTCGGTGCGCCGTTGGACCTCTACGAGCGCCCGGCAAACCTCTTCGTTGCGAAATTCATCGGCTCGCCGGCGATGAACATCATCCCTGCGACGATATCAGGGACCGGAAGCCAAACGACGGTGACGCTGACAGGCGGCATGTCGGTGACGCTGGATGTGGCGACCGACGCGACGGAAATGGGCAAGCAGGCAAGCTTCGGCGTTCGTCCGGAGGATCTCGGGGTTGCCGACGGCGCCGACTACCTTTTCGAAGGTGAAGTGTCGATCGTCGAAGCGCTCGGTGAAGTGACGTTGCTTTATATCGAGGGCCTGGTTCCCGGCGAGCCGATCGTCGTCAAGTTGCCCGGCATCTACGATGTGAAGAAGGGCCAGCGGATGCGGTTTGCCGCCGACAGGCAGAAGTTGCATCTCTTTGATGCAACCGGTCATACCTACCGGAAATGAGGCGGCCATTTTTGGGGTGATTACCCCAGGAATTGTGCAGGACGGGCCGAATTCTCACTTTCTGTTAAAGATCGGCTGCTACCTTTTCCTCGTCAATTTATGAGGGGGATAAGCACGTGGCCGCTTCCAATCCGTCACAGCCAAAATCTCATTTCCTGAGCAAGGAAGAATCCTTCATGTACGACCGCGAGGCGCGGTTCAAAATGGAGGACACGATGAATGCCGCGCGCATCGAATATACGGAGAAGGGCGTCATGCACGCGGCTTCGCGCCGCTGCGACATTGTCCGGATCTCGATGAGCAGCGCGACACTCGCGATCCTGACTCAGTTCAGCCTGCCGAAGCAGTTCTATCTGGATATTCCGGATGCCCGCATCACCAAGGTCGGCTGCCTGCTGATGAAGGTCAACGTCAACAATACGATCGACGTGCGCTTCCTGCGCCTGCTGACGCAGAAGGAGCTGAACAAGATCTTCGTCTACAGCACCCATCCGGCCCACCGCGACTACGTTCTCGATATCCGGGCCTGAGGGACCATCCGACTGAAATCAAAAACCCACGGGGTGCTGCGCGCGCCCCGTGGGTTTTTGTCTGTCTCCAGTGACCACGCTCAGTGGTGGAAGAGCACGCTCGCACCCTGGTCCGAAGGTCCGACGGCGCGGCGGAACGGTGCGAAGAGCTCGCGGCCCATGCCGAATTCATTGTCGGAGAGATCGACGGTCACCGGCTCGCGCTCGGCCAAATCGGCCGCATCGACGAGCAGCTCGAGCGTGCCTTTGATCGCGTCCAGGCGAATGATGTCGCCCTCGCGGATGCGGGCGATCGGACCGCCATCGACCGCTTCCGGGGTGACGTGGATCGCCGCCGGCACCTTGCCGGATGCGCCCGACATACGACCGTCGGTCAGCAGCGCCACGCGGAAGCCGCGGTCCTGCAGCACGCCCAGCGGCGGCGTCAGCTTGTGCAATTCCGGCATGCCGTTCGCCTTTGGACCCTGGAAGCGCACGACAGCGATGAAATCGCGGTTGAGCTTGCCTTCCTTGAAGGCATCCTGCAGCTCTTGCTGGCTGTGGAAAATGATCGCCGGCGCCTCGATGATGTGACGCTCCGGCTTGACGGCCGATATCTTGATGACCGCCTTGCCGAGATTGCCGCGCAGCATCTTCAACCCGCCATTCGCTTGGAACGGCGTCTCGATGCTGGAGAGCACTTTGGGATCGACGCTTTTTTCCGGCGACGGCTCGCGCAGGACGGCACCATTTTCGCCGAGACGGGCGTCGACCGTATAGGCATCAAGACCCTGGCCGAAGACGGTGCGCACGTCGTCATGCACCAGGCCGTGCTTCAAGAGTTCCTTGATGAGGAAACCCATGCCGCCGGCCGCCTGGAAATGGTTCACGTCGGCAAGTCCGTTCGGATAGACGCGGGCAAGCAGCGGGACGATTTCCGAAAGCTCGGCAATGTCCTGCCAGGTGAGCTGGATGCCGGCTGCCCGCGCCATGGCGACGAGGTGTAGCGTATGATTGGTCGAGCCGCCGGTCGCATGCAGGCCGACGACGCCGTTGACGACCGAGCGTTCGTCGATCATCTCGCCCGCCGGCGTGAATTCGTTGCCGAGCGCGGTGATCGCCAGCGCGCGCTTGGCAGCTTCGCGCGTCAGCGCTTCGCGCAGCGGGGTGCCGGGATTGATGAAGGAGGAGCCCGGCATGTGGAAGCCCATGATCTCCATCAGCATCTGGTTGGAATTGGCGGTGCCATAGAAGGTGCAGGTGCCGGGACCGTGATAGGATTTCGATTCCGCTTCCAGCAGTTCGGCGCGTCCGACCTTGCCCTCGGCGAAGAGCTGGCGCACGCGCGACTTCTCGTCGTTCGGCAGGCCTGTGGTCATCGGGCCGGCCGGAACGAAGATCGACGGCAGGTGCCCGAAGGACAGTGCCGCGATCACCAGGCCCGGCACGATCTTGTCGCAGACGCCGAGGAAGAGGGCGGCATCGAACATGTTGTGCGACAGGCCGACGCCCGCCGACATGGCGATCAGGTCGCGCGAGAAGAGCGAGAGTTCCATGCCTGGCTGTCCCTGGGTGACGCCATCGCACATCGCCGGCACGCCGCCTGCCACCTGCGCTACGCCGCCTGCTTCGGCCGCCGCCTCGCGGATGATCGCCGGATAGGTCTCGAACGGCTGGTGGGCCGAGAGCATGTCGTTATACGCGGTGATGATGCCGAGATTGGCGATGCGGTCGCCGGCAAGCGCATCCTTGTCGGAGGGGGAACAGACCGCGAAGCCGTGGGCGAGGTTGGCGCAGCCAAGCACCGAGCGCTGCACGCTCTGCGAGGCGGCCGCGCGCAGGCGTTCGAGATAGCGTTCGCGGGTGGGCTTCGAGCGTTCGACGATGCGATCGGTGATCGCAGAAATGCGTGCATGAGCGGACATGGAAAATCCCTGCCTTGTTCGTTGTCTCTATCTGTTTCGGCGGCTCCGGCCTAGATCTGAATTTCAGATCTGCGGCGGATCAGGGAGCCCAGTAGATCTCGACCGGGGAAGTGGCCCGGCGCAGAATGGCGCGGATCGGCATTTCTGCCTCTTCACCGCTGCCTTCCGCCTTGGCGAGAACGTCTTTTTTGCCTTCGCCCTCTATATGGAGAACCAGGAGTGCGGCATCCTCAAGACTGGAGAAGGTGAAGGTCAGGCGCGGCTCGCCGGCCCCTTCCGCTTCCATGGTGATGATGCCGCGCGGCGTCGATGCGTCGAGCGCCTTGGCAAGATTGCTGCCGCCGGGAAAGAACGAGGCGGTGTGGCCGTCGCCACCCATGCCGAGGATGACGATGTCGAAGGGGATGCCGATCTCGGCGCTTTTTGCCGTCGCAAGTCCTGCAGCTTCCTCGACGGAAGGTGCCGGCTGGTAAAGCGGCACGAAGCGCGCCGCCTTTGCCTTGTTTTGAAGAAGATTGGCGTCGACCAGCAGATGGTTCGAGCGCGGATTGTCGGCCGGCACGAAGCGTTCGTCAACGAGGGTGATCGTCACTTTTTCCCAGGCGATGTCGCGTGTCGAAAGCGCCTGGAAGAAGGCCTTCGGTGTGGAGCCGCCGGAAACGGCGATGGACGCCGTTCCGCGGGCGGCGATCGCTGCCGAAAGCGTATTCGCGACCTTATCGGCGAGGCTGCCGGCGAGGTCTGCGGCGCTGGCGAAGGAATGGAGGGTCGATGCCATCGATGTCGTCCTAGATTTCGTCATGCCAAGTACGGCCGTCACGCTCGATCAGCGCGATGGCCTGGCTCGGTCCCCAGGTGCCGGCCGTATAGCCCTGCACCTGCTGGCCGGTCGTTTCCCAACCCTTGAGGATCGGATCCACCCATTTCCATGCGGCCTCCACTTCGTCGCGGCGCATGAACAATGTCTGATTGGAGCGGATCACGTCCATCAGCAGGCGCTCGTAGGCGTCGGGATTGCGGACGTTGAAGGCCTGGGCGAAGCTCATGTCGAGCGAGACGTTGCGCAGGCGCATGCCGCCCGGACCCGGATCCTTGATCATCAGCGACTGCTTGACGCCCTCATCCGGCTGCAGGCGGATGATCAACTGGTTGGCGACGATGCGCCCGGCCGCCTGGTCGAAGATCGCGTGCGGGATCGGCTTGAAGGTGATGACGATCTCGGACATGCGCCCGGTCAGGCGCTTGCCGGTTCTTATATAGAAGGGGACGCCCGCCCAGCGCCAATTGTTGATCTCGGCCTTGATGGCAACGAAGGTCTCGGTGTTCGAGACGCCGCCTTCGAGCTCTTCGAGGTAGCCCTTGACCGGGCCCGTGCCCGATGCGCCGGCGCGATACTGGCCGCGGACCGTCGCCTGCTCGACGTTGGAGGCATTGAGCGGCTTCAGCGCGCGCAGCACCTTCAGCTTCTCGTCACGCACGGCTTCCGAATCCATCGACGAGGGCACTTCCATCGCCGTCAGGCAGAGCAGCTGCAGGATGTGGTTCTGCACCATATCGCGCAATGCGCCCGCCGTGTCGTAATAGCCGGCGCGGCCTTCGAGGCCGACCGATTCAGCCACGGTGATCTGCACGTGGTCGATGTAGTTGGCGTTCCAGAGCGGCTCGTAGAGCGCGTTGGCGAAGCGCAGCGCCATCAGGTTCTGCACCGTCTCCTTGCCGAGATAATGGTCGATTCGGAAGATCTGCTCTTCCTTGAAGGCGCGGCCGATCGTGTCGTTGAGCTGCAGCGCCGAGGCGAGGTCGCGGCCGATCGGCTTCTCGACGACGATGCGGGTCGACTTGGTGATCAGCTTGTGGTCTTGGATCTTCTGCGAAATGTCGCCGAAGATGCCGGGCGCGACCGCCAGATAGAAGGCGCGCACACGCTCCTTGCCCTCATCGAGCAGTTTCTTCAGCTGATCCCAACCGCTGTCGGTGCGTGCATCGACCGAGACGTAGTAAAGTCGGGCACAGAACTTCTCGACCTCAGCCTCGTCATATTCACCCTTCTTCAGGTGTTCCTTCAGCGCATCGCGGGCAAAATTGCGGTATTCCTCGTGGGTCAACGGGCTGCGCGAGGCGCCGATCACGCGGGTTGGTTCGCTGAACTGGCCTTCGATCTGGCGATGATAAAGGGCGGGCAGCAACTTGCGTTCGGCAAGGTCGCCGCTGCCGCCGAAAACGACGTAATCAAAAGGCTCAACGGGAATGATTTGGCTGCTCATGAGCTTGTCTCTCAATCAGGCTTGGTTGACGGCTCTTTTAATCTAATCGATTTAAAAAAGCCAGTGTGCAGTGCAATGAATCTCTCAGGCACCGGTTTTAGAGCGAATTTCCGGAAGATGAAATCCGCAATCGGACTAAAACTTGTCGCGAAGCGCAAACCACGACAAGGCGAGGAAAAGCAACGGCGCCCGCATGCGCGCACCACCGGGAAAGGCTGGAATATCAAGCGATGTGAAGAGGTCGAGATCGCGAGATTTTCCAAGCACCGTTTCCGCGTAGAGCTTGCCACAGTAGTTTGACAACATGACGCCATGGCCGGAATAACCGCCGATCGAGATGACGCCGGGCATGACCTCGCGCACGAAGGGCTGGCGCGGCAGGGTGATGCCGACGCTGCCGCCCCAGGTATGGGTGATCTCGATGTCCTTGAGGTCCGGGTAGATCTCGGCGATCTGCCGGCGGATGTGCTGCGAAATGTCCCGCGGATTGTCCGAGGTATAGGCCTCGCGTCCGCCGAACAGCAGGCGGCCGTTGCCGAATTTGCGGAAGTAGCGCACGACGAAGCGCGAATCGGCCACGGCCTCGCCCCCGGGCAGCACATCGGGATGCCCGTCGAGCGGCGCCGTGGCGCCGATGAAGGAGCGGATCGGCATGACATGGCTCGCCGTCACCGGCTCGAGGCCGTCGATATGGCCGTCGCAGGCGATCAGCGCGCGCTCAGCGGTGATCGTCCCCCTTTCGGTTTCGATCGTCACCTTGCCGCCGCTTTGGCGGATCGCCGTTGCCTTGGTCATCTCGAAGATTTCAGCACCGGCATTGGCAGCGACCCGCGCCAGCCCGACCAGCAGCTTCAGCGGATGGATGTGGCCGGTGCCGACATCGCGCACGCCGCAATGGAAACGCTTCGAGCCGAGCCTCTCTTGCGTTTCCTCCTCGTCCATGAAGCTGAGATGCGGATAGCCGTAGCGTAAGGCGGCAATTTCGGCATTTTCGTAATAGTCGCGTTTGTAGCTTGCCTTGTGCGCGACATTGAGCTGGCCGGGCACATAGTCGATCTCGATCTGATGCTCGCGGGCGAAATCGATGAGATGGCGCTTGGCCGCTTCGGCAAGATCGAACAGCGCCTTCGAGCGTTCGTAGCCGATCTTCTCCTCAAGTTCTTCCGGCCACCATCGCTGACCGGTGCCCAGTTGGCCGCCATTGCGCCCGGACGCTCCGTCGCCGAAGCGGCAGGCGTCGATCAGGACCACCGAAACGCCTGACTTGGCAAGATTATAGGCGGCCTGCAGGCCGGTGTAACCGCCGCCGACAATCGCGACGTCACATGTTCTCGAGCCGTCGAGAGCCGGGTAGGTGGGCCGCTCCCCGACGGTTGCCTGATACCAGGACAGCCCGGGCGCGATCGGGCTCTGCCACGTCTCCTGCAATGCCATGATGCTTCCCTCACACGTTGAGCAGAAGGAATTCCCGCTCCCAGGGGCTGATCACCTGCATGAAGGTCTCGAACTCGCCGCGCTTGACACCGGCATAAAGGCCGATGAACTGCTTGCCGAATATCTCCTCGAAGGCGGGTTCGTCCTCGAGCAACGCCACGGCTTCCAGCAGGCCACGCGGCAGGTCGATCGAACCCTCATTGGCCGAATCCTCTGTCGGCGCCGTCGGCTCGATCTGCTTCATGATGCCGAGCAGGCCGGAGGCGAGCGACGCGGCGAGCGCGAGATAGGGATTGGCGTCCGAGCTCGGCAGCCGGTTTTCCACGCGCCGCGCCTGCGGATCGGAGACCGGGACACGGAAGGCCGTCGTCCTGTTGTCGTAACCCCAGGCATTGTTGACCGGGCAGGACATATCGGGCTGCAGGCGCCGGTAGGAATTCACATAGGGCGCCAGCATCGCCATCGCGCTCGGCACGAATTTCTGCATGCCGCCGATGAAGTGGAAGAATTCCTTCGAAGCCGATCCATCGGCATTGGAGAAGATGTTCTTGCCGGTCTCGATATCGACCACCGACTGATGGATATGCATCGCCGAGCCCGGCTGGCCCTGCATCGGCTTGGCCATGAAGGTCGCGTAGATGTCGTGTTTCAGCGCCGCCTCGCGGATCGTCCGCTTGAACAGGAACACCTGGTCGGCAAGTTCGATCGGATTGCCGTGACGCAGGTTGATCTCGAGCTGTGCCGGTCCCTCTTCATGGATCAGCGTATCGATCTCCAGCCCCTGCTTCTCCGAGAAATGATAGACGTCGTCGATCAGTTCGTCGAACTCGTTGATGCCGGCGATCGAATAGCCCTGGCCGCCGAGGATCGAGCGGCCGGACCGGCCTTTTGGCGGGTGGAGCGGATAGTCGGGATCGTCGTTCTTGGCGACAAGGTAGAATTCGATCTCGGGCGCCACGATCGGTTTCCAACCGCGCTCATGATAGAGACTCATGATCCGCTTCAGCACGTTGCGCGGCGTATAGGGGACTTCCCCGCCGTCCGAATCGACGATGTCGCAGATCACCTGCGCCGTCGGGTCGGTCTCCCAGGGCACGACGGAAAGCGTCGAAAGGTCGGGCATCAGCTTCAGATCGCTGTCGCGCGGCTCATAGCGGAAGCTCTCCGTCTCGTCGGGATATTCGCCCGAAATCGTGTGCCGGTAGATCGCCGAAGGCAGCGCCAGCGAGGTGTTGGAGGTGAATTTCGAGCTCGGCATCATCTTGCCGCGCGCAACGCCGGCAAGGTCCGGCGTGATGCATTCGATGTCTTCGATGCCCCTGTCCCTCAGCCACCGCGCTGCTTCCTTCCAGTTCGCAACGCCGCGCAGGGATCCGGGCTCCGGGGGAGTTTTCTTCGAGGCGGGTACGTTTCTGGCAGGCTTCAGCGTCGTCTTTTTTGGGGACATGACACACCGGTTTGTATTGATCGTGGCGCCATCATAACCAGACTTTGCCAATTGGCGAGGGGTTGAGAACGTTGACTTTCGCCCTTTGATGGAAAAAGAAGACGCGGGTTTGATCGGGGAAACGGGTTTGCAGCGCAAAAGCGACGTTATCGTCATCGGCGCCGGAGCGGCGGGCATGATGGCCGCCATCCGTGCCGGAAAACGCGGCCGCTCGGTCGTCATCCTCGACCATGCCAGGGCGCCTGGCGAGAAGATCCGCATATCAGGCGGCGGCCGCTGCAATTTCACCAATATCCATGCCGGACCGAAGAATTTCCTCTCCGCGAACCCGCATTTCTGCAAGTCGGCGCTTGCCCGTTTCACGCCCGCCGATTTCATCGCCATGGTCGATCGCCACGGTATTGCCTGGCACGAAAAGACGCTCGGCCAGCTTTTCTGCGACGATAGCGCCAAAGACATCATCCGCATGCTGCTCGCGGAGATGCGCACGGCCGGTGCAGTGCTGCATCTCGGCACCGAGATATCAGGCGTCGAAAAGACCGAAGCCGGCTTCCGTGTATCGACGAGCGAAGGTCACTGTGAAGCATCGTCGCTGATCGTCGCCACCGGCGGCAAGTCGATCCCGAAGATGGGCGCCACCGGCTTTGCCTATCGCCTCGCCGAGCAGTTCGGCTTGGCCGTGCTCGAAACCCGACCCGGCCTCGTGCCGCTGACGCTTGATCCCGGTCTGCTGGAAAGCATCGCCCCGCTCGCCGGCATCGCAGCCCCGGCCGAAATCCACCACGGCAGGACCGGCTTCCGCGAAGCGCTGCTTTTTACCCATCGCGGGCTGAGCGGCCCCGCCATCCTGCAAATCTCCTCCTACTGGCGCGAAGGCGACGAGATCGTCGTTGCGATCGATCCGGATATCGACATTGCTGCCCATCTGAAGGCAGCAAAGCAGCTGAATGGCCGCCAGTCGCCGCAGACGGCGCTCGGCGACATCCTGCCGAAGCGGCTGGCGCAGTTTCTCGTTGAGCGCGAAAAGATCTCCGGCAACATGGCCGACCTGCCCGACAAGGCGCTGCTGCGCCTTGCCGCCGGCGCCCAGAACTGGGTGGTCAAACCGTCTGGCTCGGAAGGCTACCGCACCGCCGAAGTGACGCTCGGCGGCATCGACACGGCAGCGCTCGATTCCCGCAGCATGGAAGCAAAAGCCGTGCCCGGCCTTTATTTCATCGGCGAATGCGTCGACGTCACCGGCTGGCTCGGCGGCTATAATTTTCAGTGGGCCTGGGCTTCCGGTTTTGCCGCGGGCGAATGCGTCTAACGCTCCTTGTTTTGATGCATGTCGTGGGCCCAAAACCGCTGCACTTTTTTGACATGCCTTGGAAGTATCCGGAGATAGCGATTCAAGACTTCTTAATAGAGGTGCGCCATCCTGTCTCAATTGGCGGTTTGTAAGGTCGTTCCTAAATTAAGCTTTACCGGCGAGCCGATTTGTTGGATTGTTGTTGTGTCAGAGAGAAGTGAGGTTTCGCCATGAACAGAAACGCACGACGCGCCCGCGCCATCGCAATTGCCGAGGCAAAGCCGAACGCCCGGATGGTCGCCCTGCGCTATCTGATGCTTGCAGCCGGCGCCACCGCCGCCAGCCTCGCGCTGCTGCTCTCGCACTTCATCTGATCCTGTCCGCCGATCTGGAACGAACGTTGCGACATGCTCACTGTCGCACCGCGGCGTCGCGGCCCATAATTTGCAACTATTTCACTGCCTTGGCTTAACCCGCCATAACCGCTTATCCGAAAATTAATATCTAATCTGACACAATTGCTCGCGAATATTTGGGCATCTCCAAGTTGTTTGGACGTGAACTGGCAATGACTGCCGCCTGGCCTCCGGGTTCCCCAATGTAAAATAAGAACAGCTCGATGTGCACCCGGCTGGCGCCATGTGGCCGCCTGCGGGAGGAGTGGTGTATGAAAGGCCCGGAACGCCATGTTGATTGACAAGATTCTTTCCCGCTTCAGGATCAAGACCAAGGTTTTGATCTTCGTTCTACCTTTCGTCGTCACCATTTCGGCGGTGGGCCTGACGGGGCTCTATGCTTCCGGACTTCTGCAGGGCCGCATGGAAATATCCAACAGCGTGCTGCAGTCGCTGAGCGGCTTCAAGGATCTCTATGGTTCGATGGACGACTTCCTGCGCGTCACCAGCCCTGAGGCGCGCGACAAGCTGATCGCGGATCTGAAGACCCAGCAAGGCGTGCTCGATCAGACGCTGAACCAGGTCGGTGAGGATGCCGCCGGCCGCGACAGCCTTGCGGAAGCATCGCGCCGCACCAAGGAAATTTCGGGCGTCGTCGACAAGCTGTGGGCCCTGCACGAGCAGGAACAGGCATTGCATGAGCAGATCGACGCCGCCCAGAAGAGCGTGATCAGCACCCGTTTCACCGTGTCCTACCAGGCCGAGCAGTTGCAGAACACCGTCCAGAGCGACGAGAGCGCCGCCACAGCTACCCTTCGCACGGCCGACCGCCTGCTGAAGGGCGGCGATTTCCTCGGCACCGTCGCCAGCGGCTTCAGCAAGCCGCAGACACCGCAGGAGAAGATCGCCTTCATCAATGAACAGATGCCGGAGATCATCAAATCGCAGCGTCTGATCGCCATCTCGGTTCCGAGCAATCAGAAGAATGTCATCGATGCGCTGGCTGCGACCATCGACGGCATCAAGGCGATCGCCCAGACGCCCAATCCGACCGACGAGACCGCCACCGAACTCGGCCGTCTCATTTCGCGCTTCCGCCAGACCTCGACCTATACGCAGCTGACCGCAACGCAGAAGATGCGTGACGCGACCCAGGAATTCGCCGCGCTCGACGGCCGGATTGCCCAGGCCAATTCGGTCCTGCAGGATACGCGGCGTCTCGAAAATTCCGTCTATTCGCTTCAGATCGTTCTTTCCGACTTTCTCGCCGACTCCAGCAAGGAAAATCTCGTGCGCCTGCAGCAGCAGGCCGGCACGCTCGGTAAGGACATGCAGGTGCTGGTCACCAGCGCCAAGGGCATGGGCTTTGCCGAAGGCATATCCGGCGCGATCCAGCCGGCGCTCGACGTCATCTCCGGCGGCGGTTCGAAGATCGTCGACACGATCGGCCAGCGCGTCGCTGCCTATGCCGCGGCCCGCCAGGAACTCGACCAGATCTGGAAAAAGCTGACCGATTTCGCCGAGCTGCAGAAGCAGACGGCCGGCACCGAGCGCACCCAGGCAAACAGCATCTCCGTCATGACCACCGGTCTCGGCATCCTCCTGTCGATCCTCGGCGGCATTGCCCTGGTGCTGACGCTGCAGCGCCCGATCAGCCATATCACCGGCGCCATGCGCCGCATCGCCGAAGGGGCGCTGGATACCAGCATCTCCGGCGAGCAGCGCCACGATGAAATCGGCGACATGGCCCGCGCGCTCGGCATCTTCAAGGAAAATGCCATCTCGAAGATCCGCATCGAGGAGCAGAGCGACGAGGAACGCGCTGCCGCCGAACACGAGCGCCAGCGCAACGACGCCGAAAAGCGCGAGATGGATCGTCAGATCGAATTCGCGGTCAATGCGCTTGCCGCCGGCCTCGAACGCATGTCGCAGGGCGATATCTCGACGACGATCGAAACGCCCTTCATCGGCCGTCTCGAACAGCTGCGCCAGGATTTCAACGGTTCGATGATGCGCCTGCAGGCGACGATGAGCCAGATCCGCGACAATGTCGAACTGATCCAGGGCAACGGCAACCAGATGGCCCAGTCGGCCGAGGATCTCTCCAAGCGTACCGAACAGCAGGCTGCCTCGCTCGAAGAGACCGCGGCTGCCGTCGACCAGATCACCGTCACGGTCCGCTCGTCGGCCGAACGCGCCAAGGATGCCGACCAGATCGTCCGTCAGGCCAAACGCAGCGCCGACGATTCCGCCGTCGTCGTCAGCAATGCGATCGACGCGATGAGCCGCATCGAAGGTGCCTCGCGCCAGATCGAGCAGATCATCGGCGTCATCGACGAGATCGCCTTCCAGACCAACCTTCTGGCGCTCAACGCCGGCATCGAGGCAGCGCGCGCCGGTGAAGCCGGCAAGGGCTTTGCGGTGGTCGCGATGGAGGTCCGCGAACTGGCCCAGCGCTCCGCCGCCGCGGCGCAGGAAATCAAGGGCCTGATCAACAAGTCGACCAACGAGGTCAATTCCGGCTCGCAATTCGTGCAGGAGACCGGCACGGTGCTCGCCAAGATCAGCGCCCAGATCGTCACGATCAGCCAGCATGTCGAGATGATCGCCCGCGCCAGCCACGACCAGTCCAACGCGCTGCAGAGCGTCAACGCGACGGTCAACCAGATGGACCAGATGACCCAGCAGAACGCCGCCATGGTGGAGGAGACGACTGCCGCCAGCCGCGAACTGGCCGACGAGGCCGATTCGCTGCGCAGGCTCATCCAGCAGTTCAAGATCGACGGCGAAGCCACCGGTGCGCCGGTCTATCGCGCCGCCTGATCATCGACCGACCCGTCTTATTCGAACGGCCCCGGACTTTCCGGGGCCGTTTCTATTTATTTCGCAGAAATCGCGATCGGCCGGATTGCGAGTGCGGCGATCACGCAGAGATGATCCGTCCGAAAACGAGACCGATGAATACCTCCGACAACCCTGATTTACGGAGAATCTTCCTTAACGCTTTTAGTCTAATTTAACCTTGGTCTATCTCCCGGGGGTCTCGATGCTGCGCCTTTTCTCTACGTCGATCGTAAGCCAGATCGTTGCGATCACGCTGTTTCTGCTGGCGATCAGCACGGCCGCCATCGTCGGCGTGACCTATTACAATCTGAGCCACCATGTCATGGACGGGGCTGTCTCCGACGCCAGGGATGCCACCCGCGCCATGGCCGTCCTCTACGGCGCGGCCGATCAGGCCGCAAAGATCGAGCTGAAGGACAATCAGCTCTCCACTGTCACGGAAGACGCTATTCCCGCCCTTGCCGACCATTCGCTGGTCGACCGCACGGCGCAATCGATCGCCGGCGTTGCGACCATCTTTCAAAAGCAGGGCAGCGACTACGTCCGCATCTCCACCAACGTCAAGAAGGAAAACGGCGACCGCGCCGTCGGCACCAAGCTGGTAGCCGAGCACCCTGCCCAGCCGGTTCTCGCCAGGGGTGAAGCCTATTATGGACCGGCGGAGCTTTTCGGCCGCAAGTTCATGACCGGTTATTTCCCCATCAAGAACGCCTCGAACGCCAATGTCGGCATTCTCTTCATCGGCATTCCGATGGAGCTCTATTGCCAGCGCATGTATGAGCTGCAGATGCTGGTTCTCGGCGTCGGCAGCATCGTCATGCTGCTCGTCGGCGTTCTCGCCTTTTATGCGATCCGCCAGTCGGTGAAGCCTTTGCAGGCGCTGACCGTGAGCGTGCACTCGATTTCCGCGGGCGATCTCGAAGCGGCGATCCCTTGTGTCGAAAAGAGGAACGAGTTCGGCGACATCGGCCGGGCCTTGGCGCTTTTCCGCGACAGTGCCCGTGCAAGGCGCGACCTGGAAACCCAGGCTGCCGAACAGCGCGAATTGAGCGATGCCGAGCGTGCCAGGAACGATGCCGACAAGCGCTCGCTCGACGGCCAGATCGACTTTGCCGTCAACCAGCTTGCCGCCGGCCTCGGGCGCCTGTCGCAGGGCGATGTCTCGCAGACGATCGCCACGCCCTTCGTCGGCCGGCTGGAGCAGCTGCGCGTCGATTTCAACGCTTCCCTCTTGCGGCTCCAGGATACGCTGTCCGGTATCCGTGACAGCGCCGCGACGATCCAGCGCAACAGCGGTGCCGTCTCCGCCTCTGCCGGCGAGCTTTCCAAACGCACCGAGGCGCAGGCGGCGAACCTCGAGGAGACTGCGGCCGCGGTGGAAGAGATTACCGTGACGGTTCGTTCTTCCGCCGAGCGTGCCCGTGAAGCCAACAATGTCGTGGCTGCGACCAAGAAGACGGCCGACAATTCCGGCGCCGTCGTCGGCGATGCCGTTGCCGCCATGGATCGCATCGAGCAGGCTTCGCAGCGTATCGAGCAGATCATCGAGGTGATCGACGATATCGCCTTCCAGACCAA
Source organism: Rhizobium leguminosarum (assembly GCF_001679785.1). Classification (NCBI taxonomy): domain Bacteria; kingdom Pseudomonadati; phylum Pseudomonadota; class Alphaproteobacteria; order Hyphomicrobiales; family Rhizobiaceae; genus Rhizobium; species Rhizobium leguminosarum. Next base: position 4,878,962 of record NZ_CP016286.1, read on the forward strand.
TCTTCTGGCGCTGAATGCCGGCATCGAGGCGGCGCGCGCCGGCGAGGCGGGCAAGGGTTTTGCCGTCGTCGCCCAGGAAGTCCGCGAACTCGCCCAACGTTCGGCCGATGCGGCACGCGAGATCAAGTCGCTCATCGAGACATCGAGCCGCGAAGTGACGGCAGGGTCCGAACTGGTCCAGAAGACCGGCAGCGTCCTTGCCTCGATCAGCCAGGAGATCATCGCGATCAGCGGTCATGTCGAAACCATCGCCACCGCCAGCCGCGATCAGTCGGCCGCGCTGCAGGAGGTCAACGGTTCGGTCAACGCCATGGACCAGATGACCCAGAAGAACGCGGCGATGGTTGCCGAGACGACGCAGGCAAGCCGTCTGCTTGCCGGCGAGGCCGATACGCTGATGGCGCTGATCGAGCGGTTCCGCATCGTCGCAGAGTCGGCACCGGCTCATCTCGGAGCAAGAAGAGTCGCCTGAACCGCGCAGCCGCTGCCACTGCGGGATTGCGCCGCGGCCTTGCGGCGCCTTCCTAGATTGAGGTCGAGCGACGTCAGCCAGGCGGCAAAGCCAATGAGGCTATTGTTTCCGAATTCGGCATAGAATCTGTCCTCGTCCGCCTTGCTATCGCTTCGCTGGGGATAGTGCCGATAGCCGATGGTGCCTGCGATGGTGAGCATGTCGATCATGACAATGTCCTTTCCTATGTAAGACATCACCTGATCTAGGCGTCGAATTTCTCTTTATAAACGGGAAAAATCCCGCTATGTTTTTCATCCATGAAAAATGCGAGTTGGGATTCCTATCAGCTTTTCCTGCAGGTGGCCCGGCTCGGCGGGCTGACGGGGGCAAGCACCGCAAGCGGGCTCAGTCCTGCGACCGTCGGCCGGCGCATGCTCGATCTCGAGCAGGAAATCGGCCGCGCATTGTTTTCGCGCAGCCAGACCGGATACCGTCTGACCCAGGATGGCCAGGCGCTGCTCGATCACCTGCAGGAAATGGAGGCCGCCGCCCGCAAGGTGGCTGCGTGGCGGCAATCCGGCGAGGGCGGCACCACCGTGAGGGTCGCCGCCGGCACCTGGCTCGCCTGGCTGCTGACCGAGAATTTCGCCGCAATCCGCATGCCGGGCGATGCCTTCGCCATTTCGCTCACCATCGGTGAGGCGCGGGCAAGCCTTGCCTATCGTGAAAGCGACATCGGTATTCGCGCCTTCGAGCCTGCAGAGGCCAATCTTGCCGCACGTCTGCTCGGGGAGGTGGCCTATGCCGTCTATGTCAGGCGCAACGCCGCCGAGACCGACGAGCGCTGGATTGCCGTCACCGAGGAAGAGGCGATATCGGCCTATCTGCGCTGGCCGCACGCCCATGCGGCAGCGGGGATCGTCGCCACCGTCAATCGGCCGCGCTCGCTGCCGGATCTGGTGCGGGCCGGCGCCGGCAAGACGGTGCTTCCCTGTTTCGTCGGCGATCTCCATCCCGAATTGCAGCGGCAAGGCAGCGAGTTGCCGGAATTGCGTCACCGGCAATGGATCGTCATGAATGCCGAGGACCGCCACCGCCCGGAGATCCGGACGGTCGCCGACCGCATGACCAAGCTCATCAAAAGTTATGCCGATCTCTTCGCCGGAAAACGACCGAGCCGCGGCTAGAGCATCATGCCGAAAAGTGTGAGCGGTTTTGGGCGACATGCATCCAATAGAGACGTAGAGCGCCGCGCGCCCGATAGGTCGCGCGGCGCTTGAAGAAGCAGGCTGACGTCATCGGCCCGCCGGCCGGCTTTGGTCAATGCCGGTTGGTGACGACGACCGGGATCAGCAGGTCCCCCCAGTGGCCGTCGCCGCCGTGATGACGGGCCGAGCGCACCAGTTCGACCGAGACGCCGGCCTCGACGGCCTTCATGACCGATTGGTTCAGCCGATGCAGGTCGTTGGCGAGCATGCGGATCGTCGTCTGCTGATCCTCGCTCATGCTGCTTGCCTGCTCTTCGGCCCGTTCTCTGACGCGTGTAATGGATGCCATGATCTTCTCCTCCTCTTCGATTTATTCCGCAGCCGGCTTGAACTGCGCATGTTCGGTCGAGCCGTGCATCGCCGTGGTCGAAGACCGGCCGCCGGTGATGGCGAGCGACACGGCGTCGAAATAGCCGGTGCCGACCTCGCGTTGATGTTTTGTGGCGGTATAGCCATTGACCTCAGCGGCGAATTCCGCCTGCTGCAGCTCGGAATAGGCCGACATCTGCCGCTGCCGATAGCCGCGCGCCAGTTCGTACATGCCGTAGTTCAGCTGGTGGAAGCCGGCGAGCGTGATGAACTGGAACTTGTAGCCCATCGCTCCGAGTTCGCGCTGGAACCTTGCGATCGTCGCTTCGTCGAGGTTCTTCTTCCAGTTGAACGAAGGCGAGCAATTATAGGCGAGCAGCTTGCCGGGATGGACCTTGTGCACGCCTTCGGCAAAACGCCGCGCCTGCTCGAGGTCCGGCTTCGAGGTCTCGCACCAGATGAGATCGCAGTGCGGCGCATAGGCGACGGCGCGTGCGATGCAGGGCTCGATGCCGTTTCGCACCTGATAGAAACCTTCGACCGTGCGGCCGGCATCATAGTCGACGAAGGGCTGGTCGCGCTCGTCGATGTCTGACGTCAAGAGCTTTGCCGCTTCCGCGTCGGTGCGGGCGATCACCAGCGTCGCAACGCCCATGACGTCGGCGGCAAGCCGCGCGGCGTCGAGATTGCGGATATGGGCGGCCGTCGGGATCAGCACTTTGCCGCCGAGATGGCCGCATTTCTTCTCCGAGGCGAGTTGGTCCTCGAAGTGAACGCCCGCGGCACCCGCCTCGATATAGGCCTTCATGATTTCGAAGGCGTTGAGCGGCCCGCCGAAGCCTGCTTCGGCATCGGCTACGATCGGTGCGAACCAGGTCTCGACGGAAAGCCCCTGGGCTTCCGCGGTCTCGATCTGATCGGCGCGCTGCAGCGTGCGATTGATGCGTTTGGCCAGTTCCGGACCGGCATTGGCCGGATAAAGGGACTGGTCGGGATACATCGCCGATGCGGTATTGGCATCGGCCGCCACCTGCCAGCCGGAGAGATAGATCGCCTTCAGCCCGGCGCGCACCATCTGCATGGCCTGGTTGCCGGAAAGTGCGCCGAGCGCATTGACGAAATCCTCCTGATGCAGAAGCCGCCACAACCGGTCCGCCCCCATTTCGGCCAGCGTATGACTGAGCGCCACCGAGCCTCTGAGCCGCTGCACGTCTTCGGCCGAGTACGGTCTCTCGATGCCGTCGAAGCGGCTGGCTGATGCATTTGGAACAAGCTTGTAAAAATCAGTCATGTGCTCTCCTCACTAAAAGCCCGACAAAGGTGCTGCGTGACAAGATTGACAATATGACGCGCTATGACCAGAAAAACCTTTGATTTCCGGGGCAGAAAGAGGTTAAGATGAGGAGGATTGACAGAGTGGCGCTGTGAATTTGTAAAATTTTGTAAACATGAGCGCTCCTTCCTGTCAAAGGGTGTGACATGGCGGAACGGAAGATATTCGCAGGCCCGAAAGTCAGGCGCATCCGCAATGCGCTGGCGCTGACGCAGACCGCCATGGCCGAGGCGCTTGAAATATCGCCGTCCTATCTGAACCTGATCGAGCGCAACCAGCGGCCGTTGACGGTGCAGCTCCTTCTCAAGCTTGCAAGCGTCTACAGGGTCGATCTGGAAGAGTTGCGGGGGCAGACCGGCGGCAGTCTCGGCCAGCTCAAGGAGGTCTTTGCCGATCCACTGCTTTTGGGCGAGCTGCCGGGTGATCAGGAGTTGGTGGAGGTGGCCGAGGCCGCCCCCAATGCCGCGAGCGGCATGATCAAGCTCTACCGCGCCTATCGCGAGCAGGCGGCAAGGCTCTCCGATCTGACGGCGCTGATGGCCGCCGAAGGGCATGCGCCAGTCGCCGCCGGCCGCTTGCCGCTGGACGAGGTGCGCGAGACGCTGGAGCGTAGGTCCGCTTATTTCGGACAGATCGAGACGGCGGCGGAAGCCTTTGCTGCAACGCTCCCCGGCGGCCTCGATCTTGCTGCCGGGCTGAAGGACTGGCTGCGTTCCGAGCGCGGCATCGCGGTACGTGTCCTGCCTGTCCATGTCATGCCGGATCTGCGCCGCCGTTTCGATCGCCATTCGATGCGGCTTTTCATCTCGGAGCGCCTGTCACAGGCCGACCGTGCGCATGAGATATCAATCGAGGCCGCGACTCTCGCTTTGCTGCCGGCAATCGATGCCGAACTCGCCGATCTCTCGCTCTCTTCCGCCGAGGCGCGCCGCATCGCCCGCTTCGAGCTTGCCCGTATCGCCGCGCTCGCGCTCGCAATGCCCTACGAGGCCTTTCTTTCGGCGGCGAAAGCGACGCGCTACGATATCGATATTCTGCGTGCGCGCTTCGGCGTCTCTTTCGGCCAGGCGGCTGCGCGCCTTGCCATGCTGCAGCGCCCGGGCGCGGCCGCCATTCCCTTCTTCCTGATCGAGATCGATGCCGCGGGCCACCGGCTGCGCAGGGCAGGCGCCCAGGGTTTTCCGCAGGCCCGTTTCGGCGGGGGCTGTCCGAAGCTCAATATCCATGCCGCCTTCCTCCAGCCGGGCCAGATCCTCGCCGAGACGGTCGTCATGCCTGACGGCGCTTCCTTCCTGACGGTCGCCCGCACCCTGGAGGGACCAACTGTCGAATTCGGGGAAAGGGTCAGGCGCACTGCGATCCTGATCGGGTGCGACTCTGCCCTTGGCGAGAGCGTGGTCTATGGGCAGGCGATGGCGCTCGAGCCGGTCGCAGTCGGTCCGGCCTGCCGCCTTTGCGAGCGGCGTGGATGCCTTTCCCGCGCCGAGCCGCCGGTGACGAGACCGCTCGGGCTCGACGAGATGGTGGCAGGCCTCAGCGCCTTCGACTTCCAGTGATTGTGAAATCATTGAGCGCGCAGGATTTTGCGCTTGTGGGCTTAGAAATTCCTTCTTAGTCTGCGTCGAAAACCAGAGGGAAAAGATGCTCCGGGTGCGGAATCTTTGAACAAAACAGGAGAAGTCATGAGGTCAACCATCCTATGCGTGACGGCCGCCGCCGTTACCGCACTCCTTGCTGCCGCGCCGGCCTATGCGCAGGAGCGCGTGGTCAACGTCTACAATTGGTCGGATTATATCGACGACTCCATCCTGACCGACTTCACCAAGGAAACCGGCATCAAGGTCGTCTACGACACCTTCGATTCCAACGAGACCGTGGAAACCAAGCTGCTTGCCGGCGGCACGGGGTATGACGTCGTCGTTCCCACTGCCGACTTCCTGCAGCGCCAGATACAGGCCGGCGTCTTCCAGAAGCTCGACAAGTCGAAGCTGCCGAACCTTTCCAACATGTGGGATGTGATCCAGAAGCGCACCGCCGAATATGACGCCGGCAATGAACACGCGGTCGATTACATGTGGGGTACGGACGGCATCGGCTACAACGTCAAGAAGGTCGCTGAAATCCTCGGCCCCGATGTCAAGCCCGGCCTCGAAGTGATCTTCGATCCGAAGGTCGCCGAAAAGTTCAAGGATTGCGGCATCTACGTTCTCGACACGCCGAAGGACGTCATCTCCACGGCGTTCCGTTATCTCGGCCTCGACCCGAACTCCACAAAGGCTGAGGATTTCAGAAGGCCGAAGAGCTGTTGACGGCCGTCCGCCCCAATATCCGCAAATTCCACTCGTCCGAATATATCAATGCGCTTGCCAACGGCGATATCTGCATCGCCTTCGGCTATTCCGGCGACATGCTGCAGGCTCGCGACCGTGCGGCCGAAGCCAAGAACGGCGTCGAGGTCGATTATTCGATCCCCTCGCAGGGTGCCCAGATGTGGTTCGATATGATGGCTATCCCCGCCGATGCGCCCCATGTCGCGGAAGCGCACGAGTTCCTGAACTACATGATGAGGCCTGAGGTCATCGCCAAGGCGAGCGACCATACCTTCTATGCCAACGGCAACAAGGCTTCGCAGCAGTTCGTCAGCAAGGAGATTCTGGAAGACCCGGCGATCTATCCGACCGAAGAGGTGATGAAGAACCTCTTCACCGTCAAGCCGTGGGATCCGAAAACGCAGCGTCTGGGGACGCGCCTCTGGACGAAGGTCGTCACCGGCCAGTAATGCAGCCTTGGGCCCGGACGGAAACGTCCGGGCCTTTCAATTACCGGCCGGGGTGGAGGCCGGCAGAACCTTATATTTCGGGGAATAATATGAAGTCTCTCGGCAATATCCGCCGCGCTTTTGCGCCTTGGACCGATCCGTCTGCAAAACCCTTCATTGCTTTCAAGAATGTCACCAAGCGCTTTGGCGATTTTACCGCCGTCGACGATCTGTCGCTTGATATCTATCACCGCGAGTTCTTCGCGCTGCTCGGCGCGTCGGGTTGCGGCAAGTCGACGCTCCTGCGCATGCTCGCCGGTTTCGAGCAGCCGACCTCGGGCGAAATCGTTCTCGACGGCACCGACATGGCCGGCACGCCGCCCTACAGGCGGCCGGTCAACATGATGTTCCAGTCCTATGCGCTTTTCCCGCACATGACGGTCGAGAAGAATATCGCCTTCGGCCTGAGGCAGGACGGCATGTCGAAGGACGAGATGACTGACCGCGTCTCGCAGATGCTGAAGCTGGTCAAGCTGGAGCAGTTCGCCTCCCGCAAGCCGAACCAGCTTTCCGGCGGCCAGCGCCAGCGCGTGGCGCTTGCCCGCTCGCTTGCCAAGCGCCCGAAGGTGCTGCTGCTCGACGAACCGCTCGGCGCGCTCGACAAGAAGCTGCGCGAGGAAACCCAGTTCGAGCTGATGGACCTGCAGCAGAACCTCGGCCTCACTTTCGTCGTCGTCACCCACGACCAGGAAGAGGCGATGACAATGGCCGACCGCATCGCCGTCATGAGCCACGGCAAGGTCGTGCAGGTGGCGACACCCGCCGAGATCTATGAGGCGCCGAATTCCCGCTTCGTCGCGGATTTCATCGGCGACGTGAACATCTTCGACGGCAAGGTCGCCTCATCGGGCAACGGCACCATCGAGATCGCAATCGACAGCGGCTTCAGCGTGCGCGTCGCCTCTTCCGAGACACCCTCGGCCGGCAGCGCCGTCGGCTTCGCCATCCGGCCGGAAAAGATGCGGGTCGGGCGCACGCCTCCCGCCAACGCTTCGGTCAACGCTGCCAGGGGCGAACTCTGGGATATCGCCTATCTCGGCGATATGACCGTCTTCCATGTGAAATTGCAAAGCGGCACTATCGTCAAGGCCTCGTCCCTCAATGCGCAGCGCTCCGTCGACGACCCCTTCACCTACGATCAGGAAGTCTGGGTCTCCTTCGATGAGAACGCCGGCATTCTGCTGAAGGATTGACATCATGGGCAAGCTCACGTCCGGCCTCTACAATCGCCTCGTCATCGCCATTCCCTACACTTGGCTGTTGCTCTTCTTCCTGGCGCCCTTCTTCATCGTCTTTCGCATTTCGCTGTCGACGACGGCGATCGCCATGCCGCCTTACGAGCCCGTCTTCTCACTTGCCGACGGTTGGGCCGGGCTCTGGAGCAAGATCGGAGAGCTCTCCTTCGACAATTACAGCTACCTCACCGAGGACTCGCTCTATTTCAATGCCTATGTCTCGAGCGTGGTGATTGCCGGGATCTCCACTTTCCTCACATTGCTGATCGCCTATCCGATTGCCTATGGCATGGCACAGGCGCCGCGCAGCATCCGTCCGACGCTGGTGATGCTGGTCATCCTGCCGTTCTGGACGAGCTTCCTGATTCGCGTCTATTCCTGGATCGCGATCCTGAAACCGGAGGGGCTTCTCAACCAGCTTCTCCTGTCGCTGCAAATCATCGACAGCCCGCTGATCATCCTCAACACCAATACCGCCGTCTATATCGGCATCGTCTATTCCTATCTGCCCTTCATGGTGCTGCCGCTCTATTCGGCTCTGGAGAAGATGGACGGTACGCTGATCGAGGCGGCGCAGGATCTTGGTTGCACGCCGATCAAGGCCTTCTGGCGCGTCACCTTTCCGCTGTCGATCCCCGGCGTGGTGGCCGGCTGCATGCTGGTCTTCATTCCAGCCGTCGGTGAATTCGTCATTCCCGACCTGCTCGGCGGTTCGCAGACGCTGATGATCGGCAAGACGCTCTGGAACGAATTCAACGCCAACCGCGATTGGCCGGTCTCCTCGGCGGTCGCAACGATCCTGCTGATGATCCTGGTAATCCCGATCGTCTTCTTCCAGAACGCCCAGGCCAAGGCCGAAGAGCGGGGGAAATAATCCATGCTGAAATGGACCCGTTTCAACATCATCTCCGTCACGCTCGGCTTTGCCTTTCTCTACCTGCCGATCGTGCTGCTGGTGATCTTCTCCTTCAACGAATCGAAGCTCGTCACCGTCTGGGGCGGCTTCTCCACCAAGTGGTATGTCTCGCTGCTCTCGAACCAGGGCCTGCTCGACGCCGCCTGGGTGACGATCCGTGTCGGCCTCCTGTCGGCGACGGTCGCAACCATCCTCGGCACGATGGCGGCGCTGACGCTGGTGCGCTACACCCGCTTTCATGGCCGCATGCTGTTTTCGGGCATGATCTACGCGCCGCTCGTCATGCCCGACGTCATCACCGGCCTGTCGCTGCTGCTGCTCTTCGTCGCGATCGGTTTCGACCGCGGCTTCTGGACGATCACGCTCGCGCATACGACGCTGACCATGTGCTTCGTCGCCGTCGTCGTGCAGTCGCGCCTGTTGAGCTTCGATCAATCGATCGAGGAAGCGGCGCAGGATCTCGGCGCGCCGCCGGTGCGGACTTTCTTCGAGATCACCCTGCCGATCATCGCGCCGGCTGTGCTCTCCGGCTGGATCCTTGCCTTCACCCTGTCGCTCGACGACCTGGTGATCGCCAGTTTCACCTCGGGGCCGGGCGCCACCACGCTGCCGATGAGGATCTACAGCCAGGTGCGCCTCGGCGTGACGCCTGAGATCAATGCGGTGTGCACGATCCTGATCGCGATCGTGACCGTTGGTGTCATCTGCGCCTCGGTCGTCACCAAGCGCCGTGAAATCCAGCGCCAGCGGGACGAGCGTGCGGCAGCAGCCGGCGCCTGATGCCGTGCGACGCGCTTTATTGCGCCTGAGGCGTATTGCCGAAAAGCGGAACCGGCGAGATCACCGGGTTCGGCCAGGAACCGCCGATGAAGAACGGCAGAAGCGGCAGCTCCGCCGCCTTGGCCGGATCGGTTGCATCAAGCGATCCGGAAAGCGCCAGCCCGTTCGACTGATAGGTGATGACGCCGGAAAGCGTCAGCGTCTGTGTGGCGCCGGCGATGCGGGCGTCGTGCATTTCGGCGGAACCGTTGGCGAAATCGGCCTGAAGGTTGAGCTGGTTGAAGGCGAAGACGCCGCCTGCTGCCGCGCTCAGCGGAAAGAACGGTTTTTCGGCCGCCTGCGTCCGGAGTGCTGCGGCATCGATGCCGGGAATCGTGCCTTCCCCCGTCCAGAAGTGCAGTCTGCCGGTGACGTCGGCAAGGCCGGTCGTCCAGATCGCCTTCGGCGACTGCAGGTCGAGATCGAGCGATCCGGTTGCAAGCGGCAGCGGACCCTTCAGCTGCAGGCGCTCGGCAAGGGCTGCGAAGTCGGCATTGCGGATCGACAGCTGCAGCTTGCCGCCGCCGTCGAAGTCGCGCTGCGTTGCTTCGAGATGCGCGGTCATTTCACCGCCTTCGAACTGGCTGTCGCCAATATCGAATTTCGCCTCGCCGCCGGCAACGATCATGCTGGCGCCGACATCGGAGAGCTCGAAGAGACCCATCTGCGCGCGCCGTGCCGAAAGCCTGACGTCGACATCGAGCACCTGCAGCGGCCCGCTCATGCCGGTGGATATGTCCTCCGCCTCGCCGGCCGCGAGCCTGAGCGCGAAGGCGTCGAGGAAGGGCTTGAGGTTCATCTGGTCGAAGGCGAGCGTGCCGCCGATCTTCGGTCGTTTGCCGGGTTGGGTGAAAAGGTCCATCACCCCAGTGGCGCTCGCTTCGTTCAGCGAGAGGCTGAGATTGTTGAAACGCAGCCCGTTGCCCGACGACATGATATCGGATTCCAGCGAGGCGCTCTTCAATGTTGCGATGCCGGGGACCGATTTGCCCGACCATGTCAGAAGTGCGGGCACATCGGGAATGGTGACGGTGGCATTGCCGGAAAAGGCCGAAAGGCTCGCGATACTGGCAATGCCCTGGAAGTGCGCGGTCAAAAGGTTTGATGTGAGCGACGTTCGTGTCTCGGCATTCCTGCCGGCAAAGGCGAGCAGCGGCTGGCGCGAGGCGAAATCGACCTTCAGGTCTTCGCCGTTGATGCGGGCAATGACCACCGCCGAGATCGCGCCGGAGAGTCTCGGCCAGGCGATATCTGCGGTGACGCTGTCGAAATGATAGGTCTTGGCGGTCTTGATGTCGGTGACCACAAGTGTGCCGTCCTCGACGGTCACCGCCCCGATCTCGGCATCGAGATCGGGATCGAGCATCTCAGCTCCGTTTTCGTAGCGTACGCCGCTGATCGCGCGTGCCAGCAGGCCGGCATAACTCCAGTCGATGAGCCCTTTTTCATCGCGCGTCAGTGCCAGGTTGGGACGCACCAGATGGAATTCGTGGAAACTCGTCCGGCCTCTCAACGCATCGATGAGGCTAAAATCGGCCGACAGGCTTTCAATGCTGCCGAGCAGCTTGTCACCGCTTTCGCGCGGCTGGCGGATAGTGATCTGGTTCAGCGTGATGCGCGGCGTCGGCCAGAATTCGAGAACCGGACTGCCCTTGATCTCGGCATGGTAGCCTGTCCATTTCGACAGCGCGTCCTCGATACCGGAGCGCACGAAGCCGGTCGAGATGAGATAGGGTGCGGCAACCCTGAGCGCCACGAAAAGCGCCAGCGCGATCAGCAGGAACACCGTCGACAGGCGGGCGAAGGCCGGAAGCCAGCGCGAAACGGGTCCGATCTTCCTGCGCCACCTGCGATGTCTTGACGTGCTCATGATCTCCGCCGGCAAATTCAGCCGGTCATCCCGTTATGCGCTGATTTCGCCGGATATAGGAAATGCCAGGCATATGCAAATCTCTTACAGCGCCGCACGTCTTTTCAGACGCGCAAAGGACGCTGTAACCTTTGAATTGACGGCATCGGATCACGCCGGTTCCGTACTTTATAACGCAATGCAGCATGATATAAGGGCGGTATTGGGGAGGAGGATTGAATGCAAGATAACAGACCACTTTGGGTGCCCTCGGAGGATGCCGTTGCAAAAAGCCCGATCCATGCCTTCATGGAGCGCTGCAATGCCGATTTCGGGCTTTCTCTTTCAGGCTTTGAGGATCTGCATGCATGGTCGGTGGCCGAGCGGGAGAATTTCTGGTCGACCGTCTGGGATTTCTGCGGCGTCAAGGGAGAGCGCGGCGCAGAGGTGTTAGCCAATGGCGACCGCATGCTGGAGGCTCGCTTCTTTCCCGATGCGACGCTGAACTTCGCCGAGAACCTTCTGTCGGGCCGCGGGGAGGGCGATGCCATCATCTTCCGCGGTGAGGACAAGGCCGAGGACCGCTGGTCGTGGGACCGGCTGCGCGCGCTGGTCTCGAAGCTGCAGCAGGCCTTCGCAGCACTCGGCATCTCTGAAGGCGACCGCATCGCCGCGATGATGCCGAACATGCCGGAGACCGTCGCCGCCATGCTCGCCGCCGCCTCGATCGGCGCTATCTGGTCGTCCTGTTCGCCTGATTTCGGCGAGCAGGGTGTGCTCGACCGCTTCGGCCAGATTGAGCCGAAGCTGTTCATTGCCTGCGATGCTTATTGGTATTCCGGCAAGCTGCAGGATGTCGGCGCCAAGGTCGCGACGGTCGCAAAAAATCTGGGTGTGCCCACAGTCATCGTCCACTACGCCGGCGATGCGGAGGCCGTGGCGCGTAAGACGCCGGGGGCTTTAACGCTTGAGGCCTTTGTCGCGCCCTATGAGGCAAGGGAGGTCGAGTTCACGCAGCTTGGTTTTTCGCACCCGCTCTACATTCTCTTTTCGTCGGGCACGACAGGCGTGCCGAAATGCATCGTGCATTCGGCCGGCGGCACGCTGCTGCAGCATCTCAAGGAGCAGCGGCTGCATTGCGGCCTGCAGACGGGCGAGAAGCTGTTCTATTTCACCACCTGCGGCTGGATGATGTGGAACTGGCTGGTCAGCGGTCTCGCCAGCGGCGCGACGCTCTGCCTGTTCGACGGTTCGCCCTTCGCCCCCGATGGCAACGTGCTGTTCGACTATGCCGAGGCCGAAAAATTCGCCATCTTCGGCACCTCGGCGAAATATATCGATGCGGTGCGCAAGGGCGGGCTGACGCCGCGCGTCAGCCACGATCTCTCCAGCCTGCGGCTGATGACCTCCACCGGTTCGCCGCTGTCGCCGGAAGGGTTCACCTTCGTCTACGAGGGCATCAAGGAAGACGTACAGCTCGCCTCGATCTCAGGCGGTACCGATATCGTCTCCTGCTTCGTGCTCGGCAATCCGCTGCAGCCGGTCTGGCGCGGCGAAATCCAGGGGGCCGGCCTCGGCCTTGCGGTCGACGTCTGGAACGATGACGGCAAGCCGGTGCGTGGGGAGAAGGGTGAGCTTGTCTGCACCAAGGCCTTCCCCTCGATGCCGGTGATGTTCTGGAACGACCCCGATGGCGCCAAATATCGCGCCGCCTATTTCGACCGGTTCGACAATGTCTGGTGCCACGGCGATTTCGCCGAATGGACGGAGCATGGCGGCCTTGTCATCCACGGCCGCTCGGATGCGACGCTCAATCCAGGCGGTGTTCGCATCGGCACGGCCGAGATCTACAATCAGGTGGAGCAGATGGAGGAGGTGGCCGAGGCGCTCTGCATCGGCCAGGACTGGGACGACGACGTGCGCGTCATCCTCTTCGTCCGCCTTGCCCCGGATGTGACGCTGACCGAGGATCTCGTCAAGGCGATCAAGACCCGCATCCGCACCGGCGCCTCGCCGCGGCACGTGCCGGCGAAGATCATCGCGGTTGCCGATATTCCCCGCACCAAGTCCGGCAAGATCGTCGAGCTTGCCGTGCGCGAGGTCGTTCACGGCCGGCCGGTGAAGAACCAGGAAGCGCTTGCCAATCCAGAGGCGCTGGGGCTCTTCGCCGGGCTAAGCGAGCTGAAGGATTGACAGCGATCGTAGATTACAAGCTTTCACCCTTTATCAATTTCCTGTCATGGAAACCTTTCGTTAAGAAAGGTTTGTCAAAGGTGAAGCTAACTTGGGGGCCGCACATGAACGATGCGGCCTGGGGCCTTCCGGCCTCCGAAACATGACGTTGATCGACTGAGCTCTTGTTGAACAGCACCAAATTCAAAGGCGGCCTCTTGGCTGCCTTTTCTTTATCAACCGGCCAGCACGCGTTGCGACGGGAATGTGATCTCGACGAGTGTGCCCTCGTTCGGCGCTGAATTGATCGAGAAGGTCGCTCGGTTGGCATCCACCATCGCCTTGGTCAACGGCAGGCCGAGCCCGGTGCCGTCGCCGCGATGACGCGACTGGGTCGAGGAGACCTGCCTGAACGGCTTCATCGCCTGGTCGAGCTCGCCGCGCGTCATGCCGATGCCGGTATCGCGGACCCTGAGGACAACGCTGCCATTCGCCTCATAGGAGGTGGAAACGACGATCTGCCCGCCTGACGGGGTGAAGCGGATGGCGTTCGACAGGATGTTGAGCGCGATCTGCTTGATCGAGCGCAGATCCGCCACGACCTCGGGTACCGCATGCGACAGCGCCGTGCGGATGATGACGCGCTGGCCGTTCGCCTGCGGCTGTACCAGAGCCACAGCCTCGGAGACTGCCTCGTTGAGGCCGACGGCGGCAAAATCGAGATCCATCTCGCCCGCCTCGATCTTCGAAATGTCGAGCAGGTCGTTGACGATATCGAGGACATGCCGGCCGGAGCGGCCGATGTCGTTGGCATATTCGATATAACGCGGATGGCCGATCGGCCCGAAGCGCTCGCCGGCCATCATGTCGGAAAAGCCGATGATGGCGTTGAGCGGCGTGCGGATCTCGTGGCTGACGCGGGCGAGGAAATCGGTCTTGTGGGCGTTGGCGGTTTCGGCCGCACCCTTGGCGTTGCGCAGCTCGTCCTCGGTGCGCTTCCATTGGGTGATATCGCGGATGACGGCGCAATAGCCGTTGGAGGAAGTGAGCTGGCCCATCGTCATGAACAGCGGTACGAAGCCGCCAGCGGCCTCGCGGCCGATCACTTCGCGCCCGTCGTTCAACACGCTTGCCACGCCATGGTCGGAGAGGCCGTTCAGATAGTCGATGACTGCCTTCTGGCTCTCATGGGCAAATAGCATGACGAAGGGTTTGCCGCGCGTTTCCTGTTCGTCGTAATTGAAAAGCGCGCTGGCCGACCGGTTCATCGAGCGGATGTCGCCCTCCGTGCCGATGACGACGACGCCGTCGGTCGCCGTTTCCAGGATCGAGCGCAATTCTTCCACTTCGACCTGGAGTTTAGCGACCTTCTCGACCATCCGCTCAGGGCGGCCTTCGGAACGGCCCTCGGAGCGGTTTGCGTCGCCGCGGCCATCCTCCTTGCCTTCCACCGGCATCAGCGCCAGCATCAGGGCGTTGGCGTCTTCCCAGCGCACAGATTGCAGCCGCGCGGTCACCGGCGCCAGCGTATCATCGGCCTTGACGAGCATCATGGTGCCGGAGCCTGCGGCATTCTCCTCGAGTTCGCGGCGCTGCAGCAGGGCTTCGATGCCGCCCACTTCGCGCAATGCCTCGAGCGTGCCGTAGCCCGTCAACCGCATGAATTCCGGATTGGCATGGATCAACGCATCGCCGATATGGATCAGCACGGCAACAGGCAGTTGGTCGACCGTTCCCACCGACAGCCCGCCCGTCATCTTGATGCGCGGCGGGATGAAGCTGGTGAGAACCTCGATCTGGCTGGCCGTCTCCTCCAGCCCTTCCGTTGCCTCGTCCTCGTATATAACGTTCGGCTCTTCTGTGGCGCCATCGTCTTCGCGCGCCTCGACGGCATTCTCGAAAATCGCCTCCTGCGGCACGATCTCCTCGTCAGACGGTATGTCCGCCTGCTCAGTGGTGGGTGTTTCGACGTCGAACGCTTCGGGTCCGAGGGCCTCTTCGAAGCCGGCCGTTTCCGTGACGGCGGGTTCCGCCGGCGCCGGGCTGCTAGGCTCGTCCTTGCTGGCGCCGAAGGCTTCGAGGCGCTTGGCGATCTCGCGGAAATTGGCCTGTTCGGCGGCCGTCAGTCCGGCGCCGCTGTTGTGGAGCTGAACGATCTTGTCGGAGAAACGGCGATTGGGCGTTTCTGAAATCCGAAGCGCCGGCGGCTCGTCCGAAACATCCGCTGCCGGCTCGGCGGCAGGTGTTTCGTCGGCGCCGACCGCCTGTTCTTCTACGGCATTCTCCGGCGCTGATGTCTGCACGATCGCCTCTTCGGCAGTGATTTCTTCCGATCCTGTCTCTTCGGTCTCCGGGGACTCCGGCTCGGCTGCCGTAAACGCTTGGTCGTCGATCTCTTCCGCTGCAATGATTTCGGCCGAGACCTCTTGGGGTGCGGCTTCCGCTTCATCTGCCACTTCGGCGACGGGCTCTGCAACCGGGCCGAGGCTCGCTGCATTATGGCCGATACCATCAGGGCCGAGTGTCAGGCCGAGCGCCAGCGGATCTTCCTGTGCATCGGAAAGCCGGACGACGCCGAAGCCGCGGAAGCCATCGAAGTCGCGGTTGCGGGTATAGGTGGGCAGCGCCGCCAGATCGACCGGAACGACGAGGCTGGTGCCTTCGACCGGCCAAAGGATCGTCTTGCCCGACCATGTGTCGCGGCGGGCGAGCGCCTCGGAAAGCTTGCCGTCAGGATCGAGATTGAAGAGGGCGGCGACATCGCCGAAGGCAGAGCCGATGATATCGGACGCATGCGGACCGACGGCCTCGGCAAATTCGTGGCTGACTTCGTTGAACCGGCCTTCGGCGTCGATCTTCCAGACGAAGCGCGTGGCGCGGCTGTTTGGCCTGAAGACGAAGCCGGGCTCAGCCTCAAGCTGAGGGGCAGGGGTGGCATCGGGGACAGCAGGCGTTTCAATGGCTGGATCTTGGTGGATCGCTTCCGGCGTGTCTTCAATAGGCGTTTCGCTGGCCTCAACAGGCGGTTCCGCCGCCGTTGCCGTTTCCACCGTCTCCGCAATGGAGGTCAAATCGTCCTCAGTGATCGCGGCGGGCTCGGTGGTCTCATCCGCGCTGCTATCGATCATGCCGCCGTCGCTCTCCGGCTCCGCATCCGCGTCAGGATGCGTCTCTTCAATCGCCTCCTCTGCGGGTGCCGCGGCTGTCTCGGCGGGCTGTTCGTTTTCGCCGGCGATCTCCTCGAGCGTCTCCTCGACCTCTTCGATCCCCGAGACCGCGTCGATGATTTCGGTGAAGCCTGTAGCGGCGACAGGTTCGTCCTGAAGTACTTCGGCCGGCGGCGGGCTTTCTTCCTGTGCAGGCGCATCGACCGGCTCGAGCGTGGACGCATCGACTGGATCGAGCGCGGGCGCGTCTAGAGGGTCGAGATGACCGATCGCGGTCTCCACCGCAAAGAGCAGATTGAGCGCCGGATCGTCGCTGAGCTTGCCGACCGCGGCCGGAAGATTGCCTCTGCCGGTGGCGACAGGTCGCTTCACCAATCGGTCGGGATGCGCGCCGGCAAGGTTAATCAAGGTCTTTGCCGTCTGCTCGGAGATTCCGAGCGAGGCAAAGCCCGGCGAAGCCGCGATGACTTCGCCATTGGCACCGATCACCGCCATATGCGTATCGGGATCATCAAGCCCCTGCAGCATCTGGGCCGCCGATGCACCGGCCGCGAGTGGCTTTGCCGAGACCGGCACCGAAAACAGGATGGCCTTTTCGCCCTGGGAAAGCCGGATTAGTTCGGCTGCCGCCTGCACCTGCGCACGCTGGAAGCCCTTGGCAACGCGGATCATCAGGCTGCGGCTGTCGCCGATATCGGTCAGCTGGCGCGCCGCCGTTTCCAGCTGGCGGAAGGTGATGTCGGCGCGGTCGACCCCCTGATCGAGCAGGTCGTAGACTGCCGAATGGCCGAAAAGCTCCGCACCCGCACCGTTCGCCCAGAGCAGGCGCGCAAGATCGGCTGAAAACAGCACCATGGCCTCGCCGCGTGAAAAGCGTTCCCGCACCCGTGCGTGCACGGCGATATCGATGAACGGATATTGGACTGCGGGCATGTTCGAACCTTGTCGCTGTCGGCCTTCTTAAATTAACGGCTTATTAATAACTGCGGGGCGCATGCCGGTCCAGAAGAGTAGGGGGTTTTCGGCCGGAAAGGTTAACGTCTTGTGCACTGCACAATAATTGTTGCAATGCACAATGAAATGTCTTATATAAGCATCATCCAACTAACGCAGGCAGCGGCTGCCTCAACCCAAAGGATGCGACCCATGGCTACCATAAAGACCGACGACGTTTTTTCAATCGCTTCTTTCGACCCGTCCAAGTTCACGGAATCCTTCCGTGAATTCGCCGAAAAGGGCGCTCAGCAGTCGAAGGATGCCTATGCCAAGCTGAAGACCGCTGGCGAGGAAGCCGGCAAGACGCTCGAAGCCACCGTCCAGACGGCACAGGCCGGCTCGGTCGAGATCGGCCTGAAGGCGATCGACATCCTGCGCATCAACTCCGAGAACTCGCTGTCGCACTTCGAAGCGCTGCTCGGCGTCAAGTCCCCGGCCGAATTCTTCGAGCTGCAGACCTCGTTCATCCGCAAGCAGGCCGAACTCACCGTCGAGCAGGCGAAGTCGATACAGGAAACCACCAAGCAGGTGGCCGAAAAGCTCGCAAAGCCCTCCAAGGACGCCGCCGAAAAGGCTATGGCTTCCTTCAAGGTTGCCTGATCGGTCTTTACCGATCGGAGATAAAGGGCTGGACCTCGCGTCCAGCCTTTTTGTATATTGACGAGGAATGGGACTTGAATTCCTCGCCAAGTCCTCGTATGTGACCCCCGTCGCGCCAAGCGCGATTTATGCGGTTGTAGCTCAGTTGGTTAGAGCGCAGGTTTGTGGCACCTGAGGTCGGAGGTTCGAGACCCCCCAACCGTACCATCTCCCCACGATCAGAATGAAAACTTGGTTCCTGTCGTTTCGATGGAACCCATGTCGCAGCGGGTCGTTCTCCATGTTAACGGGAGAATATGCATGTCGAAAACCCTGCTCTACGGCGCGACGAAAATCGACGAGACCAACAGCGCTTATGCGCCGGT
The DNA here is from genome assembly GCF_001679785.1 of Rhizobium leguminosarum. Taxonomy (NCBI): domain Bacteria; kingdom Pseudomonadati; phylum Pseudomonadota; class Alphaproteobacteria; order Hyphomicrobiales; family Rhizobiaceae; genus Rhizobium; species Rhizobium leguminosarum. The sequence continues at coordinate 4,897,263 of NZ_CP016286.1, forward strand.
CGAAAGCCTCGCCCAGTTCCAGTGGAAGAACCGCGTCTTTATCCTATTCGCCGACAGGGATAATTCCCGCGCCGCCCGGCAGGAAAATCAGCTGCTCGCCAACCGCTCGGCCCTCGATGAGCGTGACCTGGTGGTGCTGAAGATTTCCGGTGCCGGCGTTCGACCGATCTTCGGTGCGGCTGGCGGCCTCGACGGCGAAGCGATCCGCCGCGATCTCGAGGCGCCGGAGGTCGGCGAATTCGCCGCTTTCCTGCTCGGCAAGGACGGCACCGTGAAGCTCAAGGCCAGCGAGCCGATTGCCGATGGCGAGCTCTTCGCCATCATCGACAGCATGCCGATGCGTGCTGCCGAATCGCTGAAGCCGGACAAATAACCCCGAACGTCGCGTAAACGGAAATCATGAAAGGGAGGCGGTCATGTCCGTGCCCAACGAACCCATTCCAGACCAGCCGCCGATGCCCGGGCCCGGCTGGAAGCCAGAGCCTCCGATCAAGGAACCGGAGCCTGACCGGCTGCCCGACGAAGCGCCGGTTCCCAATCCCGACGAGAACGACGAACCGGCAAAACACACTTTCGAGACTTAGAGAAAGATGTGTCGTTCGGCGCTGACGAGTTCCTGAAGAAAATCGGCGACGCTCCTGACGCGTAGCAGGTCGCGCGCGGTTTCGTGATAGGTCGTCCAATAGGCGCGCCGGATCGAAACCTCCGGCAAAATGCGCTGGAGTTCCGGATATTGCCTGGCGATATAATCATGCAGGATGCCGATGCCGGCGCCTGTTCGCACCGCCTCCGTCTGTCCGATCGCCGTCGAAATCTCGAAGCCTGCATCCCAACTCCGCATCACTGCGCCGGAAAAATTCAGGGACGCGGTGAAGATCAGGTCTTCGACATAGCCGATGCGGCGATGGGCCTTGAGCGCGTCGATATCGGCAGGTGCTCCCTGTGACGCCAGATAATTTCGCGAGGCATAAAGGCCGAGCGTGTAATCCGTCAGCTTCGAGGAAACGAGCCGCCCTTGGTCCGGTCGCTCGAGCGTGATGGCGATATCGGCCTCGCGCTGCGAGAGCGAGAAAGAGCGCGGAACCGGCACGAGCTGGATCTTCAGTTCCGGATGGCGCTCGATCAACCTGCCCATGCGCGGCGCAAGAAAAGAAACACCGAAGCCGTCGGGCGCACCGACGCGCACAGTCCCGGCAATTGCCGTATCTGTGTGGCCGAGACTGGCCTGTGCTGCGAGCATTTCCGTTTCCATCCGCTCTGCGGATGCCAGGAACACTTCGCCTTCGGCCGTCAGCTCGCAGCCATTCGTGCGACGGATGAAAAGCCGCGTCTTCAGCGCCTCTTCGAGCGAAGTCAGTCGGCGCGAGAGCGTGGCGTGATTGAGCCCCAGCCGCTTCGAGGCGGCAAGGATCTGCCCGGTGCGGGCGACGGCGAGGAAAATACGAACATCGTCCCAGTTCATGGCTTGGCACGCATTGCGATCGGATCGACCTCGATAAGCGTCAGCGATGTCACCATGTGCGCCGTCTGGTTCTTGTACTTAAGGAAATGCGGTGTCCGCAGATGGGCCTCGTATGCTCCCTGGTCGGCGTAGACTTCAAGGATACGGATCCGGTTTGGGTTGTCCCTGATGGAAACAGCGCTCAGGGAAAGCACGCCGTCTTCCAGCGCGACGGATGCTTCGATTTCTTCCGTAAGCAATATGCGATACGTTTCAAGCGGGTCCGGATCGATCTCCAGCTCCGCCATTCTGACGACGGGTTTCCGGCTCATCGGTTTGACCTCCCCCAGGGTTTGACTTGTCGGCGTTTGACTTGTTGGCGTGCCGTGCCAAGTTTGGAAGCAAACGGCAGTGCCTGATGAAACGATAGAGCTATAATTTGCGCACAACGGTTGCTTATATCAGCGCATTGATTTGTGCAAATTGAAGTGCGATTGTCGGCCATCCAAAAACAGGAGGAACACCCATGCGTGAGATCGGTCATTTCATCGGCGGCAAGCAGGTTGCCGGCACCAGCGGCCGCGTAAGCAACGTCTACAATCCGGCAACCGGCGAAGTGCAGGCGACGGTCGCACTCGCAAGCGTCGAGGAACTGCGCGCCGCTGTCGAAAATGCCAAGGCTGCGCAGCCGAAATGGGCTGCCACCAATCCGCAGCGCCGCGCCCGCGTCTTCTTCAAGTTCGTCGAACTCCTGAACAAGCACATGGACGAGCTTGCCGAAATCCTCTCCAAGGAGCATGGCAAGACGATCGAGGATGCCAAGGGCGACGTCATCCGCGGCCTCGAAGTCTGCGAATTCGTCTGCGGCATTCCCCATCTCGCCAAGGGCGAGTTCACCGAAGGCGCCGGGCCGGCGATCGACATGTATTCGATCCGCCAGCCGGTCGGCATCGGCGCCGGCATTACGCCCTTCAATTTCCCGGGCATGATCCCGATGTGGATGTTTGCGCCGGCGATCGCCTGCGGCAACGCCTTTATCCTCAAGCCCTCCGAGCGCGATCCCTCCCTGCCGATCCGTCTCGCCGAACTGATGATCGAAGCCGGCCTGCCCGCCGGCATCCTCAACGTCGTCAATGGCGACAAGGGTGCCGTCGACGCGATCCTCACCGATCCCGATATCGGCGCCGTCTCCTTCGTCGGCTCTACGCCGATTGCCCGCTACGTCTATGGCACGGCGGCGATGAACGGCAAACGCGCCCAATGCTTCGGCGGCGCCAAGAACCATATGATCATCATGCCGGATGCAGACCTGGATCAGGCCGTCAACGCGCTGATGGGCGCAGGCTACGGTTCGGCCGGCGAGCGCTGCATGGCGATCTCGGTTGCCGTTCCGGTCGGCGAAGAGACCGCCAACCGCCTGGTCGAGAAGCTGACGCCGAAGATCGAATCCCTGCGCATCGGCCCCTATACCGACGACAAGGCCGATATGGGCCCGCTCGTCACCAAGGAAGCCTATACCCGTGTTCGCGGGTTGATCGACCGCGGCATCGAGGAAGGCGCCAAGCTCATCGTCGACGGCCGCGATTTCAAACTCCAGGGCTATGAAGACGGCTACTTCGTCGGCGGTTGCCTGTTCGATCATGTCACGCCGGAGATGGATATCTACAAGACCGAGATCTTCGGGCCTGTTCTCTCCGTCGTTCGTGCCCAGAACTATGAGGAGGCGCTGTCTCTGCCGATGAAGCACGAATATGGCAACGGCGTCGCCATCTACACCCGTGACGGCGATGCCGCCCGCGATTTCGCCTCGCGCATCAACATCGGCATGATCGGCATCAACGTTCCGATCCCGGTTCCGCTCGCCTACCACTCCTTCGGCGGCTGGAAGGCATCGAGTTTCGGCGACCTCAACCAGCATGGCACGGATTCGATCAAGTTCTGGACGAAGACCAAGACCGTCACCGCCCGCTGGCCCTCGGGCATCAAGAGCGGCGCCGAATTCGTCATGCCGACGATGAAGTGATCTTCACGACAGTCCAATCTGCAATCTGTAATTCGGGGGCCTTTTGGCTCCCGAATTTTTCCTCGTGATGGTGATTGCCGGCGATATCGGCCCAGCGTCGAGGATGTCCCGAGACAAGGGCGCGGTCTGCTCACCATCTGCTTTTCCCCAGTGCCGAGGTCAAACTGGTGCGCAAAGGCACGCCCGAGCGCAAGCAGGCGATCCTCGATGACTCGAGATCCTGAGGCGGGATTGACGTCGCGGCAAATGGCCTCATAAGCTGAATGCGAATTTCATATTTTGGAATTGTTCAAAACTAGCAAACCGCCTATATAGGTCTGAACAGACGAGTCAGGAGAATGGCATGCGGTTGACGAAGCAGACCAACTATGCGGTTCGCATGTTGATGTATTGTGCTGCCAACGACGGGCACTTGAGCCGGATTCCGGAAATCGCCAGGGCCTATGGCGTTTCCGAGCTCTTTCTTTTCAAGATCCTCCAGCCGCTCAACAAGGCGGGCCTGGTCGAAACGGTGCGCGGTCGCAACGGCGGCGTGCGCTTGGGCAAACCGGCCGCCGACATTAGTCTTTTCGACGTCGTTCGGGTGACGGAAGACAACTTCGCCATGGCCGAATGCTTCGAGGACGACGGTGAGGTCGAATGCCCGCTGGTCGATAGCTGCGGTTTGAATTCGGCGCTGCGCAAGGCGCTTAACGCCTTCTTCGCCGTGCTTGCGGAATACTCCATTGACGACCTCGTCAAGGCGCGTCCGCAGATCAATTTCCTTCTCGGAATCACCGGCGAGCCGGCCTATCGCAAACCCGCGATCGTTGCCCCCGCCGCCTGATCAAAAGACCAGGATGAACTTCTGAACCGCGGTTGCCCCAGCAACCGCGGTTTTTGTTTTTGCGGGCATCTCCCATAGCCTCCGGAACGGGGAAATGCCGGCTGCGTGTCGCGATTGGCGCGGTTTTATACCAAATGCGACAAATTTTCGGTCTTTTTTGTGCGAATATTTCCGAATGAGGCTGATTTTTGACGGAAAATTTCTAAAATTGTCCAGCTGGAAAAATTTTCTGCGTAGCCCGTTGCTTTCAGTAAATAAATATCGTTCCATCGAGCGTCGACCGAGATGGCAATCTACGGTCTCCAAACATCAAAAAAGAACAACCGGGAAACAATATTATGAAAAAGATCTCTGTCCTGCTGGCAGCGACGGCCTTGATTTCCGTCATGGCGACGTCGGCCTGGTCCAAGACCCTTGTTTATTGCTCCGAGGGCTCGCCGGAAGGCTTCGACCCCAGCCTCTATACGGCAGGCACGACCTTCGACGCGTCGTCGCGCACGGTCTATAGCCGCCTCGTCGAATTCAAGCATGGCGGGACCGAGATCGAGCCGGGCCTGGCTGACAGCTGGAGCGTTTCGGCCGACGGCAAGGAGTATACCTTCAAGCTGCATCCGGGCGTCAAGTACCAGACCACCGACTTCTTCACGCCGACGCGCGACTTCAACGCCGACGACGTCATCTTCTCGTTCGAGCGCCAGCTCAAGGCTGACAATCCGTGGAACAAGTATGTCGAGGGCGGTTCCTACGAATACGCCGCCGGCATGGGCTTCCCGGAGTTGATCAAGTCGATCGAGAAGGTCGATGACCTCACCGTCAAGTTCACGCTCAACCATCCCGAAGCGCCGTTCCTCGCCGACCTGGCCATGGACTTCGCCTCGATCGTCTCCAAGGAATATGCCGACAAGCTCGCCGCCGACGGCAAGATGGCGCAGCTCAACCAGCAGCCGCTCGGCACCGGCCCGTTCACCTTCGTCGCCTACCAGCCGGATGCCGTTATCCGCTACAAGGCGAACGAAACCTATTTCAAGGGCAAGGAAAAGATCGACGATCTGGTTTTCGCGATCACCTCTGATGCTGCCGTCCGCGCGCAGAAGCTGAAGGCCGGCGAATGCCACCTCATTCCTTATCCGAATGCGGCCGACGTCGCCGAACTCAAGAAGGACGAAAACCTGACCGTGCTCGAGCAGGCCGGCCTGAACGTTTCGTATCTCGCTTACAACACCTTGATTGCTCCCTTCGACAAGGCCGAAGTCCGCAAGGCGCTGAACATGGCGATCAACAAGCAGGCGATCGTCGACGCGGTCTTCCAGGGTGCAGCGGCCGTTGCCAAGAACCCGATCCCGCCGACAATGTGGTCCTATAACGATGCCGTCGTAGACGACAAGTACGATCCCGATGCGTCGAAGAAGATGCTGGCAGATGCCGGCGTCAAGGACCTTAAGATGAAGATCTGGGCGATGCCGGTTTCGCGTCCGTACATGTTGAACGCGCGCCGCGCCGCAGAATTGATGCAGGCCGACTTGGCCAAGGTCGGCGTCGGTGCGGAAATCGTCACCCATGAATGGGCCGAATATCTGAAGCTCTCGTCCGACAAGAATCGCGACGGTGCCGTCATCCTCGGCTGGACCGGCGACAATGGCGACCCTGACAACTTCATGGATACGTTGCTTGGCTGCGACGCTGTCGGCGGCAACAACCGCGCTCAGTGGTGCAACAAGGAATTCGACGATCTGATGACGAAGGCCAAGCAGACGGCCGACGTCGCCGAGCGCACGAAAGCCTATGAACAGGCTCAGCTGATCTTCAAGAAGGAAGCTCCCTGGAATACGATTAACCACTCATTGGTCTTCGTTCCGATGAGCAAGAAGGTCTCGGGCTTCTTCATGGACCCGCTCGGAATTCACCGCTTCGACGGTGTGGACATTTCCGAATAATAAAAAATCTGTAAACTGCCCGGTCAACGCCGGGTGCGGCCGGCGGTCAGGTTCCCCTGACCGCCGGAAACTATTGGAAAACCTGCTATGTTGCGTTTTTTCATCGGCCGCCTCGCGGTGCTGATCCCGACATTCCTTGGCGTTTCGCTGATAGCCTTCTCGTTCATCCGCATGATCCCCGGCGACCCCGTCATGCTTTTGTCGGGTGAACGTGTGATGGCGCCGGAACGTCACGCCCAGATCATGCACGATCTCGGTTTCGACCGGCCCATATATGTGCAGTATTTCGATTATCTCGGAAAAGTGCTGCAAGGCGATCTCGGCACCTCGATCGTCACCAAACGGCCCGTTCTCGGCGAGTTCTTCACATTGTTCCCGGCAACACTGGAGCTTTCGCTCTGTGCCATCATTATCGCCGTCTGTCTTGGCGTGCCCGCCGGCGTCTTTGCGGCCGTCAAGCGAGGCACGTGGTTCGATCAGAGCGTGATGGGTGTTGCCCTCATCGGTTATTCCATGCCGATTTTCTGGTGGGGTCTGCTGCTCATCATCTTCTTCTCCGGCTATCTCGGCTGGACGCCGGTTTCCGGCCGCATCTCGCTGATGTATTTCTTCAAGCCGGTCACCGGATTCATGCTCGTCGACAGCCTGCTGTCGGGCCAGAAGGGAGCCTTCGCCTCGGCCGTCAGCTACCTCATTCTGCCGACCATCGTGCTGGCAACCATCCCGCTCGCCGTCATCGCGCGCCAGACGCGCTCAGCGATGCTCGAAGTGTTGGGTGAGGACTATGTCCGCACCGCGCGCTCGAAAGGTTTGAAGCCGTTGCGTGTCGTCGGCGTGCACGCGCTGCGAAATGCCATGATCCCTGTCATCACCACGATCGGTCTGCAGATCGGCGTTCTTCTTGCCGGCGCCATCCTCACCGAGACGATCTTCTCCTGGCCGGGTATCGGCAAATGGATGGTCGATTCGGTCTTCAAGCGCGATTACGCCGTGGTCCAGGGCGGCCTTTTGCTGATCGCCGGCGTCATCATGCTGGTCAATCTGATTGTTGATGTTCTCTACGGCTTCATCAATCCGCGCATTCGTCATTAGGAGCGGCCCATGAGCACGGTCACCGTCAAAACCGGCCAGCCATCCGCTCTTGCGGAGTTCTGGCATTATTTCTCCCGCAACAAGGGCGCCGTCATCGGCCTGGTGGTTTTCGTCATCATCCTGGTCGTCGCAATCCTTGCGCCGCTCTTTGCGCCGCATGCGCCGAACGAGCAGAACCGCCAGGTGCTGCTGGCCGTACCGTTCTGGATGGAGGCGGGCAGCGCCTCCTACCCGCTCGGAACGGATGCCGTTGGCCGCGATATCCTCTCGCGCCTGATTTACGGCGCGCGCTTCTCGCTCTTCATCGGCGTCGTCGTCGTCACACTTTCGGTCATTTCAGGCGTCCTGATCGGCCTGGTTGCCGGATTTTTCCGCGGCAAGATCGATACGGCAATCATGCGCCTGATGGATATCATCCTGGCCTTCCCGTCGCTGCTGCTGGCTCTCGTGCTAGTGGCCGTGCTCGGACCCGGTCTGACCAATGCGATGATCGCGATTTCGCTGGTCAACCAGCCGCATTTCGTCCGGCTGACGCGCGCCTCGGTCATTTCAGAGCGCGAGAAGGAATATGTTATCGCCTCGCGTGTCGCGGGTGCCGGCACCTTCCGGTTGATGTTCAAGACGATCCTGCCGAACTGTCTTGGGCCATTGATCGTTCAGGCGACGCTCGCTTTCTCGGCGGCGATTCTCGATGCTGCCGCCCTTGGCTTTCTCGGCATGGGCGCTCAGCCGCCGACGCCCGAATGGGGAACGATGCTGGCCGAATCCCGTGAGTTCATCTCGCGCGCCTGGTGGGTGGTGACATTCCCGGGTCTTGCCATCCTCATCACCGTTCTCGCCATCAACCTGATGGGTGACGGCCTGCGCGACGCGCTTGATCCCAAACTGAAGAGGTCGTGATGCCACTCCTCGAGATTGAAAATCTGACGGTCGAATTCCAGACCTCTTCCGGTCTCTTCCGCGCCGTCGACGGCGTATCGCTTGCCTGCGACAAGGGCGAGATTCTGTCGGTCGTCGGCGAATCCGGCTCGGGTAAATCCGTTGCCATGCTGGCCCTGATGGGGCTTCTGCCCTGGACGGCGAAGATCACCGCCGACCGGATGCAGTTCGACGGCAAGGACCTGCGCGGCATCTCCGCCCGCCAGCGCCGCAGGATCATCGGCAAGGACATGGCGATGATCTTCCAGGAGCCGATGTCGAGCCTCAATCCGTGCTTCACGGTCGGTTTCCAGCTCGGCGAGACCCTGCGCTTTCATATGGGCCTCAACCGCAAGGAGCGCCGCCAACGCTCTATCGAGCTCTTGAACCTCGTCGGCATTCCGGCTCCGGAAGACCGCCTGTCGAACTTCCCGCATCAGATGTCCGGCGGCATGAGCCAGCGCATCATGATCGCCATGGCGCTCGCCTGCAATCCGAAGCTCCTGATCGCCGACGAGCCGACGACCGCGCTCGACGTCACGATCCAGGCGCAGATCCTCGATCTGCTCGTTCGCCTGCAGAAGGAGCAGGGCATGGCGCTGGTGCTGATCACCCACGACATGGGAGTCGTTGCCGAAACCGCCGAGCGCGTGCAGGTGCAGTATGCCGGCCAGAAGGTCGAGGAACAGCCGGTAAGGGCACTGTTCCGCGATCCGCATCATCCCTATACCGCAGCTCTGCTCGCAGCCCTCCCCGAACGCGCCAAAGTCGGCCAGCGTCTGCCCTCGATCGCCGGCGTCGTTCCCGGCCAGCACGGCCGCCCGACGGGCTGTCTCTTCGCGCCGCGCTGCGGTTATGCCACGGTCGAATGCGATCGCGGCGTCGTGCGCCAGGGCCCGGAGCTCGGCCAGGCGTTGTGCAATTATCCGTTGAAGGACGGTAAGCCGCTGGGGCATCCCGGTGTCATCGCCGTTGAAACTGCAGGAGACCTGGTATGACGGGCGCTGTTCTCGAGGGCAGGGATCTCGCCCGTTTCTACACGGTCAACCGCGGTCTCTTCAAAGCCGACGCCACCGTCAAGGCGCTGAACGGCGTCAGCTTCAGCCTGCATTCCGGCAAGACGCTCGCCGTCGTCGGCGAATCCGGCTGTGGCAAGTCGACGCTCGCCCGTCTGGTCACGATGATCGAGGATCCGACGTCCGGCGAATTGCTGATTGACGGCAAGCCGGCGCGTGTCGGCGACCGCAGCTTGCGCAGCCAGGTGCAGATCGTCTTCCAGAATCCTTACGGCTCGCTCAACCCGCGCCAGAAGGTCGGCGCGATTCTTGACGAGCCGCTGAAGATCAACACCGATCTCGACGCGGCCGCCCGCCGCCGCAAGGTGGAGGAGATGATGGCCCGCGTCGGTCTGCGTCCGGAGCATCATGGCCGTTACCCCCATATGTTTTCCGGCGGCCAGCGCCAGCGCATCGCCATTGCCCGCGCCCTGATGCTGCGGCCGAAAGTGCTGGTGCTCGACGAGCCGGTTTCAGCCCTTGATCTGTCGATCCAGGCGCAGGTGCTGAACTTGCTGATGGACCTGCAGAAGGAGATGGGCCTTGCCTATCTCTTCATCTCGCACGGTCTCTCGGTCGTCCATCACATCGCCGACGAGGTGATGGTCATGTATCTCGGCCGCCCGATCGAAACCGGCCCTGCCGCTGAAGTCTTCGCCCGGCCGCGCCATCCCTATACGGCCGCCTTGTTGTCGGCGACCCCGATCGCCGATCCCGAGCGCGAGAAGACCCGCATCCGCCTGCAGGGCGAACTGCCGTCGCCCTTGAAGCCGCCGTCGGGCTGCCACTTCAACCCTCGCTGCTGGAAGGCGCAGGACTATTGTCGCCAGGTTTCTCCCGAATTAAGGGGAGAAGGCGCACAACAATATGCCTGTCATTTCCCGCTCGACTGAGCGGGAAGATAAGCCTGAGGAGCAAACATGCCGGATGAGCAGATGAACAAAGCCCATGCGATCATCGTCATGGGGGTCAGCGGCTGCGGCAAATCCTCCGTCGGCGAGAAACTCGCCGAAGCGCTGCACCTGGCCTTCGTCGAAGGTGATGCGCTTCATCCCGCCGCCAATGTCGAGAAGATGTCGAGGGGCATCCCGCTGACCGATGACGACCGGATGCCCTGGCTCGACCGCATCGGCGAAGACATCAAGGCCTCGCTGGAAAAGAGCGAGGGTATCATCGTTTCCTGCTCGGCGCTGAAGCGCCTCTATCGCGACAGGTTACGGGCTGCTGCCGGTGGCAATTTGTTCTTCGTCTATCTCGAAGGTTCCAGGGCGCTGCTGATGAAGCGTATGGGCGAGCGCAAGGGACATTTCATGCCGGTCTCGCTGCTCGATAGCCAGCTGGCCACACTTGAGGTGCCGACAGGCGAGCAAGGTGTCGTCACCGTCGATATCGACGACACGGTGGAAGGCATTGCGGCAACGGCCCTCAAAGGTCTCGCTTCTCTCGGCATCACGGGTTGAAACGCTGCGGCGAACAGGCCGCGATATCGATGAACGGCGTCTCGCCGGTGATGAGTTCGGCCAGCACGCGGCCGGTCACCGGCCCGAGCGTCAACCCGTGATGGGCATGGCCGAAGGCAAACCACAGGCCCTGATGGCGCGGCGCCTTGCCGATAACAGGCATCATGTCCGGCGTGCAGGGGCGCGCGCCCATCCAGGGTTCGGGATCGAGCCTGCCTCCGAGCGGGAAGATGGTGCGCGCCACGGCTTCCGCGCGGTCGAGCTGGACCGGCGTCTTCGGCGCGTCGAGCGTTGCAAACTCCGCCCCTGTCGTCAGCCGGATGCCGCGGTTCATCGGCGCAAGCAGATAGCCGCGTTCGGCATCGAGCGTCCAGTTGTGGAGCACGGCATTGCCCTCGGCGGCATAATGCATGTGATAGCCGCGCTTGACGCCGAGCGGGAAGGAATAGCCGAGCCGCCGCGTCGCAACGGCCGCCCAGGGGCCGAGCGCCATCACCGTATCCTCGGCTTCGAGCGGACCTTCCGCCGTCATGATCTTCCAGCCGGAGCCGAACGGGCCGAGCGAGGCGGCATCCCCCGTGACGAACCGGCCGCCAAGGCTCTCGAAATAGCGGCGATAGGCCGATGTCAGCGCATGCGGGTCGAGCACCGACCAGGGATCGCGCCAGTGGATACCGCCGGCGAAATCGCCGGTCATATGCGGTTCCATGCGGGCGATATCGGCCGGAGTCAGGCTGTCATACTCCACGCCGAATTCATTCTGCCAAAGTGCTGCCTCTGCAAAGGCCCCGTCGCGCTTGGCTTCAGTGCGGAAAATCTTGATCCAGCCGTCCTTGCGGATCAGCCCTTCGGCCTGCGACGCTTCGATCAGATCCTTATGTTCGACGATCGAATTTTCGATCAGCGGCGCATAGGCCCGGGTGATGATCGCGTGGCGTCGCGCATTGGAGTTCCACCAGTAGCGGGCGAGAAAGGCGATCTGGCTCGGCAGCGTGCGCAGGTGATAATGCGCGTCGATGCGGTTATTCAGCGCATAACGCAGCAAAAGGCCGAGCTGCTGGGGAAAACCGTAGGGTGCTACACCTTCGCGCTGGATCAGGCCGGCATTGCCGAAGGAGGTTTCGTTACCCGGATCTTTGCGGTCGATCAGCGTCACCTGCCGGCCGCGCCGCTGAAGATGGATGGCCGTGGAAACCCCGACGATGCCGGCGCCGAGCACAATTGCGTTTTTCGCCATTTCCGCTTGCATTCCGCTTTGTTTGTCGGGGTGAAAATGCCCGGGCCGATACCGCGACGCAAACGGAAAATCGCATTCATTTCAAAATCATTGCGCTTTTCAGTGCGGCATTTTCAGCCTTCACGCGGACATGGAGGATAAGCGCGTTGAGAAGGGAAAAGACGATCGCGTAAAGCGGCAGGCCGAAGGCGAGGGGAAGGGCGGCGATCTCGCCGACGACGATCGCATAGTTCGGATGGTGGAGGAAACGATAGGGCCCGGATCTGACGAGCGGCGCGCCGGGCAGGATGATGATACGCGTCGTCCAGCGGCCTTTCAGCGTCGCCAGTACCCAGAGCCGCAGCGCCTGCAGCCCCATGAACACCAGAAACCAGAAGAGCGCGACCGGCCTGCCTGGTGCAGTGAGCCAGAGGCCGATGATCCAGCCGGCATGCAGCGCCACCATGACGGGATAATGCTCGGGTGCGACCTCTCTGGCGCCTCTGGCAAGAAGCGCCGCCGTGTTGCGCCGGGCGAGCACAAGTTCTCCCAGCCGCTGCAGCGTCACGAAGGCAAGGAGGGCGATCGACGGCCACATCACGCGACCCTCCTGAGCGTCACGCAGCTGGCTGAAAAGCCCGGTCCCATCGCGATCATCGCGGCGCGCGCCGGCAATCCGGCGCGGATCGCCCGCTCCAGCACGAAGAGGATGGTCGGCGAGGACATGTTGCCGTATTCGGCAAGCACGGCGCGTTCGTGATCCAACGTGCCCGGTGCCATCGAAAGCGCGCTCTCCATCGCAGCCAGCACCTTCGTGCCGCCGGGATGGCAGATGAAGCGGTCGATATCCTCCACCCTCAGCCCGTTTCGCGCCAGAATGGCCTTTACCGCCGGGCCGAGTTCCTTTTCGGCAAAGGGCGGCAGCGATTGCGCCAGCACGATACCGAAGCCGCCGTCATCGATCTTCCAGCCCATGATATCGAGCGTGTCGGGAAAAAGATGTTCGCCGGTCGATTCCACCTCCGCCAGCCCGCCTTCGCCTGATCGCAGCACGCAGGCGGCCGCGCCGTCGCCAAAAAGCGCTGTTGCGATGATGTTCGGGCGCGTCAGCTCGTCCAGCCGGAAGGCCAGCGTGCAAAGCTCGATCGAGACGAAAAGCACAACAGCGCCCGGCCGGCTCCGCGCCAGCCTTGAGGCGATCGCAAAGCCCGACACGCCGGCAGCACAGCCGAGCCCGAAGACCGGCACGCGTTCGATGTCGGGTCTGAAACCCATCCGGCCAGCTAGCCGCGCATCGAGGCTCGGCGTCGTAAAACCGGTGGAGGAGACGGTCACGACACAGTCGACATCGCTGGCCTCAAGCCCTGCCTGGCGAAGGGCAGAGGTGGCAGCTTCGACGAAAAGCCCGCCTGCCACCTCTGCAAAGGCCTGCATCCGGTCCTGCCAGCCATGCGGCTCGTCGAACCAGGCAAGCGGGCGCGCCGCATGGCGCTTTTCGATGCCGGCGCTATCGAAGACACGGGCAAGATGGCGGAAATCCTCGAAACGGTCGGCAAACAGCCGGGCGGAGGCTTCGACCGCCTGTTTTTGGAAAATGACATGTTCGGGTGTGGCAACGGCGAGGCTGACGAGTTTGACGGTGTCGGTCACAGAATTCTCCTTGTCCCTCCGGCGGACGAAGGAAAACACGCGGACGCCCAAATTATTCAGCTCTGAAGCTTCACGAAAGGGTGAAGAAAGAAATGCAAGCGGCAGCCGAATAAAGCTGGATGCAGCGGTGTTCTTTCGTCGCAACGTCACTTTCGAGGAGTTCCCCATGACGATCATGACAGCCCGCATCGCTTCCATCATTCTCGGCGGCTGCCTTGCCGCTTCTGTAGCCTCTGGACCGGTCTTTGCGGTCGGCGATGACAGCAGCACGACCCCGGTCTGCAAGAAGGGCGAGATCTACGACCAGAAGACCAAGAAATGTGTCAAGCAGCAGAGCGCCAACGTCTCCGACGAGAACCGCGCCGACTATGCCTATTCGCTGGCCAAGGCCGGTCGCTACGAGGAGGCGCTTGCCATGCTCGACACGGTCAAGGATCAGAACACCGCCGAAGTGCTCAATTATCGCGGCTATGCCACGCGCAAGCTCGGCCGCACCGACGAAGGCATCTCCTATTACCTGCAGTCGGTGAAGATGGACCCGCAATACGCCAAGGTCCGCGAATATCTCGGCGAAGCCTACATCATCAAGGGTCAGCTCGATCTCGCCAAGGACCAGCTGAAGTCAATCAAGGCGATCTGCGGTACGGCTTGCGAGGAATATCAGGATCTGAACGCTGCAATCCTCGATCCCTCGAAGATCTGATCAGCAGGCCACGGGCAGGAAAATGGAAGCACGAAAGGGATGTCAGAATGTCGGTCGCGCGCACGCATTTTCCTGCCTATAGTCGCGCCAGAATGGAATCGCCGGTTCATCCGGCGGTTTCGAAAAATGCAGGATTGGCGGAGGCGGCCATCGCGAGCGAAGCGGATATCAGGAGCGGCCTGACGGAAAATCTGGCAAGGCTGTGGCGTTATGGTCTCGTTCTCTCGCATCAGCGCGATGTCGCCGACGACCTGGTCCAGGCGACCTGCCTTCGTGCGCTGGAGCGCGCCGATCAATTCATCCCCGGCACCCGGCTCGACCGCTGGCTGTTTTCGATCCTGCACTCGATCTGGCTGAACGAGATCCGCTCCCGCCGGGTGCGCCAGGGCCAGGGTTTCGTCGATGCCGGGGAGACGCTGACCTTCGACGGTGCGCACGACACCGAAACCCATGTGATGGCGGGGCAGGTGCTGAAACAGGTGAATGCGCTGCCCGAGGCGCAGAGGACGGTGGTTTTTCTCGCCTATGTGGAAGGACTTTCCTATCGCGAGGTTGCAGGCATATTGGATATCCCGATCGGAACCGTGATGAGCCGGCTGGCGGCTGCCCGCGCCAAGCTCTCCGACGCCGGACCGGAAGGGGGACGGCAATGACGACGAAACACATCATTCCCTCCGACGAGGACCTGACCGCCTTCATCGATGGCGAATTGACAGCCGAAGAGGCTGCGCGCATTGAAGCTATTGTGAACGAAGACGAGAGCGTCGCCGAGCGGCTGGAATTGCTGGCACGCGCCAGCCTGCCGTTCAAGCAGGCCTTCGCCCCGCTGCTCGCCGAAGCGCCGCGCGAGAAGCTGCAGGCGATGCTTGCCGCCATCCCTGTGCAGGAAAGCGCAAAATCCAGCCCCGCGCCCGTATTCGCCAGCCGCCGCCGCTTCCTCGGCGCGCTCGCCGCCTCGCTGGTCGCCGGCATCGCCATCGACCGCGCCGTCATCGGCATCGGAGCACGCTTTTCGGCAAAGGACGAAAACAGCGAGTGGCGCGCCGTCGTCGCCGACTATATCTCGCTCTATACCGCCGAAACGCTCGCCGGCCCCGCCCCCGGCAGGGAGGACCAGGCCGCCCAACTCGCCGGTCTTGACGAGAAGCTCGGTCTGTCGCTCTCCCCCGAAGCCGTCTCGCTGCCGGGGATCGATTTCAAACGCGCCCTGCTGCTGCAATATGATGGTAAGGCGCTCGCCCAGATCGCCTATCTCGACCCCGAGACCGGGCCGATGGCGCTCTGCATCGTCAAGTCTGACGCTGGGCCGAAGGCGCCGGACCTCGAAAACCGCAAAGGTATGAATGTCGTCTACTGGTCGAACGCGACGCACGCCTTCATGCTGATCGGCCGCATCCCCGTAGACCGGGTGCAGGAATTGGCGGAGAACGCCCGGAGCAGGCTTTCAAGCTGACCAGCTCTGCGGACTTCAGCTTCGCCGGGTTTTCTTGGGGAGCGCATTTGAGCTCGAAATTGACGCTTTGAAGAAGGACATCGGCTTCACCACGGTCGGACAGGGCGCTGTCGTCAGGCTCGACGCCTTTCCCTTCACTCGCTACGGAACGATCGCAGCCCACGTCACCAAGATTGCGGCAGATGCGATCCTCGAACCCGACGCGGCACGCCGTGAGGGCGACCCCGCGGCACGACGGCCGGAGACAACGTTCGACGGCGCCGAAACAATGCGGACCTCTCGCTTTCCCGATATCACCAAGCCTGAGGCTTATTAAATTTCAGCAGATGACCGTAACGTCAATTTAAGTGCCGCCGTGGCAGCAATTGCGGAGGTTCGGACGGGCGAGCACCAGGATCCTGGAATATGTCTTCTGGCCTTCGATAGAGGAGAAAGCGCTTCAGGAGCGTTAGTTACTAGGTCAAAAAAACTTTCCTGAAGAGAAATAAAGCTTTTAGTTGAATTTTCCTCTGATTTCGGGCAGAGGGAAACCGGCATTAGGCGCGGCGAATGGAATAGGCAAACGGGTATTTTATGACGAATCTTATTACTTGGATGAAGTACGTCAATTCGACAGGGGATCAGAGAATTGACGGGCTGTTCGGCGGCACTGCCTGGGACGGGACGATAACATATGCGTTCCCCACTCTCTCGACATCATATTCCTATAGCGGCGAGAAAGATTTCGATTTTTCGTCGATTTCCTCGCAACAGCAGTCTGTAGCCTTATTTTTTATGGAGCAATCCTATGGAAACGCGGCAAATGACGGCTTTTCGGTTGAGGGGTTTACGAACGCCAACTTTGAGGCCGGAAGCGCGGATACCGCAACGGTGCGGTTCGCTCAGTCGTCGGATCCAGAGCTTGTGACAGCATGGGCCTATTATCCGGATGCTGGCATCAGCGGCGGCGATATCTGGTTCGGGACGGAATATGCCGGCACGGAATCCGACTATCGCTATCCGGAGTTCGGCAATTATGCGGGACATACCCTGGCGCATGAACTGGGTCACGCTCTCGGGCTGAAACATGCTCACGAACCGGATTTCTTTTACAATCCCACGGTCGTTCCGCGTGCCTACGATTCGGTCGAATATACGATCATGACCTACCGCACATATGTCGGAGATAATGGGGACGGGTACGAGTATGAACATGACGGGGCGCCACAGACCTTCATGATGCTCGACATCGCCGCCCTGCAGGAAATGTATGGTGCGGACTACACGACGAACAATGGCGATACCGTCTATAAGTGGAATCCGAACGAAGGCGTCACCTATGTCGACGGGGTGGCCGCCATCACCC
Source organism: Rhizobium leguminosarum (assembly GCF_001679785.1). Taxonomy (NCBI): domain Bacteria; kingdom Pseudomonadati; phylum Pseudomonadota; class Alphaproteobacteria; order Hyphomicrobiales; family Rhizobiaceae; genus Rhizobium; species Rhizobium leguminosarum. The sequence continues at coordinate 4,914,379 of NZ_CP016286.1, forward strand.
CCGATGCCAACCGGATCTTCGCAACAATCTGGGACGGCGGTGGTATCGATACCTATGATTTGAGCGCTTATACCACCGCCCTCAAGATCGACTTGCAAGCAGGGGGGTATTCGGTCTTTTCCCAGAGCCAGTTGGCCGATCTGTGGGGTGGTCCGAACAATGGCTATGCCCGCGGCAACATTTTCAACGCACTTCTTTATAACGGCAACGTTGCGTCCTTGATCGAGAACGTTCAGGCCGGCTCCGGCAACGACAACATTATAGGCAACGAAGCGAACAATACGCTTTGGGGCAATGCCGGAAATGATTCCCTTTATGGTGGTGCCGGCGCTGACACATTGATTGGAGGGGCTGGTTCCGACTGGATGGTGGGCGGGGTGGGTAACGACCTCTATGTTGTCGACGATAATTTCGATTTTGTGATCGAGAGCCCGAATCAGGGGACGGACACAGTTCAGACGGCGCTTTCAAGTTATACGCTCCGCGAAAATATCGAGACCCTGACCTATACGGGATCCGCCAGCTTCACCGGCACCGGCAATGCGCTCGCCAACACGATCACCGGCGGCGCCGGCAACGATACGCTGAACGGCGGAGCCGGTGCGGACAGCTTGATCGGCGGTGCGGGCGACGACACCTATATCGTCGATCATGCCGGCGACATCGTCACCGAAGCCGCTGATGAGGGGATCGACACGGTTCGCGCGACATCGGCGAACTATACGCTTGGCGCCAATCTCGAGAACCTCACCTATATCGGAACGGCGGCCTTTACCGGGACGGGCAATGACCTTGCCAACACGATCAGGGGTGCGGCAGGTGCCGACACCCTGGACGGGAAGGCCGGAGCAGACACCCTGATCGGCGGAGCGGGCAACGACACCTATACTGTCGATAACGTTGGCGATGTGGTCACCGAAGGACTGAATGAAGGGACCGATCTGATCAAGACGGCGCTTTCAATCTATACGCTCGGCAACAATGTTGAGAACCTGCTCTATACGGGATCGGCCAGCTTCACCGGCACCGGCAATGCGCTCGTCAACACGATCACCGGCGGCGCCGGCCATGATCTGCTGGACGGCGGTGCCGGCAATGACACGCTGATCGGCGGAGCGGGCAACGACATCTATGCGGTCGACAGTGCGAGCGATGTCGTCATCGAGGCGGTCAGTGCCGGCACCGACGAAATCCGCACGGCGCTTGCAGCCTATTCGATCGCCGCATTGGTCAATGTCGAGAACCTGAGCTACACGGGATCGGCCAACTTCACCGGCACTGGCAATGCGCTCGCCAACACGATCACCGGTGGCGCCGGCCATGATCTGCTGAATGGCGGGGCAGGCGCCGACACACTGATCGGCGGTGCGGGCGACGACATCTATATCGTCGACAATGCCGGTGATGGCGTTGCCGAGAACGCCGCCGCGGGAACCGATACGGTTCGCACGACATTGGCAAGCTATGCGCTTGGCGCCAATCTCGAGAACCTCACTTATATCGGAACGGCGGCCTTTACCGGCACGGGCAATGATTTTGCCAACACGATCACTGGTGGTGTCGGCAACGACATCCTGGATGGTGCGTCTGGCGCTGACATACTGATCGGCGGAGCGGGCAACGACACCTATATCGTCGACAATGCCGGCGACCTCGTCACCGAAGCGGCCGAGGTGGGTATTGACACGGTTCGCACGACGCTGGCCGCCTACACACTCGGCAACAATGTCGAGAACCTGCTCTATACGGGATCCGCCAGCTTCACCGGCACCGGCAATGCGCTCGTCAACACGATCACCGGCGGCGCCGGCAACGACATACTGGACGGCGGGGCAGGTGCCGATAGCTTGATCGGCGGTGCGGGCAACGACATCTATGTGGTCGACACTGCGAGCGACGTCGTCACCGAGTTGGCCAGTGCCGGCACAGACGAAATCCGCACGTCGCTTGCGACCTATTCGATCGCTACACTGATCAATGTCGAGAACCTGAGCTACACGGGATCGGCCAACTTCACCGGCACCGGCAATGCGCTGGCCAACACGATCACCGGCGGCGCCGGCCATGACACGCTGAATGGCGGGGCAGGCGCCGACATGATGATCGGCGGTGCGGGCGACGACACCTATATCATCGACAATGCCGGCGACAGCGTTGCCGAGAACGCCGCCGCGGGAACCGACACGGTTCGCACGGCCCTGGCAAGCTATACGCTTGGCGCCAATGCCGAGAACCTCACCTATATCGGAATCGGAACGGCAGCCTTTGCCGGCACCGGAAACGATCTCGACAATGTAATCACAGGGGCGGCGGCCGCTGATACGCTGTCAGGCGGCGCCGGCAACGACACGCTGAATGGCGGGGCAGGTGCCGATAGCCTGATCGGCGGTGCGGGCGACGACACCTATATCGTCGACAATGCCGGCGACAGCGTTGCCGAGAACGCCGCCGCGGGAACCGACACGGTTCGCACGGCCCTGGCAAGCTATACGCTTGGCGCTAATGTCGAGAACCTCACCTATATCGGAATCGGAACGGCAGCCTTTGCCGGGACAGGCAATAGCCTCGCCAACACGATCACCGGTGGTGTCGGCAACGACACGCTGAATGGCGGGGCTGGCGCTGACACGCTGATAGGCGGAGCGGGCAACGACATCTATATCGTCGATGATCTGGCCGACGTCATCACCGAGGCGGCCAGTGTCGGCACCGACGAAATTCGCACGTCGCTTGCGACCTACTCGATCGCTGCACTGACCAATGTCGAGAACCTGAGCTACACGGAATCTGCCAACTTCACCGGCACCGGCAATGCGCTCGCCAACAGGATCACCGGCGGCGCCGGCAATGATCTGCTGGACGGCGGTGCCGGCAATGACACGCTGATCGGCGGAGCGGGCAACGACATCTATGTCGTCGACACTGCGAGCGACGTCGTCACCGAGTTGGCCAGTGCCGGCACAGACGAAATCCGCACGTCGCTTGCGACCTATTCGATCGCTACACTGATCAATGTCGAGAACCTGAGCTACACGGGATCGGCCAACTTCACCGGCACCGGCAATGCGCTGGCCAACACGATCACCGGCGGCGCCGGCCATGACACGCTGAATGGCGGGGCAGGCGCCGACATGATGATCGGCGGTGCGGGCGACGACACCTATATCATCGACAATGCCGGCGACAGCGTTGCCGAGAACGCCGCCGCGGGAACCGACACGGTTCGCACGGCCCTGGCAAGCTATACGCTTGGCGCCAATGCCGAGAACCTCACCTATATCGGAATCGGAACGGCAGCCTTTGCCGGCACCGGAAACGATCTCGACAATGTAATCACAGGGGCGGCCGCCGCTGATACGCTGTCAGGCGGCGACGGCGACGACACGCTGAATGGCGGGGCAGGTGCCGATAGCCTGATCGGCGGGGCGGGCGACGACACCTATATCGTCGACAATGCCGGCGACAGCGTTGCCGAGAACGCCGCCGCGGGAACCGACACGGTTCGCACGGCCCTGGCAAGCTATACGCTTGGCGCCAATGTCGAGAACCTCACCTATATCGGAACGGCAGCCTTTGTCGGGACAGGCAATAGCCTTGCCAACACGATCACCGGTGGTGTCGGCAACGACACCCTGAATGGTGCGGCTGGCGCTGACACCCTGATCGGCGGAGCGGGCAGCGACATCTATATCGTCGATGATCTGGCCGACGTGGTCACCGAAGGGCTGAATGAAGGAACCGATCTGATCAGGACGGTGCTTTCTTCCTATGCCTTGACCAATATTGCCAATGTCGAAAACCTGGCTTTCATCGGCGCCGGCGATTTTATCGGCACCGGCAATGCGCTCGTCAATACGATCACCGGCGGCGCCGGCAATGATCTTCTGGACGGCGGTGCCGGCAATGACACGCTGATCGGCGGAGCGGGCAACGACATCTATGTGGTCGACACTGCGAGCGACGTCGTCACCGAGTTGGCCAGTGCCGGCACCGACGAAATCCGCACGTCGCTTGCAGCCTATTCGATCGCTGCACTGATCAATGTCGAGAACCTGAGCTACACGGGATCGGCCAACTTCACCGGCACCGGCAATGCGCTGGCCAACATGATCGCCGGCGGCGCCGGCCATGATCTGCTGAATGGCGGGGCAGGCGCCGACACGCTGATCGGCGGTGCGGGCGACGACATCTATATCGTCGACAATGCCGGCGACAGCGTCGCCGAGAACGCCGCCGCGGGAACCGACACGGTCAAGACCGTGCTGGCAAGCTATGCGCTTGGCGCCGATCTCGAGAACCTCACTTATATCGGAATCGGAACGGCAGCCTTTGCCGGCACGGGCAACGCGCTGAACAACGTCCTGACCGGTGGGGCAGCTGCGGACAATCTCAGCGGTGGCGCCGGCAACGACACATTGCTCGGTGGTGCTGGTTCCGACACGATGTCAGGCGGGACGGGTGACGACATCTATGTCGTCGATATCGCGACCGACCTTGTGATCGAGAATGCGAACGAGGGGACAGACACGGTCCAGACGGCGCTTGCCAGCTATACGATTGGCAACAATGTCGAGAACCTCACCTACACGGGATCGGCCAACTTCACCGGCACCGGCAATGCTCTCGCCAACACGATCACCGGCGGCGCCGGCAATGATGTGCTGGATGGTGGCGCCAGCAATGACACGCTGATCGGCGGCGCTGGCAACGACATCTATGTGATCGACAATGCCGTCGATATCGTCGCCGAAAACGTCGATGCGGGGACCGACACCGTGCGGACGACACTGGCGAGCTACACGCTTGGCAGTGATGTCGAGAACCTCACCTATATCGGAACGACGAACTTTGCCGGAACAGGAAACTCGCTGGACAACCTAATTGTCGGCGGTAGCGGGACCGACACCCTTGCCGGTGGCGCCGGCAACGACATCCTCGTTGGTGGCGACGCGGCAGACTTGTTCGTTTATTTGCCGAACTGGGGCCACGACACGATCATAGACTTCATGGCAACCGGCACGGCGCACGACACGATCAGAATCGATCACAATATTTTCGCCGACTGGGAATCGCTTTTTGCGGCATCCAGTCAGTATGGCAACGATACAATCGTTACAGCCGATATCGACAACACCATAGTGCTGAGGAACGTAGCCTTGACGAGCCTAGACTCGGGGGATTTCTTTTTTGCGTGAACCCAATCGGACCTCCTGGTAAACCCTGCGGGGGAGATCGAGCATGCTTCGGCGGAGCGGATGACGGCGATTGCGGACGGGTTCGGGGGAGGGTGGCGGTGTGACCGGCTATCGGCGGCCGCGTGGATTTACGCTGATAAATCCTGCGATCGATTGCGCATCAGGAACTGGCCCAACCGGTTCACGATCTTAAAGGCCCAGAACATCGATGTTGAGACCTTCAGGCCATTGTCGGCAAGGGCGGACAGCACCTCCTTGTTCTGACGCGATATATTTTGAACGTTCTTGTTCGTGGCGCCCCCTAAGCGCATCCTGACCAGGACTCGCGGGATATAGATTGTTCTGATCCGCGCGACTTCCAAAAATCGCATCATGAGCTCGACGTCGGCTGCAAGCCGATAACGCAGATCAAACCGCCCGAACTGTTCATAAACGCTACGTCGAACATAAAATGTCGGATGTGGTGGACACCAGCCACGGGCGAAAGAACCGGATCTGAACGCACGCGATTTCCAGTAGCGGATTTTGCGATCGACATGCCGGTTGGAAACATAGACGAGATCGCCGTAGCAGCCGTCATATGCTTCATCTTCCAGCGCAGCCGCCACAGTTCCGAGGGAGTCGCTGCTCTCGAAAATATCGTCCGCATTCAGGAACCCGATAATATCGCCGGTTGCTAGACCAATTCCTTTGTTCATCGCCTCATAGATGCCTCCATCCGGTCCCGAAAGCACACGGCGGTTCTCGGCGGGCGCCGAAGCGATGATGGCGAGCGTAGAATCGCTTGAGCCACCGTCGATGATGATGTGCTCGAAATCGTGGTAGGTCTGCGTGTCGATGGACCGCAACGTATCGGCAATGGTCCGCTCGGCGTTCCAGCAAACGGTGATGAGGCTTATCCGGGGAGTACGTGGATCGGCGGTGTCTGCAGCCATTTTAACGGGTGTCTTGCTCATATTCGAAGAGGCGGAATCTAGCCAACCCGTAGCAGACGGAAAGGCGGCGTCGCAATCCAGTACTGCAGATTATCGTTGATCAATGCAGGGGTGTCTCTTGTCTTCGAAGAAAAAGCTGCTCAAGGACATCTTGTTAGCCGGGGGCTCGAGCACTCGGCTCCATCCTTGCGACCCTCGCCATCTCGAAGCAACTTCTTCCGGTTCTTGACACGCCATACCTCATTGTATCCAGCCTCGCGGCGTGGGCTTGGACTGCACCCGTGCCTGCTATCCGCTCCTATGCAGTCGGAGCGTTCCGTTGAATTCTCCTACGTGCGATCGCCTGACCTTGCGGGAGAGCGGGGTGGAATTTCTAGATCGGCCTCAGCACGAAGAGAAGGCTGTCGCCCTTGCCTGCGGCATCCAGAATTCGATTGCCCAATCCCATCACCATCCCGGCCCCACGTGCACCACGCGATAGGCCTACGTTCTTCAGCCGAGTGAAGAACGGTGGCCTGACTTGGATTGCATCAGCATTGTGCGTCCAGGTGGATGATGACTTGCCCTCCTGCTTCCGCTCGCGTGCAGTGCGTAATTGCAGGACCGACCAGAGATTAGGCGTAACCGTTCTGACGTTTTCGACCTTGTAACCAAACTTGCCGGCCAGTTTGGTAAAAGAGGTGCGGTTGAAATGATTTTGGTGATAGGGAATGTGCCAATTGATCCAGCGGTCTTTCCAGATCTTGTGATGAAACGAGCCGGTATTGGGGAACGCCATGATCACGCGACCCTGGGGGGTGAGACGTTCTCTTACCGCCTGAAGCATGGCCGAGGGATCCGGCACATGTTCGAGCACCTGATTCAATACAATCAGGTCGAACTTCATGTCGGGAAAAGGCAGATCGTAAATGTTGCCGATATGGACCTGCAGATCGAAATGATCAGCGATTGTCCGCACATTCGGATCCGCCTCGATCCCCCAGCTTTCGATACCCTTGTTGCGCATTTCAAGGAGTGAAATGCATGAGCCGCAACCGACATCCAGTACCTTCTCACCAGGCTGCGCCAGATAGTGGCCTTGGTGATCGGTGCCGGCCATCCAACGATTGAAAGCGGCGAAAGGCTTGTTGACCAGCGCAGCTTCTCGCTCTATGGCGGAGAAATCGACTTCCCGGCGTGGATAATACGTACTGTAAAGCCCAGGCAGGTCTTCTTCCGTGAGCGGCGGTGTCGTCGTCATATGACCGCAAGACACGCACCTCTCGATCGAATATACACCGGGGCAGCCGTATCGATCGTCGGATATGCGCTCGATAAATGTTTCCATATTCGAACCGCAGGCAATACACTGCATCTGATGATCGCTCTTCATCGCGTTGTTATTGTCCTTTTTCATTTCTTCGCTCGCAGAGCATGAGCCATCCGGATAATCATGAAGGCCGCCATGCGCAATGGCGCTGTCAGCCGTTGCAAAGGTGTGCCGATCAAAGAATAGAACGCGGCCCGCTGAAATACATTGTGGGGCGAGCGCCGGCCAAAATGCTTCTTCCACGAAGACGTATTCGACACGTGAGCGCCGTAGACTGGCGGTGAATAAACTATGGCTTCGCTGGAAACAAGGAGTTGTACGCCCGTTCGTGCGAAGCGCATGGATATTTCGTAATCGGCCATATAATGCGGCAGGAAACGCGGACGCATGGTTCCATGCCGTTTGAACAGTTCCGCGGGAAACAACGTTCCGCGACCGCTGAGCGCGTCCGCCTTATAGAGCGGCTTGGGATTCCGGCGCTCCTCTTCACTCAACTCGGCAAGAATGTCCCACACCGCAATACGATTTATGTTCAAGCGCGGTCCCACGCCCGTCAAAGGCGGGTCGCTCTCCTCCTCATGAACGACGCTGCCGACAATGGCATCCCCATTTTCGCGTGAACACCGTATCAATGTCTCGACATAGGTCGGGCCAAACCACGTGTCATTGTTGACGAACAGGATGTAGTCTTCGGGGCCGCAGTCGGGCAGAACCCGCTTCAGACCGACCTCTATGGCTCCGCCCCACCAAAGATTGCCGTCGCCTCTTATGCTCGTCACGTCAGGCTGCGCCGCGAGGAACTCAGCCGTTTCATCGGTGGAGCCGTCATCGATGACAACAATTCGAATATTGTCGACAACGGTTTGGGCCCTCAAGGCCGCGATAACTTTGCGAGTGTGCTCAAGTCGGTTGAAGACCGGAATTAGGACGTTTACGCGCATCAAATATTGTCGTCTTTCCTTACGAACCAACAGAAATCCGGCCGTTGTACAAAAGACACATCGGCGACAGCGAACCGCGCGTTTGTTCTATCAACCAGTATTGACGCAGGATGAAGACGCTTCATTCTTCGAACCAAGCTTGGAAAGGCCGCCTCTCAAATTCGTCCAGTGCTCCGCCGGGTGTGGAATTGACGACGCGGATACCATTCGCTTTGGCGATATTTGAGATGGCTCGATACTGCCGCCACAGCCGCGCCAGCTGCTGAAACTCGTCGTGGCGGGTCCTTGTCAGGGTGCCGTCCGCATTTACGGTGAAATCTTTTCCCTTTTGCACCTTGAGGTCGAAGGCGTATCCGTAGTTCGATGTCAGGAAACGATCGTGGTCGACGCCGAGCAGGATGATCTCTTTGAAACCAAGATACATCGCTATCATCAAGGCCATCACCGGCACCGACTCTACACGAGGGACCGGTCGAGAGATATCGACGACTTCCTCTGATGTTCTTTCGTCGAAGCTTTCACCGAGCACAAGATACCGAACCGTTCGCCCTGAAAACAAATTGTGTTTTCGAACCAGTTCCGCTTCAGTGGAACTGAGAAACAGTTCCGCGGCGCCCAGGTGTGAATGCATCTCGTTAAACCAGTCGATCACGTCCTCCGACGTCATCGTTACGTAGGTAATTTGCGGAACACAATGATAACGAGACTGGAACTTGCCGAAATCGGAGTGCAGGTAGCCATTGGAAACAGTTATAACGGTTTCACCTTGAAGTCGCGACAGATCCAAGCCCTTGACGCTCGGGCCGTTTCCTAAAATAAAACAGCGGCCGCCCTCGTGCTGACCAGCAAGTTGTCTATTTTCTGCCAGTGATCTCGCGACATCAGCAGAGAATTTGTGGCGAGTACTTAGCCTGCGCCTCAACTCATGCACACCATAGGGGAGCAGCATGGAGCCAAAGGTCAAAATTTTTCTCAAAGCTGCAGCCACTTTACGACCTCAAAAACCTCCGCGTATTTTACACCGATGCGCTGGCCGGCGTTCTCCGCTTCATTTCGGAAGAAGCTCACCCATTTCCGCCCCGTACGCTCCATCTCGGATTCATGGGCAAGGATCGCCTTTTCCTTCTGGTCCCAATGGGAGGTGATGTCGACGTAGAAATTCCCCCTGAAATCCACCGTCGAATGGTACCAGTTGCTGCGGTACATCAGCAGACGAGGCACATGGCGGCAGCTGTGCAGCGATGCGCGCGACAAGGCCAGATGGTCATGGTGGATGTCTCCGACCCAGTGGGTGTAGACCATATCGATCTTCAGATCCTGCACGAGCTTGAGGATCTCGATATTCAGCGGGTCGACGAATTCGATCTGAAGCGTTTTGAACTCGCCGCAAAACATCTTGTGAACGCCGAGAATGTCCATCGCAGCATCCGCTTCCGCCCTGGCGACCTGGCTGCTGCGGACGGACTGGTCATATTGGTTGGAAAAGCCGGATACGGTGGCGACATAGACGTAAACCGTGTCTCCGTTTGCCGCATGGCGCGCCAATGCACCGCCACAGCCTAGTTCCACGTCGTCAAAATGGGCACCGATCGCGAGAATATTCATTTGCAACTCCAGAGCAGGTCACGCGTGCCTGCAATACCACAATTCAATAGTGTGTCGAGAATGCTGAGATAGGGAATGAACTCGCCGAATGGCTGTGGGTAAACCGGGTGGACGAAATGCTGCCATTCGATTTCGATCCCGGCTGCCTCAAACACTTCCGGCCGCATATAGTCGCGCGCGCCGAGACCCGAGAGATAACGTGTGGCTCCCACTTTACGCAGCAGTTCGACAAGCAATTCGTTCCTATGACCCTCGGGGCTTAGAGTGCTTGATCGTACCATCGGCATGGTGACTTCAAGCATATCCAGGATCCCTTCGAGGAAATGCATGTTGAAATCGGCCAGCAGCTCGAATCGCCTGCCATAGAGGACCTCTATACGGGGAAAGACCTCACTCCAACCGTCAGATCTGCGATAGTTTTCCCGAAGCAGGGAAAGGTTTTGGTCTATCCATCCTGTGCCGGGTGCCAGTTCCACCGCATTGATCGGTGTACCGAAGCTTGGCTTTCTAATTCCGACGGTGAGCCAGCGGTCGCCTTGTGCCGTCTTTATCTTGTCACGATGCGTCCAGCTTTTGCTCGTGCCATGGACGAACTGAACATGATCCAGAACGATGTAGAGGTCGGCGTTCAGAAAACGCTGAAAAAAGCCGAGATAGGATGCAAAGTCCGGCTGATGGATCACCGCTGTCATAGTCATGCAGCCAATCTTTCCAGCAGATCGGCAACGCGGCCGACTCCGCCAAGGTCGACCTTGGCCATGGCAGTCTCGCTCATGCTCTTGATGGGAATCGCCTTTTCCAGGATGCCGAGATCGAATGCCGAGTGATGCCCGGCGAAGAACGCTGCTCCAAGCTCTTCGAGCGCACGCCCGACCGGGATTTCAAAAGGTTCGTTGGCGATCACCACGCACGGCAAACCGGCCGCACAGGCTTCGAATGGGGTGACACCGCCGCCGGTAATCGCCAGATCGTGTCCATGCATCTCTGCCGCAAGCGACGGCACCTGGTTGAGCAGTTTGAACTGACCCGGTGCGGCGGTCGCGACGACCCCTTCAAGCTCCGCCATGTGCTGGAAGCTCGGGCCCGTGACGATGGTGACGGGAAAAGATTTGCTGGTCAGCCATTTGGCGACGCGGACGGTCACGCCGTAGGTATCGGCGCCTCCAAGCGTGACGAGTATCGATGCAAGACTTTGCCGAATCCTGCGATACGCCGCGATTTCAGGATTGAGTATCATGTACTCCACTCCCAGCCGAACATCCTTGCCCTTCAGATCCTCCGTCTTTTCGAAAAGGAGAGCGCAGATGTTCATGTCGGCGAGTTCCGCGCCATCGCCGCGATCATCGAAAGTAACGAGCTTGGCGCCCAAACGCTTGATCGTTTCGCTGTGAGATCGCCGCGTATTGAGGCGGTCATTGATCCAGATCGGTGACAGAACGCCGACGTCGACGAAACCATCCTCCCATCCCGTGACGGCGGCGAGATCGTAAAGCGCAACGTCGAAGCCGCGCTCTTGGATGATTCGCAACGAATTCGGATGATCATTCGCCAGGAAACGGATTGAATGACCGCGCGAACGCAGTTCGGTGGCGAGCGTCAACGACCGAAACAGATGCCCCATGCCGCGTGCATGCGAACTCTCTATGCAGAAGACGAACATAGCTTGATCGCTTCTTCTGTTCCGAGCCAGTTCCCACCTCCGCGCGCTGCCAGAGCGCAAGCCCGTCTCCAGTCTTCTTCTGTATCTACCGTCAGGCGCAGTTCGGGGGATATTTTAGCCGGCGGCACGTCGAGCTGGCCGATCTTGAACAGTTCCGGCCGATCGGTGAAGTATTCATTCACGTGCTCTCGATGGTGTGGCAGCTTTCCCTCGCGATGACTGCGCGCCAAAGCTTCGAACGTAAATATCTCGGCGCCAACGCCAATCGGTAACTGACCGAACGCATGCGTGTAGTCGAATCCTTGCTTTTGGTGCAGATCGATTAGCCTCTCAAGCTCCTCGATGTCAGTGAAGGGATTATCCGCGGTCAATCGAACAATGTCGGACATTCCGAGCGATTTCGCGCATTGAAAATAACGATCGAGAACATCGGCTTCGTCGCCACGAAAACAGCTTACACCATGCTCAAGGCACCAGGCTTCGATCATATCGTTCTCGCCGGCCGATGAGGTCGCAACGACAACCTTAGCAGGCCGCGTCAACATCTGAAGCCTACCCAGAACATGTCCGAGAAGCGGCTTGCCGGAAATGTCGCGAAGCACCTTTCCCGGCAATCGGGTGGATCCCATCCGCGCCTGGATAATGATTCCAAGCGTCACGCCAGATCGCTCCACTGGAGAACGGCGTCCACATCAAGATCCTTTACGAGCCGTCGCCCTGCAAGAGTTTCGAGATGCTTCGGTTCAATCCCTGTCCCAGGTCGTTTGACCGAGATATCGCCGGCAGAGATGACATGGCCGGCTTTGAGCGGTCGATTGACGACAATACTCTTGCGGTTGTTCAATCTTGTCGTCGCCTCACTGGCTGCCGGTTCCTTGCGACCACTGCCTTTCATCACCTCGAAAGCACGTATCGCATCCACGAGCCATTTCATTTCCCCCGGATCGGCCGAGAGCATGTGGTCGGGACCGTCGGCGGCTTTGTCGTAGGTGAAATGCCGCTCTATAACCCGTGCGCCCATCGCGGCGGCACAAAGGCTTGCGACCGGGGTCAGCGTATGGTCGGAATAGCCAACGTCGAGATCCGGAAACGCCTCCATCATCGTTTGCATGGCGCGCAGGTTCACATTTTCCGGATGCGTCGGGTAGCTTGTGATGGCGTGCAGCAGAATGAGCTTCTGATTGCCTGCCTCCTTGATTGCGGCAACGGATTCCCGAACTTCGTCGAGCGTCGACATCCCGGTCGACAGGATTATGGGCTTGCCCGTTTTTGCCAGATAGCGGAGGAAGGGGATGTTGACTGCATCGTCCGAGCCCACCTTGTGGGCACCAACCCCGCAATTCTCCAGCAGATCGACATCCGTTTCGTGTGAGGGCGACGAAAACCAGTCCAGCCCATGCTCCTCGGCATAGCGGAAAACCGCTTCGTGAAGCTCCTGACCGACTTCATATTTACGGAAAAGCTCGAATTGCGAGGTAACGCCGGTGTTTTCCATATCGAACATGGCGTTGCGGCTCGACAGAGTCTCTGCGCGATAAGTCTGGAGCTTGACAGCATCCACGTCGGACGCCTTGGCCTCGTCGATCAGCCGTCTTGCCTGATCAAAAGTCGTAAAATTCCCGCCGATTTCGGCGATAATATAACACCGGTCGGGTCGGTAGTTCCGGAACATCTGCTACTCCTGCAATTCACTATACGGCCGGCGTTCCAATAGCGGTAGCCAGCTCAGTCCAGCTCTGTGCAATGTCATCCCGCACACGACCGATATGCACCCGGCTGCTGCTCTATTTTCCGATTTCCTGGGCCCGATCCACGTAATTTCGGACGATCACTTTCCTGCCGCAGATTTCGGTCGGCTCATCATCCGTCAGGCGAGGCAGATAGCATCGGCGGCATACTTCGCTTTTCAAGAAGCCCTGCGGTTCTTTGTGCAAGGCGCGGACTGCATTCATTTTTTCGCCGTGCCAAATCTGGTGTACCGTCTCCGTCGTCGCGTCACCAATGACTTCGCGATTTTCCTCGTCGTTCGAGCACTTCATCACAAGTCCGTCGGCGCCGATAACGAGGCGCTGGTATTGCTGCGGGCAGGTGAAGTTATCCAGATATTGAACGTCAGAATCGTTGCCGAGATAGTCGATCAGCGGATTGAAGGCGACCAGATCCACGTGAGGTGCAAACGTCTCATAGTAAAGATCCGGATTTTCCCTGATCGCCGGCCAGATGCCTTGCACCTTGATGACCGGACGGTGGAGACCACGCTCATCTTTGTACTTCTTGATGTCCTTGATCTTATCGAGTAGCGCCTCGAACTTGATCGGCTTGCGTATCTTCTCGTAGGTCTCACCGGTGCCATCGATCGAAACGGTGATCCAGTCGATGCCGGCATCGACGAGCTGAGCGAAATAGTCTCTGTTGAGCTTGAAGCCGTGCGTGAGGGTCGAGACTTCCTTGATCCCATGGTCCTTGGCATAGCGCACGCAGTCGGCGAAGCGCTTGTGCAGCGTGGCTTCGCCCCGCAGCGACAGACGGATCGCAGGAACCTTGCCGCCGATCTCATCGATGATACGGCAGTAGAGATCCCAGTCCATCCGCGTCGTGTTCACACTTTTCTTGAACTCGTCGCTGATCGTATAACACATCGGGCAGCGCAGATTGCAGATCGATGCCAGCTCGAGATCGACGAGCAGTGGATAGTCCGAAACCTGCTGGTTCAGGGCATATTCTGACCATTTGCGACGGTAATCCGCGTATTCTGCTTCCCAGCCTTCGCCCCGGAACTTGTCGAACGCGGCTTCGCGCTCGACTGTGTCCATCGAGTAATTGCCCTTATTGATCGGAACGTAACGCTCGTTCAATTTACGACTCCTTCATCATCGCGCGCATCCCGGCCGGCAGATCCCATTCCGGCCGCCATCCGAGAACGGCGCGAGCCCGCGAGATATCGGCCCGCACGTCAGGTATTTCATTCCGCCGAACTGTGCAAGATGACACTACAGGTAGATCAGTGCCGGCAGCTTCCTGCAAGATGTCGATTATTTCCTGCACCGAATACGACATTCCGGAGCCGATATTGATGCAATGGTAGCCTTCCACGACGTCCATGGCCTTGGCAAAGGCGCTCAGGACATCTTCAACGAAGATATAGTCACGCCGGGGACTGAGATCCAGGACCTGTATTTCCTGCTTCGCCCGTATCCGGTTCACAAGCGTCGGTATCAGAAATTCGGGTCGCTGCCCTGCGCCATATATATTGAAAAGACGCAGTGCAACCACCGGTATCTGCTCGTGCGTGGCGGCGAACTCACAAAGCTGTTCGGCAAGATGTTTGGAGAGAGCGTAAGGGTTGTTCGGCCTGACCGGATCGCTTTCATGGATCGGCAGCCGCTCGGGCACCCCGTAGATATAGGCGCTTGCGAACACGAGTTTGGCCTTGTGTCGCTTGCACCAGCTCAAAGCGTGTTGCGTTCCGAGAACGTTGGCGGCCATGAAGCTCGGGCCTTGGCTCCAGCTATCCGGGACGAATGTCCTGCCGGCAAGGTGAAACAGCGTGCGCGCCGCCGGAAGCTCCTGCCAAACCTGCTCTTCGCTTATATCTCCATGTGTTCGGTCAAGCGCAAGCACGTCAAAACCGGCCTCCTTGAGCCGTCTGACCAGACGGCTCCCGAGAAAACCGCCAGCACCGGTGACGATGGCATCAACCATTCAAGAACCTGGACCGCATGGATTCGAACTGCTCGATCGCCAAGGCATAATCGTCAGGCCGTCCGATATCGAGCCAATAGCCTGCAAAATCTCGAACCGTGGCCGGCTTGCCGGCCGCAAGAAGATCAAGCATCAACTGATCAAAGCCGTAGGCACCACCTTGTGGTATGTGCTCGACGGCCCTCGAAGACACCATGTAGACGCCCATGCTGACTTTGTATTCGGCCGTCGGTTTCTCTCGAAAACCGGTCAGCAGCCCGGCCTCGCCGGTGTCAAGAACGCCATAGTCTATGCGATGCTGACGCGTCTTGGACGAGATCGTGAATATATTCCCGTCGCGGACGTGAGCATCATGAAAATCGGCATAGTTGAGATCCGTCAGAATGTCGCCGTTCATCACCAGGAAATTCTCCGGCAGATCCTTTATCAGCCGCAGCGGCCCCATGGTGCCAAGAGGTTCGTCCTCGAGCGAATAGTCGATGCGTACACCCCACTTGTCGCCATCCTGGAAGAAAGCCTTGATCAGCTCGGCCTGGTGGTTGACGGCAAGTGTTATATGCTGAAATCCGCCTGATATCAGCTGACGAATGATCACCTCAAGAATAGGATAGTCGCCGATCGGCATCAGAGGCTTTGGAAGCACGACAGTATAGGGCCGCAACCGCGTCCCCATTCCGCCTGCCAGAATGACTGCGCGCCTAGACATTGAAGATATCCGCCTTGTATCTCGCCAGATTCTGCGGCTGACGCAGCCAGTCGATCGTCGCTTTCAGACCATCTTCCAAGCTGTAACGCGGCGAAAATCCTGTCAGAGACCTGATCAGGCTGTTGTCGCAGCACAGACGTTCCACTTCGCTGTTTGCCGGACGCAAACGCTGTTCATCGCATTCGATCTCGACGCTGACGCCGATGATATCAGCGATCAGCCGAACGGTATCGCCGATCGATATCTCGCTGCCGGAGCCGATATTGACCGTCTGTCCGATGGCTTCGTCGCAGGCAGCGAGCGCCAGAAAGCCGTCGCATGTATCCTGCACGAAATTGAAATCCCGGGTGGGCGAGAGCGCACCAAGCTTCAGCGTCGTCCGTCCACTCAGAAGCTGTGAAATCACAGTCGGAATAACCGCCCTTGCAGATTGTCGTGGGCCGAAAGTGTTGAAAGGCCGTGCGATCGTCACCGGTAGGTCAAAACTCGAATGATAACTGTATGCCATCGCGTCAGCAGCGATTTTTGACGCCGAATAGGGCGACTGTGCCTGCAGCGGATGACTTTCGCTGATTGGGACAAAGCGAGCCGTTCCGTAGACCTCGCTGGTCGAGGTCTGGATGACACGGCCAACGCCGGCATCGAGAGCGCCCTGAAGGACATTCAACGTGCCATTAATGTTGGTGTCCACATAGCTGGACGGCGCCTGATAGGAATAGGGAATAGCGATGAGCGCGGCCAGATGAAATATCGTGTCAACGCCTTTAGCGACGGCACGCATTTGTGCTGGGTCGCGAACGTCTCCAAGAATGACCTCGAACTTGCCGCGGTATTCAGACTGGTCCAGCCAGCCCCAGCTGGAAAACGAGTTGTACTGGCAAAGGGCGCGGGCTTCGACGCCTGCCTTTATCAGGGTTTCAACGAGGTGAGAGCCGATGAAGCCGTCCGCTCCGGTCACAAGTACTTTCTTCATTTCAATAGGCCCTCAGAATCGCGGCGGTAGAGCATCTTTACATCCCAAGGCAGTTGGATCGCCGAAATTGATGGTTTTCGTTGCTGGCCCAGCATCTGGATGATCCCGACATTGTCTTCGACTTCGAATCGTATGCCTTCAACCACCGAATAGATCGAAAAACGGCTGGAAATGCCCGCGCGGAGATAAAAGGTTCCGGTGTTCAACAAGCCGGCCGGAATGACGACTTGCGCCCGATAATAACCTGGAGGTCTGGCGTCGAGGCGGCTTACATCGAGTTCCGGATCAGATAGGCTGATGACGGAGGAGTAGCCATCCTCCATCATGACCTGCAGTCCGACTGACAGTCCCGTTAACGGCTCCCGCAGCTCATACTCAACCTCGATGATGAAGTTCTTTGTAAGCTCAACGGTTTGAGCGATCTCGCCGTCTTCATTTTTGATGGAAAGGCGACATATTACGGCCTTGCCGTCGATATCCTGGGGAGCCGCTTCAAAATGCATCTTCCCATTAAGCTCGGGTCGGTCGAAGTAAGCGCGTATGACATCTGAGGTGCTGCCAATGGCAGCCACCTGTCCGTCGGACAGCAGAATGGACTGGGGGCAAAGACTGCTCACCGCCGTCATATTATGACTGACGAACATGATTGTCCGACCCGCCTTGGTCACCTCCTGCATTCGGCCCATGCATTTGTTCTGGAAGTTGACATCACCAACTGCAAGAACCTCATCGACAAGAAGTATTTCAGGGTCGAGATGTGCCGCAACGGAAAAGGCAAGCCGGACATACATGCCCGAAGAGTACCGTTTGACTGGGGTATCGATGAACTCACCGATTTCTGCGAACTCAACGATTTCATCGAATTTCCTGCGGACCTCGGCATGCGTCATTCCGAGAATGGCGCCGTTCAGGTAAACATTTTCACGCCCCGTGAGCTCGGGGTGGAACCCGGTTCCAACTTCCAGCAGGCTCGCAATCCGGCCTCGAATGCCAATGTAGCCCGAGGTCGGGCGCGTTATGCGAGACATCAGCTTCAGAAGGGTCGATTTTCCTGCACCATTGCGGCCGATGACGCCAACGATATCGCCGCGGGAAATCTCGAAAGAGACGTCGTCGAGGGCATGGAAAATATCGTTGTTGAGGCGAGCCTTGTTCTTTCGGTCGGATGCGTAATCCGACATGGAGACATTTGGGTCAGGCAGGTTACGGCGCCGCGCCCACCAGCTTTGAAGGTCGCGATATAAGGTACCGTGATTGATGATTCCCAGCCGATAATGCTTGCTTACATTCTCGGCGCGTACAACGATTTCATTCATCAGACCGTATCCATAGCGGTTGCCTCGGCCCGTGCGAAAAGTATCAAACCGCCAATCATAATCACCAGGGTGGCGGTCACATTCGCCAGGCAAACGCTAAGTGGGAGCGGCGACGCGTCGTACAATGCCCAGCGAAATAGCTGAACCGGTGTCGTCATCGGATTCAGATGATAAAACCATTGATATCGTTCCGGAATTTGGCTGTAGGAGTAGACGACGGGTGTCGCATACATCCAAAGTTGAGCCACGAAACCGACGGCGTAAACCAGATCGCGATATCGGACTGTCAGCGCGGAAACCGCGAGCCCCGCGCCCACACCAAGCGTCGCAACATAGAGCAAAATCAGCGGTGTCGCCAAAACGAAACGCAAGTTGATCACTATTCCATCCTGGCTAAGCCAGAGGACAAAAGAGATTGTAAGCAGAAGCGTGAATTGGATGGCAAATGCGACCAGGCCGCTCATCGCGACTGCGAGTGGTACGACTAGCCGGGGGAAATACACTTTTCCAAACAAGTTCGAGTTTTTCGAAAATGTTTCTGAGTTATTGGTGAGGCAAGCTGAGAAATAATTCCAGATAATGGTGCCGGACATATAAAAAACAAGCGGGGAAATTCCATCGGTGGAGAGATTGGCAATCTTTCCGAAGACGATGTAATAGGTGATCGTCGTCAGTGTCGGTTGTATGAGATACCAAACCGGTCCAAGCACGGTTTGTTTGTAGAAAGTCGTGAAATCCCTTTTAAAGAACATCCAGATAAGTTCACGATATTTCCACGCAGCCGTCAGCCCGACGCCTGTCTTGCCGGACGGCCTGATGATTATATCCCAGGATTCGGTTCCGATCTCGCTTTCCCGCTTCGTCAGGTGACCTGTCATATCAGTATGCTCAAACTCTCCGTTAGCGGTCAGCCGCGCCATATCTTCTAAGGCCTGAGGGGGTTGCGTGGAGCAACCCATGTATCACGCGACTTTAGCGAGGACACGCCCCAAAATGTCTTTTAGACGGTGGTCGAAATCCTCTTGCTTCCACAAGGAAGCTCTTTCAAGTCCCTTTTTGATCAAAACGGAAGATAGGGCTTCGTCTTCCCACAGGCGGCTCATCGCTCTTTGTATTTCCTCAACGGATTGGGGCGAGAAATAAAGCGCTGCGTCACCGCACTGTTCACGCATTCCATACTTGTCTGAGATCAAGACGGGACAGCCACAGACCATCGCTTCAAGAGGCGGGATGTTTGTCGGGCCGAAAAAAGTCGGCATGACCAACCCTCTGGCACGACGATAAAACCCAGCCAGATCCGAATCCGGCACATAACCGACGAAGTGAACAGCTTGGGATAGCCCAAGCTCGCTTGCCATCGCTTTGACGGCCGCATATTCGCGCTGTGTGTTGCCCGCCAAGACCAGTTCCATGTCCAAATGAGTCGCGCGCGCGGCTGCCAGCGCTTCTATAAGCCGCAAGTGATTCTTGTGAGGCCAGAATTGCGCCGGATAAAAATAGAATTTTTCCGGAAGTCGGTATCGTTCGGCGAAGGCGGGCGTCTCAACCGAATCCGTAAGATAGTTCGGAGCGATATAAGGCAGCGGATACATGTGATCTTCTGGCGTGCCGTAGCTTTCCATGACATGCCGCCGCCCGGTTTCGGAATCGACGAGCACGGCAGCACTCTGGTTCGCAAGGTGACGAAACCGGCTTTCTCTCAGCTGAAAGCGCAACCAGCTTCCGGCTTCCGGGAAGCTGCGTTCGTATCTGTGCATCAAATCGTGAATGGTTGCGATCGAGGGCTCCTTGATCTGCCAGGTCAGGGCGTCTTGAGCCGGGAAAATCCACAGATCACATTGGAGAGATGCCAACTCCTGCACAAGCGGGTTCACCCATCTCGCGACGACACGCGCTACGGAGCCGGGCAGAGCCATGAACAGCTTGGCAAGTGTCTCGCCCCGCTTCCAGTGCTGCAGCGGCACGGCCTTCAGCGGGCTGGCATCAAGTTCAGAGCGCCAGGCTTCGTCCCCATAGGCAACGATGACCTCCACGTCCGTGCCGTTGATTGAAGACAGGGCCTGCACGAGGCTTTGCGCGTACTGGAACATACCACCAGCATGGCGGCCTACTCCGAGATAGAAACCAATCCTCTTCCGACGCAAGGTAATTCGGCTGTCCAAATGTATCGCCAACAGTCAGCCCGCGTTCTTGCGCGCTACGACACAGACGCCCCAGGTTTCGGTCCCCGGAGTCGAACCGGACATCCACTCTTCGGCAATCACACGGCTCATCCCCGCATTCGTCAGGAGGCGGTCTATCTCGTTCAGGAAGAGGTAGCGCATGCGGTGGGTTTCGCAAACCATTTCGGTCTTGGCGCTCAGCTTCTCCGTCGCGAAGATCGTGTAATTGACATCCACGACGTTCTCGGCGTCATGAACGACCGACTCTCCGACGCGAACGACGGAAATCTCATCGTTTTCCAAGCGTTTGACGCGGGTACTCGGCCGCTGCCAAAGGACTGCTGGTCCGTACCAGAAGTCGAATATGAAAATTCCGCCATCTTCGAGATGATGGGAAATAGTCTCCATCATCGCTTCGAGATCGGCATCGGACGTCTGATAGCTCAGAACATGAAAAAGGGAGATGACCGCCTGGAATCGCCGATCCGTCCGGAATGTGCGTGCATCGCCCAGCGTGAAATCAAGTTTGCCGCCCGACTGTGCCGCCTTCGGCATGGCCGCCGCAAGCATGGTTTCCGACAGCTCTACCCCCAGCACCCCATATCCGGCTTCTGCGATCTTCTCGGCGTGAATGCCGGTGCCGGAGCCTAGCTCCAGAATCTGCGAGATTGGGCCGGTGGCATAACGCTCCAGCAGAGCTTTCACATAAGCTGTTTCGCCCTCGTAATCCTTGTCCTTATAGAGAAGGTCGTAATACTGGGAGTACAATCCGAAACTGGTCGTCAACGGATGACCTCCGCTACGATACCCGCGACTTCGCGAATTTGATCTTCCCTCAGCGCCATGCCGCTTGGAATATAGAAGCCGCGGCGCGCAAGCTTTGCGGCGACGGGAAGATCTGCATCCTTGAAGAAGCCCATCTTCTGCAGAACGGGCTGCTCGTGCATCGGCCAGAAAAACGGACGGCAGCCTACGCCTTTAGCCGCCAATCGTTTCATCGCTTCGGCTGCGTCGAAATCGATCTCGTCCTTCAGCACGATGCCATAGACCCAATAGATATTCCGGGCATAGCTTGCCTCAGGCAACGGCAGTTGAATGCCGGGCAGATCCTGAAGCAGCTCGGTATACAGTCTGCCCATCGCACGTTTGCGCTCGACGAATTCCGGAAGGCGCTCAAGCTGCGCGCAACCCAGAGCCGCCTGCATATTCGTCATACGCATATTCCAGCCGAGTTCCTCGTGAACGAAGCGGCGGGCAGGCAGGAAGCAGAGATTTCGCAGGCTCCGGGATCTGTCGGCGAGGGCGTCGGAATCGGTGACGATCATGCCACCTTCGCCTGTGGTAATGTGCTTATTGGGATAGAAGCTGAAAATGCTGACATCGCCGAAACTGCCGCAAGGCTGGCCGTTATATGTCTGGCCATGCATTTCTGCAGCGTCTTCGATGATCTTGAGGTTGTGGCGGCGGGCGATCTCGTTGATCGCGGCCATATCGCAGGGCAGGCCATAGATATGCACCACCATGATGGCGCCCGTCTTCGGCGTAATAGCTGCTTCGATCTTCGTCGGATCGATATTCCAGGTTAGAGGATCCGAGTCCACCGCAACCGGCACACAACCAGCTCTCACGATGGCTGCGGCGCAGGAAATGATCGTGAATGACGGCATGATGACCTCAGTGCCTTCCTCCAGGCCAAGTGCCATCATGCCAGCGTCGAGAGCCATCGAACCGTTCGCAACGGCGATTGCGTGCTTGCGCCCGACAGTCGCGGCAAACTCACGCTCAAAACGTGTGATGAAGGGGCCTTCGGAGGAAATCCAGCCGGTCTCGATACATTCCAGCAGATACTTGCTCTCGTTACCATTCAGCAGCGGTTCATTAACCGGAATCATTCGGCACCCTTTATCTTCAGTTCCCGCACTGACGGTACAAATCGCGTCTTGTCGGATTCCCCGGCGTAAGGCCCCTGCTTGACTTCGATGATTTCAGCTTCTTCGATAATTTCAAAACCATGTCCGCCGAAGGCGAGCAGTATGACGTCGCCTGCGCGCAGGATCGCGCTTTCGTAGTATTCCTGCGCGTCGGAATAGAAGTCCACGCGGACAACGCCCGACTTTATAAGCAGGACTTCCTTCGTATAGAGGACCTCGCGCGCAACGGCATTGTGAACGTGGGGTTGGATGACATAGCCAGTCGGTCGCTTCATATAGGCAAGTTGCTGCGAAAATTCGTCCGGCGTGAAAAATTGGATACCATCGAACGTGTAGTTCGACCGCAATATCATGGCCTGCAGTTCGCCACCGTTCGTGATCTTTTCTATCATGTTTCTCTTTCCCAAATCGACCGATGCGTCAGGATGCCGCCAAACCGACTACTTTGCGTATGCGCTTGACCCCGGCCGAGAATACGAGCTTGTAAAAATCATTCATCCGCTGGCGGCGCATCTTTGCGAAAAAGCCCAACACGCGCAGTCGCATTTGTTCGTTAACTTCAACGGGGATCTTTTGCAATTTCCCCGGCGCATGCCCGAGGTTGCCGGCGTAATAATCGACATCGCTGCAGTGGACTCCGCTGTCGTCAAACCCTGAGTTCTCCACAAGGCTCTGGCGAGGGTAGAGGGTGAGCATATTGTCCAGATAAGCGCTGGCATGCCACCTGATCGCCCAAGATTGATTCTTGCCTTTGACTTGATTGCGCAGCATCGCCAGGAAAAAGGCGTTCCCATCGTAGTCGAAAGCTTTGGCAAGGCCTTTCTCTTTCAGGCCTATCAGAAGCTTAGCCCCATTGGGTTCGAAATGTTTCCATGCCCGGGCCCACGTGGCCCATCCCCAACAGTCCGCCCCACGTAGGAAATAGCTCTCGGGAGCATCGTCATTGGGGACTGGATAGGCGTAACCGTGAATGCTGGCGACGCGCTCCTCATCTGCATAAAGATCCAGCCCCTGGTTCATATAGCGCAAGAAGTCAGGCGAGGTTATCAGGTCATCCTCGACGACGATGACGCGGCCATATTGTTCGCACAGGCGCCCAACCCCATCGATGATAGAACCTGCAAGGCCATAGTTTCTTTCACGTTCGACGACGGTGACCGACTTGAAACCCGTTACCGTCTTTGCCTGTTCACGGACCTGGCGCACGCGCTCCGCTTCTTTTTCATTGCGCTGACCGTCGCAAAAAATGAACAGCGGCGTCTGTTCCGCCAATTCGTTTGCCTGCAATGCAGCGACGGTCCGTGCCATATGCATGGGACGATTGAAGACAAAAAGTATGACTGGTGCGCATTCCATGATTATTCCCAGCATTTCCTGCGTTGCGCAAATTGCTCGAGTCTATGTACGAATAGGGTCTCGGCTTCGAGCCGCTCCGTGTCGATCGCTTTTAGCTGCTTACGCCCTTTTTCGATCAGATCAACTGCCACCGCAGGATCCCGAATGCGCAACATTGCGTCGGCCCACTGCTCTGCGTCATTAGCGTCGGCAAACAACGCTGCATCGCCGACCTCTTCATTGAGGTGCGCCGAATAGATCAACGGGCGGCCGACTGCCCAGGCTTCCAACGGCGGTAGATTGGTCGGGCCAAAATAAGTCGACATCACGACGGCCAGAGCGCCTTCGTAAAGCGCGCGCATGTGATCGACCGGCACAAAGCCGAGAAACGTCACATTGTCAGAGACGCCTAACCGCTGCGCTTGCTGCTTGATCCGGGCCAAATTACCGCGGTCCGCACCCGAAAAGACCACGCGTATGTCGGAATTAACGGCCGTCTTTTGCTTTAACAACGAGACCGCTTCAAGAATGCGTATATGGTTCTTATGAGGCCAGAATTGCGCCGGATAGAAATAATAGCCATCCCTCAGCCCGTAATTGCCGAGCACGGCTGTGCGATCGATCGAATGCGCTTCACCTAAGAACGGAGAGGGCTCGAACGGCATCGCAATCATGCGCTCTTCGTCAACTCCGTAGCGAACGACAATCCTCTTCAGGAGCTGATGTGATGCCACCATGACGGCGACGGCACGTGGCAGGCATGTGGAAAAGTGCCGCTCGCGTTCTTCGAATCTGCCATCGGAGCTCACTTCCGGAAATTCGAGATCGTCCCGATGACAGAGATCAAGGACGGTCGTGATGTAGTTGAGCTTGCGGAAATAGTTCGGAGTTGAGGAATGGGTAACGAAATACGCCAGATCCATGCCCGCTTTCAGCAGCGCATTTTCGATTTTGTTTGCCATCCACGCTTTGCCAATTTCCTTGCGGCTTAAGCGGCGCAACACGGCGAGTGCAATTCGAGATAGCCTTCCGGGGACAGGCAGGTATTCTGCGGGAACTCCAAGCCGCTTGAGATGCTGCAGATTGGCTTTGATCGTCGTGAAAGCCACGACCTCATGCTGTTTTCCGATGATACGCTGGAGTTGTACGATCGCATTGATTGCTTGATTGAATCCGCCACCGACCTGAATCGGGTTTTCTAACAAGATGCAAATTTTCATGCTTTGACTAACCTCAGCCTCCGCGCCAGCGGACGGCTACTTCACATTTCGATCAGGCCGGAGAACCGCGTCGTTTTTCACAGATAATCTGACACAGCGGATCTCGCTCCTCAATTTCTCGTCCCCTTTGTAAAGGGTCGCAGCCAGCGGATGCTGTCACGAATTGATCGTCACGGAGATCCGCAAAAGGGCGCTCTCACCAATTGGCGCGAGGGGCCATCCGCGTCATCCATTCAGTTGCACCTAATTAATTCCTGGTATTGGCCTTAGCATATCCTGCGATCACGACAACACCCACAACGGCCCGGTCACAAGGCAAATTTGGACCTGTTTGAAGGGTGTCGTTGCAATCTTGAGACAGTGATCGACAATTTCTTCTATGGTGCTTGAATGGCCATCACGGAGGTAAGGTTTTCAAGATTGCCGGCACAGGGGAGCGCATCGAGGTTGACGACTGGTTCATCGTGAAGCGCAAGCACGAAATTCGCACCGATGAAGCCGGCTCCTCCCGTCACCAGGATCATATTTACCCCTTGGACATCTGACAAATGAAAGCTCTAGTCTCATTGTGCCAGTCTCACGTCAGCCGAAGAGATCGACGATGCTCATTTCGCCGGCCTGGCTACAGTTACATGGGGGTTGCACTCGTTCGGCCGTTTCCATAAACACGACCCGAAGATTGTATCGAAAGACGATGTGAAAAAATGACAAAAACCGCGCTTATTACTGGGGTGACTGGTCAGGATGGTGCCTATTTGGCCGAATTGCTTCTGAGCAAGGGCTATACGGTGCACGGTATCAAGCGGCGGTCCTCGTCTTTTAATACCGGCCGCATCGAACATATCTATCAGGATCCGCATGAGGCACATCCTCGCTTCATTCTCCACTATGGCGATATGATCGACTCGACCAACCTGCTGCGGATCGTGCAGCAGACGCAGCCCGATGAAATCTACAATCTTGCCGCACAAAGCCATGTGGGTGTCAGCTTCGAAACGCCTGAATATACGGCGGATGCCGATGGCGTCGGGACGTTGAGGTTGCTCGAAGCGATCCGTATCCTGGGGCTCGAGGAAAAGACCCGATTCTACCAGGCATCGACCTCGGAACTCTACGGTCTTGTGCAGGAAGTGCCGCAGAACGAGAAGACGCCCTTTTACCCGCGTTCTCCCTATGCCGCAGCCAAGCTCTATGCCTACTGGATCGTCGTGAATTATCGCGAGGCCTACGGCATGCATGCGTCGAACGGCATTCTTTTCAATCACGAAAGCCCGCTTCGCGGCGAAACCTTCGTCACGCGCAAGATCACGATGGCGGTGGCTGCCATCCATCTGGGGCGGCAGGATAAGCTTTTCCTCGGCAATCTCGACGCCAAGCGTGACTGGGGCCACGCGCGTGAATATGTCGAGGGCATGTGGCGCATGCTGCAGCAGGACAAGCCGGATGACTACGTCTTGGCGACCGGTGAGACGACGAGTGTCCGCCAGTTTGTGGAGTGGGCTTTTGCCGACGTGGGCATTGCTTTGGAGTGGAAGGGGTCCGGCGTCGACGAAAAGGGTTATGACGCCGCGTCCGGTGCCTGCCTTGTGGAAATCGACCCGCGGTATTTCCGCCCGACGGAAGTCGACCTATTGCTTGGCGACCCGACCAAGGCACGTCAGAAATTGGGCTGGCACCACAAGACTCCGGTTCGCGAACTCGCCGCCGAAATGGTGCGGGAGGATGTCAAGCACTGGAAGGCTCAAAACAGCCGGAGAGAGATCTGAGTGTCCGACCTGTCCAACAAGAAAATCTGGGTCGCCGGTCATCGCGGGATGGTCGGCAGCGCGCTTGTGCGCAGGCTTCACTCAGAAAACTGTACTGTCATCACGGCAACGCGACAGGAGCTTGATCTCAAACGGCAGGACGAGGTCGAGAGATTCGTCCAGACGAACAGACCGGATGCGATCATCCTCGCTGCTGCAAAGGTTGGCGGTATTCTTGCGAACGATACCTTCCCGGCCGATTTCCTCTACGATAACCTGATTATTGAGGCCAATATTTTCGAAGCCGCGCATCGTAACGGCGTCGACAGGCTTCTGTTTCTGGGCTCAAGCTGCATTTATCCTAAATTCGCGCCGCAGCCGATTTCTGAAGATGCGCTTCTGACCGGACCGCTTGAGCCGACCAACGAGTGGTATGCTGTCGCCAAGATTGCCGGGATCAAGCTGGCCGACGCCTACCGCAAGCAGCACGGACGCGATTATATTTCTGCCATGCCCACCAACCTCTATGGTCCGGGCGATAATTTCGATCTGCAATCAAGTCACGTTCTGCCGGCGCTAATTCACAAGGCGCACCTCGCAAAGGTGACGGGGGCATCCGAAATTGCCATCTGGGGAACCGGAAAGCCACGACGGGAATTCCTCCACGTTGACGATTGCGCTGATGCGCTGGTTTTTCTGTTGAAGAACTATTCGGACGCGCAGCACGTCAATGTCGGTTCGGGAGAGGACATTGAAATCATCGAGCTCGCGCGGTTGGTTTGCCGCGTTGTCGGTTACGAAGGAAAAATTGCCCACGACCTCTCCAAGCCTGACGGGACGCCGCGTAAGCTCATGAGCACCGACAAGCTGAAGAACATGGGCTGGAAGCCACGCATCTCGCTGGAGGAAGGTATCCGCGCCGTGTATGATTGGTTTCTGCAGTTCGAAGGAAACGCCGCCGTGGCGCGACAATAGCTGTCGGGCATCCAGAACTCCAAAGGCCGGCGATTGGCGTGACGTGTGAGCCGTCAGCTGTAGCCGACGTGGCTGCTACCCTTGATCGAGACGATGGGGTATGCCGAAAGTCCGGACTTGAACACCAAGTTCACCGTCGTTCCCGGCGCCTGTCCGCTCAATCTCATGGAGAAGCGGAAGACGTTCGACCAGCGTTCGGCTGAGAACTTGCAGTTCGTTCGGATTGCCTGGCGTGCGGCGGTACCAGGAAATCGAGGAGACCGTCGCCCCTTAGGTCGGCGGTTCTCTTTTCCAGAATGTCACCAATCAGGGTCGTCAGAAATTCTGCTGTCAGATGGTTCCAGTCTGTGATGAACGGAACACCCCTGCTGCTCGTGAGGCATTTCTCCTTGTCGTAATCGCAGTGAAGCTTGACGATATCGACGTAGGTGAACGCTAGATTGGATGGGAAAAATGGCAGTTGCTCTAAAGGCTGGTTGGCCGGCGGATAGGTCGCTTCCCGCAGGCATATAGAGGCATCGGATTTTCTCTGAAACATGAGCCCCAGGCACGAGTGTAATTCGTCGAGCTGGAAATAATTTCCGAAAACGAAAACTCGCGCGTCATCCGAGTGGCTTTTCATCCAGGAAAGAAGCTCAAACCTGAAGGGGTTGACGGTGTACTCGAACGGCCGAAGGCTCGTGAGGAAGATCGCTTTCGTTCGGCTGAGCAATGACTTGTCGTTGATAAATTTTTCAAAGGGAATGCAGTATTTATCGTAAATGCTGGCGCGAGAGGGGGCGCTGACAATATCGTTCTTGATCTCTACCATGCAGTTTAAGTAGCTGACTGCCACGACTTGATATCGGTCGATGTCGATGTAATTTTTCAGCGCGATCGACCAGTTTCTGGCGTGCGAGTCCCCAATTATGAAGATAATGGGCTTCGCAGCTTGAATGTTGTTGTTCAAGCTTAGAAAAGTGCTTTCGAGCCGTGCTTCGTTCGCCTGCGCGAGAGGTGGATAAATTTGATCCAACCTGTGAGGAAAACCGGCCATAGAGATTGCTGACACAACTGCAGCCGTGATGGTTGCAACTGATGAGCTCAGGGTGATCCAGAGAGCGCGGCTTCTCCTGGTGTGGCGAAGGGGCTTTTCGATAACGACAAAGCTCACGACCGCGACCAAGACCGTCGCTGCGATGGCGAGGAGCTTATCGCCGTTGTTGAGATTCAAGCTTGTCAGCCGCAAGAAGGCGAAGACCGGGTAATGCCACAAATATAAAGAGTAGGATACCAGTCCGGTGAGCGCCGCCGGTCGAGAAGCCAACAGGCGCCCGACTGCGTCCTGATGACCGGCAAATGCGAGCACCAGACAGGTCCCGATGACTGGGATCACAGTCAACACGCCGGGATGAACCGTGTCCTTTCTGAACAAGATCAGTGAACCAACAACGAGGACAAGCCCGGCCGCCGCGAGTAACGGCCGAGGGCGAGTTCGTCCGCGCCTCACCTGGTGATAGGCGAGAAGTGTTCCGGCCAGCAGTTCCCAGGTCCGGGTGAGTGGCGAGTAGAAGGCCTGCTGCTGATCATACCGTACCGTCACCACACACAATACAAAGCTGAGGGACGCCACGAGCAACACGCATGGCAAAAACCTTGATTTCAGGTATCGGCGTGTGATCAGCAATAAGAGCGGGAACCCGATATAGAACTGCTCTTCGACGCTCAACGACCAGGTGTGAAGAAAAGGCTTGAGAAGGGTATTGGGCTCCCCGTACTGAGCCGCAGTAAAATAAAAATAGATATTCGATCCAAATAGGAGCGTCGAACCTATGGAATTCGCGTAATCCAGCAGTTCCGATGGTAATAAAAGGTAATATGCGAAAGGAATTGTCGCGAAAATGACTGCGAACAACGCAGGAAGAATTCTTCGCGCACGCCGAGCGTAGAACTTAAGGAAATCAATACGCCCGGTTGCTTCGATTTCTGTCAACAAGATTTGGGAAATCAGAAAGCCGCTGATCACAAAAAACACATCGACGCCGATGTATCCGCCTCGCAGCAACGTGTGGCCGGCAACCGTGAACTCGGCGTGATACAGAATAACCGCGATCACCGATATGGCTCTTAAGCCATCGATCTCTGGTCTGTAAACCTTCAATGCTAGCGCCTGCCTTCGATATCGAGAGCGTAACTTTGTCGCGCGCAAGAATGGCGCTTTTTGGCTGCCTAACACAGAGATCTTGGAGGGGAACAGTATGACCTGATAAAAGATTTGTGGGCGGGGCCGATTTCAATCTTTATTTTCTGCGCTGTTGTAAATCAGCATTCCGGAACCCTCACTAGTTTGTATTTGTTTTCCCAGTCGCTGACCAATTTTGTCTACGGCCCGTTCCAGAAGCGAGAGGACGTCAGGCCGACGCCAATAGCGCCTACCATCGCTGCCACCACGGCGCGCCCGAAATCAACAAAAATCGAAATGGGCGGGTGTAATGCGTAGATGCTGCAAGATGCTCGCCCGAGACACGATGTCGGATTTCGCTGACATCCTGCGCCCGTCGATCCAAGTGATCAGGGCAGCGAAAAGGAAGCAGGCATCGGAAGGGACGGGAGGGCAGATAAAAGCAAACCCGTTTTTGCCGTAAAATCAATCGCTCAGTGAAATATTGGCTGGGGAACCTGGATTCGAACCAAGATTAACGGAGTCAGAGTCCGTCGTTCTACCATTGAACTATTCCCCAGCATAAGCGAACCGGCTGGCGGTCGGCTGGTGTGCGGCGCTTATAACCAAAAGCCGGGGAATTGCAAATAGCTGTTTTGAAAAAAATCGGTGCTGCCGCGGAAAGGTGAAACCGCTGCAAATCCCTTGGTCCAAAAAAGAATTTGGCGATTTCGGCCGGCGCTGATATTCTTGCCGCAACGCAAAAATCGAATGAGCGCCTGCTGCATATCTCAAGACTTGCGCGGCGCGGTGGAAAAACAACGTGGAAGACCCCGAAGGCGGCGCAAAGCCGCAATTTGACGGGGCGTCGGCGGCAGGGCGCAAGGACGGCAAGAAGTCCAGGCGCCGCAAGGGCAAGCGTGGCGGGCAATCCCGCAACGCGGCTCATCCCGCTTCGCATGAGCCTTCCGGCGGTGCCGGACAGCCTGCGCGCCCGATGGAAGATGCAGCCGGGAATCCGGCCCGCAAGCGCAAGCGTCGCCGTCGTGGTGGCCATGGTGCTGTGCAGGACGGTTCACCTCTCCCCCAGGCAATGGAACAGACGGCAACGGCAGGCAATGCCGTCCGTGCCGATAGCGATTCAGCGCCGAGCCGTCGCAACCGCCGCAAACACCGCGGCAAGCGCGGTCTGCAGGGCCGGCCGCTGACACCGGCAAAACCATCAGGTTCCCCGCAACAGGAACGCCGCTCAGAAGAAACGGTGCTCAGGGCCGAACTGCGTGAAACACTGAATGGCGCGAGCGCCTCCCGCAGGGGCCGCCAGGAAGGCCAGTCCCATCCCGGGCATCAGGGGGATCGTCCGGCCGGCGAGCATGTGTGGCCGGAGGAGCTCTATGCCGCCCTCGATCTCGGC
Organism: Rhizobium leguminosarum; assembly: GCF_001679785.1. Classification (NCBI taxonomy): domain Bacteria; kingdom Pseudomonadati; phylum Pseudomonadota; class Alphaproteobacteria; order Hyphomicrobiales; family Rhizobiaceae; genus Rhizobium; species Rhizobium leguminosarum. The sequence continues at coordinate 4,945,643 of NZ_CP016286.1, forward strand.
ACCAACAATTGCCGTCTCCTCATTGCCCAGCCGACTCGTCCGGGTCAATTCCGCGTTGTCGATGCTTTTTCCCGCATCGTGCGCCTCGGCGAAGGCCTTGCGGCCAGCGGCCGTCTGTCGGATGAGGCGATGGAGAGGGCGATCGAGGCGCTGAGGATCTGCGCCTCCAAGCTGAGGAACCGGCAGATCAGCCGCATGCGGCTGATCGCCACCGAAGCCTGCCGCCAGGCCGTCAATGGCGAGGAATTCCTCAGCCGGGTCGTTGCCGAAACCGGCCTCGCGCTCGAGATTATCGATCGAGAGACAGAGGCGCGGCTTGCCGTCTCCGGCTGCTCGTCGCTGGTCGGTCGCGAAACACGCTCCGTCGTGCTCTTCGATATCGGCGGCGGCTCGTCGGAGATTGCCGTCATCCGCATCGGCGACAATCGCTTCAGCCGCCTTGCCAATCACATCACCCACTGGACCTCGTTGCCGGTCGGCGTCGTGACGCTGTCGGAGCGCCATGGCGGGCACGACGTCACGCCGGAGGCTTTCGAAGGCATGGTGCGCGAAGTCGAAGGCATGCTTGGAAGCTTCGATTGCCCGGAGATCGAGGTCGCCCAGACCGGTGACTTTCACCTGATCGGCACATCGGGCACGGTGACGACGCTTGCCGGCGTCCATCTCGACCTGCCGCGTTATGACCGGCGCAAGGTCGATGGCATCTGGCTGTCCGACGATGAGGTCTCCGCCATGCAGGCAAAGCTCCTCTCCTGGGATTTCGCAAGCCGTGCCGCCAATCCCTGCATCGGGCCTGACCGGGCCGATCTGGTGCTGGCCGGCTGCGCGATTCTCGAGGCGATCCGCCGCCGCTGGCCGAGCCCGCGCATGCGCGTTGCCGATCGCGGCTTGAGGGAAGGCCTGCTCACCGACATGATGGCCGATGACGGCGTGTGGCGGCGCAATCGCAACCGCCGCGGCCAGCGCGTGAGATCGTGAGATAAGGAATAGGCATGACCAAGGCACCGATCGCGGGAAACCGCACCGGCCGCAAGCTCGGCCAGCGCGTCAAGAACAAGAAGATGAAGGCCTCTTCCCGGCAATGGCTGGAGCGCCACATCAACGATCCCTATGTGCAGCGCGCCCAGCTCGAAGGCTATCGAGCCCGGGCTGCCTTCAAGCTGCTGGAGATCGACGAGAAGCATCATATCCTGCGTGGCGCCAGGCGCATCATCGATCTCGGCGCTGCCCCCGGCAGCTGGTCGCAGATCGCCGCCAAGGTCACCGGCTCGACAGATGATGACATTCGGGTGGCTGCGATCGATTTCCTTGAAATGACCCAGCTGCCGGGGGTCAAGATCCTGCAGCTCGATTTCCTCGATCCCAGTGCGCCGGAAAAGCTGCTGGAGGCCGTCGGCGGCACACCGGATCTCGTCATATCAGACATGGCGGCGCCCACCACCGGCCACCACCGCACCGACCATCTGCGCACCATGCATCTCTGCGAAGTCGCAGCCCATTTCGCCGTCGAAGTGCTGGGGGAAGGCGGGCACTTCCTCACCAAGACTTTTCAGGGCGGTACCGAGCGTGAGCTGCTGGCCATGCTCAAGCAGAACTTTCGCCAGGTCGTCCATGTCAAGCCGAACTCGTCGCGCGCCGAATCGGTCGAGATGTTCCTGCTGGCCAAGGGGTTCAAGGGGCGCAAGGTTGAAGGCGAAGCAGAAGAAGCTTGATCTTCGGGCCAGTCCTGATGGATGATGGCGATCGACTGCATAATTCCTTAAATCGAGGTCGATTTAAGGATAAGATAGGCAGCAATGGAAAGCGTTGCCGCGTCCTTTGCGTGTCCGAAAGGACGCGCGGCGCTGTGAGGATTTGAACCGCTGATCCCATGCTTCTTTACGTCACGCTCGGAACCAACGACCTTTATCGTGCAGGGCATTTTTACGATGCCGTGCTGTCTCCCCTCGGCTATCGCCGCCAACGCTCTTCCGAAGAGGAAATCGGTTATTCCGCCGAGGGCGATACGCGCTGCCGCTTCTGGGTGGTGACGCCGTTCAATCGCCGCCGGGCGACCTCAGGCAATGGCGCCATGGTCGCGCTGGCGGCCGAAACGCGGGCCGATGTCGATGCCTTCCATGCCGCGGCGATCGCGGCAGGCGCCGTGGATGAGGGCGAGCCCGGCCTGCGCTCCTACCACGCCCATTTCTATGCCGCCTATATCCGTGATCTCGACGGCAACAAGCTCTCTGCCGTCTGCGAAAGCCCGGACTAGCGGCTCCCTATTTCACCGCCTGATGTTCGGCTTCAACCGTTGCGGCCGTCATCGCCTTCGAGCGGTGGCCGGAAACGATTGCGCCGGCATTGCGGTCCATCCGGATGAAGGGAATGGTCGCAATGACAGTCAGTCCGGCGATAATGTAGAAAGCGAGGTGGAAATCGGCCACCTGCAACGCTTCGCCGCGGAAATAGATCGAGCTCTCCAGGATCGCGGCGGCGACCGCGACGCCGAGCGCCAGGCTGACCTGCTGCATCACCGAGCTCATCGATGTCGCCTGGCTGGCTTCCGCATCTTCGATATCGGCGAAGGCAAGCGCATTAACGCCGGTGAACATGAAGGAGCGGGAGAAGCCGCCGAGCAGCAGCACGCCGATGATGACGAGATGCGGCGTTGACGGCGTGAACAGGCCGGTGACGACAGTCACCAGGGTCGTTACCATTGCCGCGCCGAGAAGCGTCGTGCGGAACCCGGCGGCTGCGAAGACGCGTTTCGCCATGAACTTGGTGGTGATTGCCCCGATCGCGCCGGCAAAGGTGATGAGGCCGGATTGAAACGGCGTCAGCCCGAAGCCGAGTTGGAGCATCAGCGGCGTCAGGAAAGGCATGGCGCCGACGCAAATGCGAAAGAGCATGCCGCCCAAGGTGGAGGCCCGGAAGGTCGGGTTCTTGAACAGGTTGAGGTTGAGGATCGGCGCCGGATGCCGCTTGGCGTGGCGCACGTAGAGGACGCCGCAGATGAGGCCGATCAAGGTGGCGGTGACGCCGATGATCGGGGGCAGGGCCGGCAGACTGACCACCGACAGGCCGAAGACGACGCCCGCAGCCGATAGCGAGGTCAGCACGAAGCCGGTGACATCGAGCCGCGGCGGCGCCGTCGCTTCCACCTCCGGCAGAAAGATCGTCGCAAGCCAGATGCCGATGATGCCGACCGGCACGTTGATCAGAAAGATCCAGTGCCAGCTGAAATAGGTGGTGATGAAACCGCCGAGCGGCGGGCCGGTGAGCGGGCCCACAAGCGCGGGGATGGTGAGCAGCGCCATGGCCGAGACCAGGTCGCTACGCTGCGTCGTGCGCACCAGCACGAGGCGGCCGACCGGCGTCATCATCGCGCCGCCCATGCCCTGCAGGAAGCGGGCAAATACGAATTCGACGAGGTTGGACGAAATCGCGCAGAGGATCGAGCCGATGACGAAGACCGAGATGGCAAGGCGGAAGATCTTCTTGGCGCCGAACCTGTCGGCCATCCAGCCGCTGACCGGGATGAACACCGCAAGCGCCACCATGTAGGAGGTCAGCGCCAGCTTCAGCGTGATCGGCCCGACATTGAGATCCCTAGCGATCGCCGGCAGCGCCGTTGCAATGACGGTGGAGTCCATCTGTTCCATGAAGAGGGCGACGGCGAGGATCAGCGGGACGATGCGATTCATAGGCGGGAGCCTTGAGGGGCGCGGATGGGAGGTGGGAAGGCCCGTGCTGTTTAGTCCCACTTCCCCGTTCTGCCAATCCCCCAATCCGGGTCCCAATTCGGGTCGATGACACGTTTGCTTCACGTCTGCGTGAGACGGCTTGCCCGCCAACGTCGGCTATCAACATTGACATATGGTTTCCCAGCCGGGGCAAGAAATTCGACCGGAAACGTCATCGGGGCCGAGCGGCGGCAGCCGCACATCATGGGAGAATGGATATATGACAATTTCGACGCGAATGAAGCGACGCACACTTTTTGCCGCAGGCCTTGGCTTGGCTGCGGCGCCGGCAATTTTTAGAGATAAGGCCGAAGCGGTCGCGACTGGAGAAAATAGAAGTATGGATGGCACGCCTTTGCCCGAAATCAATCAATTCAAACTCGGTTCCTATAAGTTCACCGTCGTCCGCGACGGCATCAACATCTCAGAAAAACCCTATGAAACCTTCGGCACCAATCAGGATCCCGAAACGGTCAAGGCGTTGCTCTCCGCAAATTTCCTGCCGGCCGACAAGTTCCTGAACGGCTATACGCCAGCTCTCATCGATACCGGTTCGGATGTCATCCTCGTCGATACCGGTTTTGGTGCGAGCGGTCGCGCACGCGGCGCCGGCCAGCTTGCCGAAGGCCTGAAGGCGGCGGGGTATTCGGCCGACGACGTCACGCTGGTGGCGCTCACCCATCTGCACGGCGATCATATTGGCGGCCTGATGGAAGACGGCGCGGCTGCCTTCAAGAATGCCCGCTATGTCGTCGGCCAGGCGGAGTATGATTTCTGGTCGGACAAGGCGCGTGAGGGCACACCTGCCGAGGGCGGCCACAAGGCGGTGCTCGCCAATGTCGTGCCGCTCGCCGAGAAGACCACTTTTATTAAGGACGGTGATAGCGTCGCACCCGGCATAACGGCGATGCTGGCGGCCGGCCACTCGCCGGGGCATATGGTGTTCCACGTCGAATCCGAGGGCAAGCGCCTTGTGCTCACAGGCGATACCGCCAACCATTATATCCTGTCGCTGCTGCGGCCGGATTGGGAGGTGCGCTTCGACATGGACAAGACGCAGGCAGCCGCCACCCGCCGCAAGGTTTTCGAGATGATCGCCACCGAAAAGATCGCCTTCCTTGGTTATCACATGCCATTCCCGGCAGTCGGCTTCGTCGAGAGGCAGGATGGCGGTTATCGCTTCGTACCGAAGACCTATCAGTTCGACATCTGATCCGAAGCGGTTCAGCCTTTCACGGAAGCGCTGAACCGCTATAACATATTGTTTTTACAGAATTCTGGACAGAAAATCGCTTAGCGTTATTCCCGGAATGCTCCTGGCGCATGGCACCCATGACGAGCCCGGCGGGCAGGCCGGGCTTTTTGCTATTTCCTTCCTGTCATAGACGTGTTACCAGCCCTCGCCAACTTCCAAGCAACCCATGCAGACCGCCGGGGCGGACGATTCGTTTCCGGACAGGGTCGCATTTTTATTAAATGAAGGAATTTGGCCATGGCACGCATCATTGAAACGGCAACCGGCGCAGACGCGCTTACCTTCGACGACGTGCTGCTGCAGCCGGGACATTCCGAGGTCATGCCCGGCCAGACGAATATCTCCACCCGCATCGCCCGGGATTTCGAGCTCAACATCCCGATCATTTCATCCGCCATGGATACCGTCACCGAGAGCCGTCTAGCGATCGCCATGGCCCAGGCCGGCGGCCTCGGCGTCATTCATCGCAACCTGACGCCGATCGAACAAGCCGAGCAGGTCCGGCAAGTGAAGAAATTCGAAAGCGGCATGGTCGTCAATCCGGTGACGATCGGCCCTGATGCGACGCTTGCCGATGCGCTCGGCCTCATGAAGTCCTACCGCATCTCCGGGATCCCTGTCGTCGAGAAGTCCGGCCGCCTCGTCGGCATCCTGACCAACCGCGACGTCCGCTTCGCTTCCGATCAGGAACAGAAGATCCATGAGCTGATGACCAAGGACAATCTGGTCACCGTCAAGGAAAACGTCGATCAGCAGGAGGCCAAGCGCCTGCTGCATTCGCATCGAATCGAGAAGCTGCTGGTCGTCGATGCCGAAGGCCGCTGTGTCGGCTTGATCACCGTCAAGGACATCGAGAAGTCGCAGCTGAACCCGAACGCATCTAAGGATGCACAGGGCAGGCTTCGCGCTGCTGCCGCGATCAGCGTCGGCGATGACGGCTTCGAGCGCGCCGAGCGCCTGATCGAGGCCGGCGTCGACCTTCTGGTCGTCGATACCGCCCATGGTCATTCGCAGCGCGTCCTCGATGCGGTCGCCCGCGTCAAGAAGCTTTCCAACTCGGTGCGCATCATGGCCGGCAATGTCGCCACCTACGACGGCACCAGGGCGCTGATCGATGCCGGTGCGGATGCCGTTAAGGTCGGTATCGGTCCGGGTTCGATCTGCACGACGCGCATCGTTGCCGGCGTCGGCGTTCCCCAGCTCGCCGCCATCATGTCGGCGGTGCAGGCCGCGAATGACCAGGACGTGCCCGTTATTGCCGATGGCGGCATCAAGTTCTCCGGCGATCTTGCCAAGGCGATCGCTGCCGGCGCTTCCGCCGTCATGATCGGCTCGCTGCTTGCCGGCACCGATGAGAGCCCGGGCGAGGTCTATCTCTACCAGGGACGCTCCTTCAAGGCCTATCGCGGCATGGGCTCCGTCGGCGCCATGGCCCGCGGCTCGGCCGACCGTTACTTCCAGGCCGAAGTGCGCGACACGCTGAAGCTCGTGCCTGAGGGTATCGAAGGTCAGGTGCCGTACAAGGGGCCGGTCTCGGGCGTCATCCACCAGCTCGCCGGCGGTCTCAAGGCGGCCATGGGCTATGTTGGCGGCAAGGATCTGAAGGATTTCCAGGAGCGGGCGACTTTCGTGCGCATCTCCGGTGCCGGTCTTCGCGAAAGCCACGCCCATGACGTGACGATCACCCGCGAGAGCCCGAATTATCCGGGCGCCGGCCTCTGATCATGAAGGCGGGCAGCGGGATTCCTCTCTGGATCGTCGCGCTGCTCGCAGCCCTTTGCCTTGCCGTGCTCGCCTGGACGACCTTCGGCTTCGTCGTTCCCTTCAAGCACGAAACCGGCCAGGCGGTGCTCGATACTTATTTCGCCGGTTACGACGAGTCTGCGGTCTTCCACATGCAGCAGCTGCTCGATGAGAACGAGACGGCGACCAGGCTGCTGCGCGCCATGTATTTCGGGCCGGAGCTGATCTTTCCGGCATTGCTGACAGCGCTGCTGTTCCTCGCCTTCCTCAAGCTCGGTCCTGTCGGTTCGTGGTTCGGCCAATCGGTGCATCCGGTCATTAGCAAGGCGGTCTACCTGCTGCCGTTCATCTACGGCATCGCCGACTATGGCGAGAATATCTCGAGCCTCATCGCCTTCGGCAACGGCGCGTATGCAGGTCTTGCAACATACCTGCTGCCCTGGATGACGCGATTGAAATTCGCAAGCCTTGCCATCTGCTTCATCGTCGCCGCCCGGCTCGCCATCATGCGCTGGCTCTCTTCGCGCCAGGACTGAGGCGCCGTATTCCATCCAGCTCCATGTCGAAAAGCCGGGATACCTGCGCCGATGTGCCTTAGCGACGCAGGTGCCGATGGGGCGTTGCCCTATGCTGGTATCCAGCTCCCCTTTCGGCTAATGCTCGCGTCGAAAGCGGAAGCCGAAAGGAAACGACCAACATATGACCGGCTATCAAATCTTCTGGCCACTCCTCGCCCATGTGGCCCTGGTCTATGGTCTTTATGCGCTTCTGGGCATGCGTCGCGCCAGGATGGTCCGCGCCGGCAGCATCGCGAAATCGGATTACCGCGAAAACCGCGGCGAGCCGGCCGAAAGCCTGGTCGTCAAGAACTGCCTCGCCAACCAGTTCGAACTGCCTGTGCTCTTCTACGCCTGCTGCGTTCTTCTCTATATTACCGAGGCCGACAATCTCGTCGCCCTCGGCCTCGCCTGGGCCTTCGTCGCCCTGCGTTACGCCCACGCCGCCATCCATGTCACCAGCAACGATCTGCGTTATCGCAGCCCGATCTTCGCCGCCGGTTACCTGGTGCTTGCCGCCATGTGGATCTGGCTTGCCGCATGGATGGTGATGAGCTGAGGCGGCAGGCGCCGCCGCCCCATCACTTGCCCGTACCTGCTGCATAACTCCTTAAGTCGGGATCGAGCTCAGGATAAGATCATGTAACAATTCAAAGTGTTGCAGGCCGACGACGCAAGATGCCGGCATCGGCGGCAATATGGCCGCCCGACGTTGAGTCATTCCCAACGATATTGTTTTCACCAAAGTGAAAAGGCTGGAGGACCAGTCAAAACATCCGCCTAAAGCGTGCGACGTAAGGTTGTTGTTCCCGCGCCCGATGAATATTTCAATAACATGGTTACTAATATTTAAATTGATTGGCCTATTTCTGCGCGAGCGAATGATGTGGGGACGATTTGCGAGCGAGCATGGGCGAAAGGATATGTGGAGCGGCAATCCAAGGGATGGTCATGCTGCGACTTGCGGGATTGGCAAGCACTGCGGCGCTGGTCCTGGCCGTGGGACCGGGATGGGCGCAGGTCATCACCGGCAATGACACGGAGATCGTCGATGGCAACGACCCGGGCGGTACCGGCGCGGGCACGCAACCGAGCCCATGGACAATCAATACCGACCTCATCGTCGGCGATCAGAATGGTGACGATGCAGCCCTTGTCATCCGGAATGGCGGCACAGTCAGCAATGACATCGGCGTGCTCGGCGTCCATCCAGGCGCCGCAGGAACGGTGACGGTCACGGGGGCAGGCTCGACCTGGACCAATGCCGACGACCTTTATGTCGGCCATCAAGGCACCGGCACGCTCACCATCGAAGACGGAGCTGCAGTCAACAATGCATTCGGCTATATCGGCTATTTCTCCGGCGCCAGCGGCACGGTGACGGTCACCGGCACCGGCTCGACCTGGACCAATGCCCAGGATCTTTATATCGGCGACAGCGGCACCGGCACTCTGACTATTTCGAACGGCGGAACGGTCAGCAGCGCATCCGGCTATATCAGCAACGACTCCACGGCCATCGGTGAGGTTATCGTCACCGGCACGAACTCCATCTGGATCAATTCCAGCTATGTCTCGGTCGGCGAGGCGGGAGCAGGAACACTGACTATTTCGAATGGTGGCTCGGTCATCGACAGCGAAGGCTATGTAGGCTTCAGCTCGAACGCCAGCGGCGTGGTAAGCGTGACTGGTGCGGGGTCGAGTTGGATCAACTCCGGCGCGTTGTTTGTCGGCGTATTCGGTTCGGGCAGTGTGACCGTCGACAGTGGCGGCACGGTTTCGGCTTCCGAGGTCATCATCGCCGACGATTCGGGCGCCACGGGAACGGTGCGGATTGCGGGTAGCGACGCAAACGGGCGCGGCGTCCTGGAGACCGGATATATCGAGAGAGGCGATGGTGACGCGGACCTCGTTTTCGATGGCGGCATTCTCAGCGCAACGGGCAACGAGGCGAATTTCCTGCGCGATTTCAACGCCGGCGAGGTAACGATCGATGCCGGCGGCGCCTTTATCGATACGAACGGCTTTGCCGTCGGCATTGCCACGGATCTGCAGGGTGCCGGTGATTTGACGAAACAGAGCAGCGGCACGCTGACGCTTTCGGGCACCAGCAGTTATACCGGTGTGACGACGGTCGAGGCCGGCACGTTGCAGGCGGGCAGTGCCGGCGCCTTCGTGCAGAATGGCGCCTATGCGGTCAATGGCGGCATATTCGATCTCGGCGGCTTCGACCTGACTATGGGAGAGCTTTCGGGAAGCGGCGGCGAGATCGCCATCGGCAGCGCCGAACTCACGCTCGATCAGGCGAGCAATACCACCTATGGCGGCATATTCTCCGGCAGCGGCGACGTTATGATGCTGGGCAGCGGCACCTTGCGCCTGACCGGCAATAGCTCGGGCTTTGCCGGCACGACCACGGTTTCGGACGGACGCCTGATCGTCAATGGCAACCTTGGCGGCATCCTGATGATGACCGGCGGCACGCTGGCCGGGTCGGGTCATATCGGGACGGTGACCGCTGGTGCGGGCGTCACCATCGCGCCGGGCAACTCCATCGGAACATTGACCATTGGCGGCAACCTCACCTTCGATCCCAGTTCCACCTATGAGGTCGAGGTCGATCCCGCTGGCACTGCCAGCGATTTGATCTCGGTCACGGGGACCGCGTTCCTCAATGGCGCCAGCGTTGCCCATGTCGGGATGAATGGCGACTACCAGCCTTTCTCCACCTATACGATCCTTACCGCCGCCGGCGGGATCAACGGAACATTCGGCGCCGTCACGTCCGATTATGCCTTCCTCTCGGCAGATCTCTCCTATGATCTGAACAACGTCTATCTGGAGATCGAACGCAACGACGTGCGTTTCAGCGACATGGCACGGACGCGCAACCAGGTTGCCACGGCAGAGGCTGCAGAGAATCTCGGAACCGGCAACGATATCTACGACGCCATCGTCACATTGCCCGATGATGACGAGCCGCTGATCCAGGCCAGCTACGACGCGCTTTCCGGTGAAATCCATGCCTCGATCAAAACAGCGCTGATCACGCAAAGCCTCTTTGTCCGCGAGGCCGCCAACGAGCGCCTGCGTTCCGCGTTCGGCGATGCCGGTGTCGGCATGATCCCGATACAGGCCTTCTGGCCGGGCGGTCCGGAACTCATCGTTGCCGATCCTTCGGGCGCGCCGGTTTTCTGGAGCACGGCCTTTGGCGGTGCAAGCGAGACACACACGGACGGCAATGCCGCCACGTTCAACCACCGGACCGGCGGGTTTCTCGCCGGCGTCGACGCCACGTTCGATGACGTCAGGCTCGGCCTGATGGCCGGTTACAGCAATTCCCAATTCGATCCGCGGCATCGAAGCTCATCGGGATCGAGTAACGATTATCACCTCGGCCTTTACGCGGGCACGCAATGGGGCGGTCTCGCCTTCAGAACCGGTCTCGCTCATACGTGGCACGAGATCGAGACCAGCCGCAGCGTCGCTCTCGGAAGCTTCGAGGACAGGCTGGAGGCGAGCTACAATGCCGGCACGCTGCAGGCATTTGCCGAGCTGGGCTATCGGTTTGAGGCGGCGGCGGCCTCTTTCGAGCCTTTCGTCAATCTCGCCCATGTCGGCATTCGAACGGCGGGTTTCACCGAACAGGGCGGGGCCGCCGCGCTTGACAGCTCCAGCCGCACGACCAACACCACGATCACCACACTTGGCCTGCATGCCGACATGAAGATCCGCCTGGGCGAGACGAACGCCACCCTGCGCGGCATGTCAGGCTGGCGGCACGCCGCCGGCGGTATCGTTCCGGTGTCGACGCATGCTTTTGCCGGAGGCGACGCGTTCACCGTCGCCGGCGTACCGGTGGCAGAGAACGCCTTCGTTCTCGACGCCGGGCTCGACTTCGACCTCACCGAAAGCGCCATCCTCGGCATCGCCTATTCCGGCCAGATTGCCGATAATGCGCAGCAGCATGGGGCCAAAGCGACGCTGTCGGTGAAATTCTAAAAACGTTCCGAAATACGAGATGCATTGCAGCGCTCCCGCGTCTTTTCAGACGCGTAAGGACATTGCAACACTTTGAGTTGCAGCATAATGCCGTAGAGCCCCGTTTTTCATACGCTTTTGCCGGTCGTTAAAATGCGAGTGTTTCCATTTACCGCCGATGAAGACCTGCATGTCATGCCTTCCGCCGCGAACAAAAAGAATGGGAACGACATGGGCGCGGAAAGCATGGATCGCATCGGCTTGCGCAGGAAGCCGAAGCAGGAGCGCAGCATCCAGAGGCTGGACCTCATTCTCGCTGCCGCCGCCAAGATCATCGCCAAAAAGGGCGTCAGCGCCATGCGAATGACGGAACTCGCCATTGCCGCCAAGGTACCGATCGGTTCGGTTTACCAGTATTTCCCGGAGAAGGCGGCAATCGTCAAAGCCCTGTTCGACCAGCACGCCTCGGCGATCCAGGCGAAGACGGCGGCGATGTTTACCGACGTCCAGTCACTCGACCAGGCGCTGGACCGCGTCTGCGCCATCATCGACTGGTATTACGAGTCCTACCACAACGATCCTGTCTATCTCGGCGTCTGGATGGGAACGGAGACCGATCAGGATCTGTTGCAGCTGAATATCGAACATAGCAGCCGCGTCGCCGGCATCTTCCATGACGCCGTGCGCCAGCTGGCTCCCGACCTTTGCGACGAAGAAATGTATGCGCGCACTTACCTGTTCAGCCACCTGATCGGCGCCGTCATCCGGCTTGCCGCCGTGAGCGAGGAGGCCCTGGCGCGGCGCATGCTCGATGAATGGAAGCGCGTCATTCGCGCCTCCCTTTTCGCCACCACGGTACAGCGCGCTGCCTGAGAGTTCTTACCAGCTTGGTACCATATTGGCCGCCTTCAGCCGCGGATAAAGGCGCGCCTGGGCGGATTTGACGTCCGCCTCGAGGCTGTCGTCGACGACAGTGGGCGTGATATTGTCGAGGCAGGCGGTGATATGCGCCGTGATCGCGTTCATTAGCGAGAGCGAAACGCCCGGCCGCTTCATGATGCCGATCTGCACCGGCGGCAGCGCCGGGAAGCCGTCCGCCTGGCTCAGCACCTTCATGCCTGTCCGCAGCGCCGATTCCGGCATGACCGAAACCGCCATGCCGGCAAGCACGGCAGCGGCAACGACGGTGCAGGACCAGCTGGTGAACAGGATCTGGTGCTCGCGTCCCACAGCATCGAGCGCCGAGCAGGCGAGCTGGCGCCACTGGCAATCGCGCCGGCCGACGGCAAGCGGCACCGGGGCGTCGTCGCGGATCGGATGGTTGGCCGAACCCACCCAGCAGAGCGGCTCGGTTCTCACCACATCGGACATGCGCTCGCGCGGATTGTGGGTGACGAGCGCGATGTCGAGTTCGCCCTTGTGCATGCGCTCGGCCAGATCCACCGAGGGCTCGCAGACGATGTAGAGCTCGACATTCGGATGCGTCTTGGCGAAGCGGCCGATGATTTCGGGCATGTAGCGGTCGGCATAATCGTCCGGCGTACCGATGCGCAGCATCCCCTCCAGCCTGTTGTCGTCGAAAGCAGCAATCGCCTCATTGTTGAGGCGGATGATGCGCCGGGCATAGTTGAGCAGCTTTTCTCCCTCGACCGTCAGCCGATTGCCGCGCCCGTCCTTGATGAACAGCTGCTTGCCGATGCGCTCCTCAAGACGGCGCATCTGCATGGAGACGGCCGATTGGGTCTTGTAGACCCTGTCGGCGGCCTTGGTGAAGCTGCCGGAATCGACGATGGCGATAAAAGTCTGCAATTGGTCGAGATCAAGAGGCGCGGACATGTTTTCACCCATAAAGATAGCTGATGATAATCATTAGAAACATTCGTTGGACTGATCAATAGGTCTTTGGCATCTTCGGGATGCAAATCAAGCAAAGTGAAGGACAGACACCCTGCCTGTCCGAGCCAATTCAGCCTTGCTCCTTCCCGTGCGACCTCGCGGGAGGGGTGGGTTGTTGCGCGCCAAAAGAAAATCGAAAGAAAGGAGAGTCCCATGCGCATGACAGATCGGACAATAGAACTCGACTGTGGCAAGCTCACCCCGACGTTTTCCCAGCGTCTGGCAGCAGGCCTCGCACCGTTGACCTCCCTCTTTCGCGGGTTCCGCAATCGAATGGAGATCAACACGCTGCACGATCTGAGCGACGCTCAGCTGAGGGATATCGGCCTTAGCAGGGCCGACCTGACCTCCGCGTTCCTGGCGTCGACCTTCTTCGAGGACCCGTCGGAACATCTGACGCGCTCGGCGCGCAATCGCTGGCGCCTGTCGTTCTTCCGCTCCCACGAAGAGTAGGAGCGTCGAGTTTCCCCGCAGGGTGATAGCCAATAGCCCTGCCGCTTGACCCGGTGATCGGCTTTCCCAAGCCATCTCCGGGTTTTTTTATGCGCGAAAGCATGTCGCGCTAAAGTGTGCGCGGTTTTGCGATAACGACATGCGCAAAAATCTAAAGCATGTCGCGCAAAAGTGTGTCGCGGTTTTGCGGCAACGATATGCGAGAAACCAAGGACCTAAAGCGTGGCAAGCGAATCGGAAAGATCGCGACGCGCTTCAGAGCGCTATTCGCTCTTTTCCGAAGAGGGCTTCGGCCGATAGGTTTCGAAGATCGCTTCCAGGTTCCGCTGGTAGTTCTTCTGCACTTCCAGCCCGCTGTCGAACATGGCGTTCAGCATCTCGGTATAGCTGTCTGCAGCGGCCTTCGCCTCTTCGTGTGGCGCTTCCGGCATCTTGGTCGTGGTCTGGGGCTTTGGCTGCTGGCCGAGCCCGCCCATCATCTCCTGGAAGGCCTTGGCGAAAGGATTGTCGAGGAAGGGGTTCGGCGTCTGCGTTGCCGCAGGCTTCGGCACCGAAAACATCTGCTGCATCGCCTGCGTAAAGGGATTGTCGAAGACGCTGGGCTCTGAGGCCGGCTTCGGCGCGAAGCCGGTACTCTCAAGCCATTTCTGGATGGTCTCGCCCATCGCCGTATTGACGAAAGGATTGACCGGCGAGGCCATCTGGCCGGTCGTCTGCTTGAAGAGCCCGCCCATCAGCGTATCGGCGAGCACCGGCAGCATCCGCTTGTAAATGTCCTGGCCGATGCCGGTCATCTGCGCCGCCTGGGCGGCGACCGCGCGCGAAACCTCCTTCGAGCCGAAGAGTTGGGCAAGGATGTTGTTGCCGTCGGAAATACCCTCCGGCGTGAAGGCCCGGTTCATATCCTCGAAATATCGCGCATAGTTGCCGGAGGAGACCGCCTGCATCAGCCCGACGAAATCATAGGGATTGCTGGTGCTGCGTTTCAGCCCGGCGGAAAAGGCCGGCATCAGCGCCGCCATCGCCTTCGTCGCCTGTTCCTGCGCAAGGTTGAACTGCCGGGCGATCGCTTCCATCGCCGCCCCGTTCTGCGCCTGCATCATCATGTCGAAGAGTGGCAGCATGGAAGTCCCTTTCCCCCGGTCGTGACGCGTTGTAACGCCACTATAACCGGAAATGGCAATGCGCAAACGGCTTTTTGCCATAAGAACTTAGCCGGATGAGGCGAAAGCGGCCATAACGACGGCCGGCCGTCACCCTCCATCGGCCTATATGGTATGCTCATCGGAAACCGATCCCTGCGCGCCGGCGTTCTTCTTCCATGGCCGAAACCAAATCCTCCACTGGTCACGACGAGGCGCCACCGAATGAAGACGGTGCGAAGCCGGGCGCCGACATTTCCTTCCCCTATGACAGGATGACCGTCGAGCAATTCCGAAGACGCTTCCCCCGTGCCCGCTGGAGTGATGCCCGCAAGGCCTGGTTCGTTCCCGGGCGGACGGCGTCCCGCCGCATCGGGCAATGGCTTGCCGAGATGGAGGCTGAAGCCGACGCCCATGCCGATGCGAAGGGCCGCGACGCCTTCGCCTTCGATCCCATCGACAGTCCTTACCTTGAACTCGGCAAGGCAGGCTTTCGAATCCGCACGCCGTATTCAAAGACCGTCGTCGACGAACTGCGCGAGGTGCCATTCTCGCGATGGGACGGCGATCTCAAGCTATGGCACGTTCCCTTCCGGTCCTATGAGGAACTCAGACGCCGGTGGGCGGAGATCGAGGCGGCGGCGCGCAGAAACGAGCCGGAGGAGAGACGACGTCGAGCCGAGGAGCGGAAAGGGACCGAACGGGATGTGCGCAGCAAGCTCCGCTCTGCGGAACGAAAGCGTCATCGCTACCCGCTTCAGAGCGACCACTTGCCGCCGATAGGCCGTCCCGTGGTCACCGCCTATGGAATCGTCGTGTTTACCGAAATATCAGGTGAGTTGGTCGACCCGAACGTCGTTGCGGACTTCTATCTCGGCGTGACCGAGGACCACGTCTGGGGATATTGGCGGATCCCCACATTGGAAGAACTCGTCCGCACCTGGCCTGCGAAGTTGCCACCAGTTCAAGACGCCGAGTGGTGGCTGCCGACGATCGAGGAACTAAGGCCCGCCCGTCGCACGGCAAGATCGCGCGAAGCCAGAAAGCGCGCGAAGGCGCCGTGACCACAGCTTGCTACTGCATATTCCTTGAATCGATTCCGATTTAGGGAATTCAGGGGCTCAGTTCAGTACTGATAGTCCTCGAACACCGGTTCGACCGAGCCCTGCCAGCGGCCGTGATAGAGCGACAGCAGATCCTCGGCGAGCGTCGCCTTTTTGGCGAGCACTTCTTCGAGCGGCGCCAGGAAGATGCTCTCGTCCTGGCCTTCCCGGTTGAGCCTGCCTCGCGCCTTGAGGCCGGCCCGTGAAATGCCGATCACCTCGCGCGCCATGTCGAAGAGCGGGTGTCCGCGGAATTGCGCCTTCAACCCTTCGGCGGGAACGGCGTTGCGCAGCGCACCGACCTCGGCAAAGCTCCAATCCTTGGTCAGTTCGTCGGCGGCTTCGAGTGCGGCATCGTCGTAGAGCAGGCCGACCCAGAAGGCCGGCAAGGCACAGATGCGGCGCCATGGGCCGCCGTCGGCGCCGCGCATTTCGAGGAAACGCTTCAGCCGCACGTCGGGGAAGAGTGTCGAAAGATGGTTCGTCCAGTCGCCCATCGTCGGCGCCGGATCGGCGACCTCGCCCTTCAATGCGCCATTCATGAACTGGCGGAAGGTGACATGGGTGCAGTCGTGATAGCGGCCGTCGCGGACGATGAAATACATCGGCGCGTCGAGCGCCCATTCGGCATAGTCACGGAAGCCGAAATCGTCGCGGAAGGTGAAATCGAGCAGGCCGGCGCGCCGGTTGTCGACATCGCGCCAGATATCGCCGCGCCAAGAGAGCAGCCCGTTCGGTTTGCCCTCGGTAAAGGGCGAGGATGCGAAAAGCGCGGTCGCCAGCGATTGCAGCTTCATCGAGACACGCATCTTCTTGCGCATGTCGGCTTCCGAGGAGAAGTCGAGATTCACCTGGATCGTGCAGGTGCGGTACATCATGTCGAGACCCTGGGTACCGACCTTCGGCATATAGCGGGTCATGATCTCGTAGCGTGATTTCGGCATCTGCGGGGTTTCCGCATAGGTCCATTTCGGACTGCCGCCGATGCCGAGGAAGCGGATGCCCATCGGTTCGGCGATTTCGCGCAGCGTCGCCAGATGCTGGTTCGATTCCCGACAGGTCTCGTGGATCGTCTCCAGCGGTGCGCCGGAGAGTTCGAACTGGCCGCCTGGCTCGATCGAGATCGCGCCCATGCCGTTCTGCTCGGCAAGCCCGATGATGTTGCCGCCGTCGGTGATCGGCTCCCAGCCGCTTTTTTTCTGCAGGCCGGTCAGGAGGGCCGAAATGCTGGCATCGCCAAAATAGGGAACCGGGCTGTTGTCGGCGCGAAAGAAGGCGAATTTCTCGTGTTCGGTGCCGATCCGGAAGCGCTCCCGCGGCTTGTTGCCCGCGGCGATATAATCGGTCAGATCCTGGACCGAAGAGAGCGGTGTCTGGTCGGTAGTGTCGCGGGCCATGCGGGATACCTGTATTCAAAAAGGCGCCCAGGGGGCCGGGCAATTGGAAGGGTGATTTGGACCCAAGCCACCTATGTTGCAAGTGAAATTCTTTCAACGACGCATCAAAAAAATAGCGCCGATTTCCATGTCAACCCGTTTTCGAGGTCAATCCCAGTCGCCGATCGCCGCCTGCACCACCGCCAGGGCCGCAACAGCTGCCGTATCGGCTCGCAGGATGCGCGGCCCTAGCGGAATGGCGGTGACGAAATCGAGGCTTCGCAACCGCGCCCGTTCTTCTTCCGAAAAGCCGCCTTCCGGCCCGACGAGCAAAGCGAGATGTCTTTCCCTGATCGCCGACAGCACCGGCAGCGGGTTTTGCCCGGCATCGCCCTCGTCGCAATAGATGATGCGACGCTCGCTCGGCCAGCGGTCGAGCAGGTCGAGAAGCCTCACCGGCTCGGCCACATCGGGAATGCCGAGGATGCCGCATTGCTCCGCCGCTTCGACGACATTGGCGCGCAGCTTGTCGAGATTGGTGATCTTGCCCTGGACGTGCTGGGTCATGACCGGCTGCAGCAGGCCGGCTCCCATTTCGACCGCCTTCTGCACGAGGTAGTCCATGCGGCCGACCTTGAGCGGCGCAAAGAGGTAGTGCAGGTCGCAAGGCAGCGGCTGCGGCCGCGTCTCTTCGGTTGCCGTCAACAGGATGCGTTTGCGCGTGGGGAAGGTAAGGGTCGCCTTCCACTCGCCGTCGCGGCCGTTGAAGAGCAGGATCTCCGCACCGTCCTCCATCCTCAGCACATTGCCGAGATAGTTGAACTGATCGGCATTCGCCTCCACGACGGCGCCGCTGGAAAGCGGCGCGTCGACGAAAAGCCGTTGCATACGGAAATTGGCGCGCATTTAAAAAACTCGGGATCTCAGACGAAGAGCGCGAACATAACCCAATAAATCATTGCCGCAAGCGCTGCCGAAACCGGCGCGGTGACGATCCAGGCGGCGATGATCGTCATGAAATGCGAACGGCGCACGAGATAGCGCCGCCGGGTCTCGTGGATATTCGGCTCTTCCGGCTCGTCGATATCAAAGCTCTCGGCCTTGCGCCTTATATAGGCGATGCGGGCCTTCGAATGGCGCGTGTACCATTCGCGGAAGAATCCGACGCCGAAGACGGCGCCGACGGCGATATGCGTGGTGCTGACCGGCAGGCCGAGCCAGGAGGCGACGATGACGGTAAAGGCTGTCGACAGCGCGACGCAATAGGCCCGCATCGGATTGAGCTTGGTGATCTCCTCGCCGACGAGGCGAATGAGGCGCGGCCCGAAGAGCAGCAGGCCGACGGAGATGCCGAAGGCGCCGATCAGCATGACCCAGAGCGGCGGGTGCCCGATGGCGTCGCCGCCGATGCCGACCGAATGGACGATCGCCGAAAGCGGCCCGACCGCGTTCGAAACGTCGTTGGCGCCATGCGCGAAGGACAGCAGCGCTGCGGAGCCGATCAGCGGCAGCTTAAACAGAACCCGCAGCGAGCTGTTGCGGTTTTCAAGATCCCGCGCTTGGGCGAGAACGAGCGGCCGGGCGGCAAGCCAGCTCACCAGCCCGATGCCGATCCCGATAAGGATGATGGTGAAAGACTGAAACCTGCCCGTGGGCGACAGCTGCAGCACCATATAGGCCATGAAGCCGCCGGCCATCACCGCAACCAGCACCGGCACCCAGCGCCGCGCGGCCGCGATCTTGTCGTCGCGATAGATGATCAGGGTTTTGACGAGATAAAGCAGCCCGGCCGCGATCAGCCCGCCGATCAGCGGCGAGGTGATCCAGCTCGCGGTGATCTCCAGCATCACCCGCCAGTTCACCGGCTCCGGCCCGACGGCTGAGATGCCGGCGCCGATCACCGCCCCGACGATCGCATGGGTGGTGGAGACCGGCGCGTTCATCCAGGTTGCAAGGTTGATCCAGAGGGCTGCGGCCATCAGGGCCGCCATCATGATCCAGCCGAGCAGCGCCGGCGGTACCTGGACGGCGTCGACAATGTTTGTGGAAATCGTCTTGACGACCTCGCCGCCGGCGATCGTGGCGCCAAGAACTTCGAAAATCGCGGCGATGATCAGTGCCTGGCCCATCGTCATGGCGCGCGCGCCGACGGCGGCGCCGACATTGTTGGTCACGTCATTGGCGCCGATGTTCATCGCCATGTAGCCGGCAAGGGCCGCCGCCGCGACGACGAGCATCGCTCCCGGCCGGTCGAACACGTAGACACCGGCAAAGAGCATGGCCAGACCGACAAAGATCAGCCCGAGACCAGGCGGCACCAGCCGCCGCAAAACATGCTTCGCCGCGTCCTCGGCATGGGTGATCTTGTCGAGGTCCTTATCGAGCGTGCGTTTCGTGAGGACTGCGGGACGTGGCGGCATTCTTTTTCCTGAGGATGAATCTGCTTCTACGCTGCTTTCCTAGCAGCGCAAGATGGCAGGATTCATTCTGCCGGAATTTGTTTCACTTCTGGAATTTGCTTCGCCGCCTTGGCCGAAAGCCTGTCGGCCATCCTTTGCTTGAAGGCGAGGAAAAGGTGGCGGAGCTCCGGTTCGCGCACGCGCGCCGCCGCTTCGTCGAATGAAACCCATTCGATGCGGCGTTCGCCCTTTTCCTTGAAGTTCTTCGCCATGTCGGTGACTTCGAGCGCATAGACCTGCACCTTGCAGATCACCTGCACCCCGTCGCGCAGCACCTTCGAATAGGTGTAGGCGCCGAGCGTCTCCGCTTCGACGACGCCGCGGACGCCGGCTTCCTCGAAGGCTTCCTGCGTCGCAACCTCATGGGCGCATTTGCGCGTCATCGGCCAGCCCTTGGGAATGACCCAGCGGCCGGTGTCGCGGCTCGTCATCAACAGTACCTCGACCTCGCCGCTCTTCTTCTTTACCCGATAGCAGAGCGCACCATATTGCTGTCGCGGCGGACGCCGGAACATCAGTTGCACATCGGAAGCCAGTCGGGCGAGAAGAGTCAATTGTCGGGTCACCTTCGCAGTCGTCGTTAGGAATCACTCATATACGTATATCACGGAAAGCTTACTCAATCCAAAATAGGCGTGACGATTCGAAACGCGATTTGATCGCCGTTCATAGGGAAATTGAGGCGGAACAGTTTCGAAAAATCCGCCACATCCTGTCTCGAATGCGTCACATTGCACAGCTGTACAATATGGCGTGAACTTGCCTTTCGTTCAATGGCGAGATCTAGTGATCCACCATGATTTTGTGAATGTCGTCCCCATGCGTCTTCCCCCGCTCAATGCCATCCGCGCCTTCGAGGCCGTCTGCCGTCACGGCAGCATTCTGAAGGCTGCCGAAGAGCTGAATGTGGTGCGCGGCGCCGTGCGCCAGCAGATCGACATGCTGGAGAATCACTTCGGCCGCAAGCTCTTCCTGCGTGACGGCCGCAGGCTGGTCCCGACCTTGCAGGCCAGCGCTTTTGCAGCCGCCGCGAGTGCGGCTTTCGACATTCTGCAGCGCGCTGCTTCGGAGCTTGAAGGCGTGGTGCCGGGCCGCATCCGCCTTGGCGTGCCCTCCGCCTTCGCAGTCTGGTGGCTGATGCCGCGCGTGGCAGACATGCAGGCGAGCCTCGGCCATACCGTCGACATCGTGCCGATGACCGTGGTCGAACCGTTGCAGATGCACCCCGAATTGGACGCTGTGATCATGGGCGGCGAATACCGGCCGGCCGCAGGCATTACCGCCCTGCGGTTCATGGCGGACGAGTTCGGCCCGGTCGCGACGCCTTCGCTTGCCGCGACACTATCGAGCGGCCCGGCGGCGATGGGCGCGCTGACGATGCTTGTCAGCCGCAGCGTTCCGAAACTCTGGGACGAATGGTTTGCCGAAAGCGGCACGCAGCCGGTCGTCTATTCCCGCGCCCAGGAATTCGAGGATCTGCTACTGGCGCTGGGGGCTGCCCGCTCCGGGCTTGGCATCGCGCTTGCCCCGCGTGCTTCTATCGAGGACGATCTCCAGCGCGGGCATCTGGTCGCGCCCCATGGCTTCATCTCCCGGCCATCGGGCTATAGCCTCTGCTGCCGCACGCCGGATGCGAAACGGCCGGCCTTTGCGGCTTTGTCCGGCTGGCTGCTTCGTTGCGGGATGTCGGGTTGAAGGGGCGTGGCGGTTCGGACCCAATCAAGACCCCTCCCCAACCCCTCCCCACAAGGGGGAGGGGCTTAACCTGCCGCACCCGTTTTCCAGATCTGCGACGTTTCGAGTGGAAAGAGGCGGGCGCTCCGGGTTAGTCCCTCCCCCTTGTGGGGAGGGGTTGGGGAGGGGACTTTCGCAAAGGTGGACGGGGAACGGAGAGGGCGCGGAATGTCCATTCGCCCCGCAAGCTGGGGTCCGAAGGACGGGTCGAGACCTGCGGCTCGACCCCGGTCGGTGCCGGCAGGCGGATGAGGGGCACCGGACACCGGCCTGAAAGGGCAGATTTTCTGCCCCTTCGCCAGAATTACTTCCATATTCGCAGCCCTGTTGCTCCGCTAAAAACAGCACCAACACGCAAATAGGAAAGAGATGATGGAAAAGAGCGCAACCCGCATCGACTGGATCGGCAACAGCTGCCGGCTGCTCAAGGCGACGGCGGCCGAATTCGAGCGGACGCGTCCTTTCGAGGGCCTGTCGATCGGCACCGGCATTCATCTCGAGCCGAAGACGGTGGCGCTGCTGATGACGCTTCGCGCCGGCGGCGCGCGTCTCGTCTGCACCGGCAATCTCAACAGCACCCAGCCTTCGACGGTCGAGTTCCTGCGTTCCCAGGGCATCACGGTCTTTGCCACGCAGACGACCGATCCCGCCGCCCATCATCAGAGCCTCGAAGCAGTGATCGCCGAAAAGCCTGATCTGCTGCTCGACAATGGCGGCGATCTCTTCGCGATCGCGGCGGAAAAACCCTACGCCAATCTCCGCGGCGGCACCGAGGAAACCACCTCCGGCCGCACCCGCCTGCTGCCGATCCGCGAGCGCCTGAACATGCCGATCCTCGTCATCAACGACAGCCCGATCAAGCAGTTCGCCGAAAACAGGCATGCCGTCGGCCAGAGCCTGTTTGAAAGCTACCTGCGCTTCACCAACCGCTCCACCAACGGCAAACGCGTGACGGTGTTCGGCTACGGCGCCTGCGGCAAGGGCACGGCTGCTTGTTTCCGCAATGCCTTTTCCACCGTCAGCGTCGTCGATACCGATCCGGTGACGACACTCGAAGCCCATCTCGACGGCTTCGTCACGCCGCTGCGCGATGCGGCGATCCGCTCGGCAGATATCATCGTCACCGTCACGGGTTTTGCCGCTATCGTGACGGCGGCCGACCTGCCGCTGGTCAAGGACGGCGCGATCCTGATGAATGGCGGCCATTTCCCGCATGAGATCGATGTCGAGGCTTTCCGCCGCCATCCCGATGTCGCCGGTATCGATCGTTATGAGGCCGATCACATCGAGACCTTCCATCTCAGCGACGGCCGCTCCTTCCATGTGCTCGGCGGCGGCCACATGGCCAATCTCGCCGGCCCGCGGCCGCTCGGCAATACCGTCGAATCGATGGATCTCGGCTTCACCCTTCAGGCCCGCTGCCTGGAACGCATCGCCAAGGGCGAGGCCGGTCCCCAATCCTGCATCGTGCCTGTGCCCTCCGATATCGATGCGATGGTCGCGAACGCCTATCTCGATCTGGCGCGCTGAATCGGCGCCGCCGTCAGCGCTCCCAGTAGGGGACGGGGCCATAAAGTTCCGCGAGATAGTCGATGAACAGTCGCACCTTGGCCGGCAGGAACTGCCGGCTGGGATAGACGGCCGACAGAGCGACATTGTGCGAGCTTTCGTAGGCGGGCAGCACCTGCACGAGGCGGCCACTCTTGAGCTCTTCGCCGATATCCCAGGTGGAGCGCAGCGCGATCCCGAGACCGGCGATGACAGCCTCGCGGATCACCTCGCTGGAATTGGTGATGAGCAAGCCCTCCGGCCTGAGGTTGAGCGCCCCGTCCGGCCCCTTCAGCCGCCAGGTGTCGTTATTATGGGCCGGCAGGCAGCGATGGTGTTTCAGCTCGTCGATGTGCTTCGGTTCGCCATGCGCCGCAAGGTAATCCGGCGAAGCGCAGAGCAGCCGGCGCACCGGCGCCAGCCTTCGGGCAACGAGGCTCGAATCGGTGAGTTCGGCAATGCGGATCGCCAGATCGAAGCCGCCGCCGACGATGTCGCTGAATTCGTCGGTCAGCACCAGGTTGATCGCAAGCTCCGGATGCGCCTCCATGAAATCCTTCAGGTGCGGCGCTATATGCATGCGCCCGAAGGAGGTCGGGGCCGAGATCTTCAGCGTGCCGTGCATCTGCGCCGAGCGGCCGGAAATATAGAATTCCGCCTCTTCAAGCCCGGCGAGAATGCCGAGAACCCGGTCGTAAAAGCCCTGTCCGGCCTCCGTCAGCGAGATCTGTCGCGTCGTGCGCTGCAAAAGCCGGGTACCGAGCCGGTCCTCCAGCCGCTTGATCCGTTTGGAGACGACGGCCGGCGAAAAGCCGAGCGCCCGCCCGGCGAGCGACATGCTTCCGGTCGAAACGACCTTGGCAAAGATTTCGAGATCACCCAGATTGGTCATACGGTTTTCGTGACTTTTCCCCTTTTGGCATAAGTGCTTAGCATTTGCGCCACTTTCGGGAAAGTGCTAAGCCGGTCTATCGGCGGCAGGGAGGTCGGGGCCGGTTTCCGTTGTCATCTTCCCGCTGTCATTCCCCGTCGTCAGGGCCAGGGAGAACGCCATGTCCGACGCCATTTCGTTTCTCGAGCCCCGCGCCGACGTGCTGGCGCGCCGCGCCCAGATCGTCGCCGATCTGACCGATCTTCTGCCGCCGGAATGCCTGGTGCATGAGGCGCGCGAGCTGGTGCCGTTCGAGACCGACGCTTTCGTGTCCTACCGCCGCCTGCCGCTCGCCGTTGCCCTGCCGCGCACCACGGCCGAGGTTTCCGCCATCATGCGTTATTGCAATCGCTACGGCATTCCCGTCGTGCCGCGCGGCGCCGGCACTTCGCTCTCCGGCGGCGCCATTCCGCAGGAAGATGCCGTCGTGCTCGGCCTGTCGAAGATGAACAGCATCCTCGAAATCGATCTGCCGAACCGCGTTGCCGTGGTCCAGGCGGGCGTCACCAATCTCAATATTTCCGAATCCGTCTCCGCGGACGGTTTTTTCTATGCGCCCGACCCGAGCTCGCAGCTCGCCTGCACCATCGGCGGCAATATCGGCATGAATTCCGGCGGCGCCCACTGCCTGAAATACGGCGTCACCACCAATAATCTGCTCGGCGTCAGGATGGTGCTGGTCGACGGCACCGTGATCGAGCTTGGCGGCAAGGCGCTGGATGCGGCAGGCTATGACCTGCTCGGCCTCGTCTGCGGCCATGAAGGCCAGCTTGGCATCGTCACCGAGGCGACGGTGCGGTTGATCGCCAAGCCGGAAGGCGCGCGCCCGGTGCTCTTCGGCTTCGAGGGTTCGGAGGAGGCCGGCGCCTGCGTTGCCGATGTCATCGCCGCCGGCATTATCCCGGTTGCGATCGAATTCATGGACAAGCCGGCAATCGAGATCTGCGAGGCCTTCGCCCATGCCGGATATCCGCTCGATGTCGGTGCGCTGCTGATCGTCGAGGTCGAGGGTTCGGAAGCGGAGATGGACGCGGCGCTGAAGGACATCGTCGAGATCGCCCGCCGGCATGCTGTCAAGACCGTGCGCGAATGTCAGTCGGCGACCGAGGCGGCGCTGATCTGGAAGGGCCGCAAATCCGCCTTCGGCGCCACCGGCCGCATCGCCGACTATATCTGCATGGATGGCACCGTGCCGCTCAGCCAGCTCTCCTACGTGCTGAAGCGGACCGCCGAGATCGTCGATCATTACGGCCTGCGCGTCGCCAACGTCTTCCATGCCGGCGACGGCAATATGCATCCGCTGATCCTCTTCAACGCCAATGATCCGGAGGATGCCGCCCGCGCGGAAGCCGCCGGCAACGATATCCTGAGGCTCTGCGTCGATGCCGGCGGCTGCCTCACCGGCGAACACGGCGTCGGTATCGAGAAGCGCGACCTGATGCGGCACCAATATTCCGAGGTGGATCTCGCCCAGCAAATGGCGGCCCGCGCCGCCTTCGATCCGGGCTGGCTCCTCAATCCGTCGAAGGTCTTTCCGCTCGAGGGGCGTCCAGCTGCATGATCGATCTGATGCCGAAGACCGAGGAAGAGGCGGCGGCGATCGTCCGCGCCCATGCGGAAGCCGGCCGGCCGCTCGCAATCTGCGGCGGCGATAGCCGCTCGGGTTTCGGCAATGCGGTTGCCGCCGAAGACCGGCTGCGCCCGAGCGAAATCTCCGGCATCGTCGCCTACAACCCCGGCGAAATGGTCATGACCGTCCGATCCGGCACGCCGCTTGCCGAGGTCGAGGCGGCACTTTCAGACAGCGGCCAGATGCTCGCCTTCGAGCCGATGGATCATCGCCCGGTGATGGGCACATCGGGCGAGCCGACCATTGGCGGCGTTTTCGCCGCCAATGTCTCCGGCCCGCGCCGCCTGATCGCCGGTGCCGCCCGCGACAGCCTGCTCGGCGTGCGCTTTGTCAACGGCAGGGGCGAGATCATCAAGGCCGGTGGTCGGGTGATGAAGAATGTCACCGGCCTCGACCTCGCCAAGCTGATTGCCGGCTCGCATGGCACGCTGGGCTTCCTTACCGAAGTCACCTTCCGCGTGCCGCCGCGCCCGAAGACGGAGCGGACGGTGGTGCTATCAGGTCTCAACGACGCCGAGGCGGCAAACGCCATGGCGGCGGCGATGGCCCTGCCGGTCGAAGTCTCAGCCGCCGCCCATCTGCCGCTGACGGTGACGTGGAAATTCCTCGCCGGCAAATTGCCCGAGGGCGAGGCGACGGTTCTGCGCATCGAAGGCCTGCCGGGCTCGGTCGACGTGCGCATCGAAAAGCTTGCCGCAGCAATGTCGGGCGTCGCCACGGTCACGCGGCTGGAACAGCCGGAAAGCTTCAGGCTCTGGCAGGACATCCGCGACGTGCTGCCCTATGCCGACGGCACGGCGCGACCAGTCTGGCGCGTCTCGGTTGCCCCTGGCACCGGCCATCAGCTGGTCGCAGCCCTCCGCCTCGAGGCAGGCGTCGACGCCTTCTACGACTGGCAGGGCGGCCTCGTCTGGATGCGCATGGAAGCATGCCCCGAAGCCGAACTGGTTCGTCGCTACATCAAGGCGCTCGGCGGCGGCCACGCGACGCTGATCCGTGCATCTGGTGAGGCGAGGGCGGTTACATCCGCCTTCCATCCGGAGCCCGAGGCGGTGGCGATGTTGTCCCGGCGGGTGAAGGAAAAATTCGATCCGGCGGGAATCTTCAATCCGGGGAAGATGGGGTGAAGGATAAGATGAGTTTGTGCTTGGGTTACCCCCCTCTGTCCTGCCGGACATCTCTCCCACAAGGGGGGAGATCACGCAGGAGCCGTGACGCTCTCATTTCGACTTATCGCGATGGTAAACCTGAGCGTTGCGAGATGGGAAGCGGGTGCGGCATATCGATCTCCCCCCTTGTGGGGGAGATGTCCGGCAGGACAGAGGGGGGTGTCCCAAGCACAACCTTCACCATCCCTCGGGGATCCCGCTAGATGCAAACCAACTTCACCCCCACCCAGCTTCTCGACCCCGATGTCGCCGAATCCGAGCAGATTCTGCGCAAATGTGTCCATTGCGGATTCTGCACCGCCACCTGTCCCACCTATGTGACGCTCGGCAACGAACTCGACAGCCCGCGCGGCCGCATCTACCTGATCAAGGACATGCTGGAAAACGGCCGGGCCGCCGATGCCGAAGTCGTCACCCATATCGACCGCTGTCTCTCCTGCCTTGCCTGCGTCACCACCTGCCCCTCCGGCGTCGATTACATGCATCTGGTCGATCACGCCCGCGCCCATATCGAAAAGACCTATAAACGCCCGTTCATGAACCGGCTGACGCGCGCCATCCTTGCCGCCGTGCTACCCTATCCCGGCCGTTTCCGCCTAGCGCTCAATCTCGCCCGTCTCGGCCGGCCCTTCGCCGGCCTGATGCGCGGTGGCGCGCTGAAACCCTTTGCCGCCATGCTGGCGCTTGCGCCGCGGCGGATCCCGCCGGCCGCTTCGGACTTCGCAAAACCCGGCACGTATCGGCCCGAGACGGAACGGCGCGGCCGGGTGGCGATGCTTTCCGGCTGCGCCCAGCCGGTGCTCGATCCCGGCATCAACGCGGCGGCGATCCGGCTGCTGACGCGGTTCGGCGTCGAGGTCGTGATGCCGGAAGGCGAGGTCTGCTGCGGCTCGCTGGTCCATCACATGGGCCGCGCCGAACAGGCGCTCGAAAGCGCGCGTGCCAATGTCGATATCTGGACGCGCGCGATCGACGGGCAGGGCCTCGACGCGATCATCATCACCGCTTCAGGTTGCGGCACGACGATCAAGGATTACGGCCATATGCTGCGCCTCGATTCCGCCTATGCCGCAAAGGCGGCCAGGGTCTCGGCGCTGGCCAAGGATGTCACCGAATATCTGGCAACCCTCGACCTGCCCTCGCAGATGCCGAAGGGTATCACGGTCGCCTATCATTCCGCCTGTTCGATGCAGCACGGCCAACGCATCACGCTCGCGCCGAAGCAATTGCTGAAAGCGGCGGGCTTTACGGTGCGCGATCCCGCCGAAGGTCATCTCTGCTGCGGTTCGGCCGGCACCTACAACATCATGCAGCCGGAGATCTCGGCCGCGCTGAAGGCGCGCAAGGTCAGGAACATCGAGGCCACCAAGGCCGATATCATCGCCACCGGCAATATCGGCTGCATCACCCAGATCGCCACCGGCACCGGCATGCCGATCCTGCATACGGTCGAGCTTCTCGATTGGGCCTATGGCGGCGCTGTGCCGGAAAAATTAACAGGTTTGCCGTTAGGCTGAGCCCTATTACAGCGCCGCGCATCTTTTCGAGAGCCGCAAAGGACGCTGTCTCGGGAGGTTGGGCGATGTGGCGTGGAATGATCGTATTTGCGGGACTGCTCGGCGCGGCAGGCACTGCCCATGCGAATAGTCGTTTTTTCTGTTCCGCCGACGACAAGGAAGCGCGCTTCACGCTGGAAAGCGGTTTCGAAAGCGCCGCCGGCCACAAGCTCAACCATTTCCGCGGCGCGCTGATCGTCAAGGATCCGGCACAAGAGGCCGTGTTCGGAAAGCGTGTTTTCGAATCGCAGCACCTGACAAACCATTGGTCGCGTAACGGCGAACTGCTCATGGAAGTCTTCGACGGCGGCGAAGATGACACCGGCGGCGCAACGCTGGATCTGGTGGTCGTCGCCGGCGAGCGCGGCAAGCCGGCCGCAAATTTCAGCGGCAGCTATTCCCTGACCATCGAAGGCGGTGAAAAACCCTATGCCGTCGAGGGCAAGGTCAGCTGCGGCACCAAATAACACCGCAGCTGAAATTTGTTACCAGTGGAACGAAACGCCGACGTTGACGGCATTCGTGAAGATATTGGTCTTCAGGTCCACGCCGCTATCGATCGGAACGTCGACGCGTGAATAGGTGCCCTTGTATTCGACGAAGGTGGACCAGCGCTCGGTCACCTTGAAGTCGACGCCGGCCTGGGCCTGCAGCGTCACGCCGCCGAATTCATAGGCCCAGGTCTTGCCCTCGGGACGAATCACTTCGACATGCGGGATGTTCACGCCGATACCGGCGCCGAGATAGGGCGTCCAGCGGCGGGCCGGATCCTGGAAGCGGTAGAGACCGTTCACGGTGAGCAGGTTCAGGCCGTCGGTGAATTCGAAATGCGACCAGCCGGCCTTGGCCAGCGTATCGTCGTCGGCATAGACCTTGTCATGGGTAAAATCGAGCGAGATGCCCCAGTTCGGCTTGTTGAAATCCTCGAGCCACCAGGTGACGCGGGCGCCGTAATAAGGCGGGCTGCCGAAGGACTTGCCTTCCCAGCCGGCGGTGAAACTCGTGCCGTCGGAAAGATCGACGCCGCTGTGCGGTGCGGTCTGGTAGCCGCCGTAAATGGAGAATTGCAGGTCTTCCGCCGAGGCGGAAACTGCCGAACAGACGGTAAAAAACGCGATGCCCGCAAGCAAGGAAGCGGAGGAACGCAGCGCAGATATCATTGAATAGCCCCGAAACAAATATGTCGACTCTTAGGCACGTGTGCCAGCTTTTGGCCGCAAAGTCTAAGCAAAACAAAAGGCGCGACAAACTGCGCCTTTCGTTTTTTCGGTAAGTGTTGCTCAGCCGCCGAACATAGTGCGCAGCACGTCGATGCCCCTGTCCTCGAACGCGACCTTGCCCTGCCTGTTGCCGGGGCCGATGACGATCACCTTGGTGCCGACGGAGGCGCGATCGTAAAGATGCATGACGTCCGCGTTCATCATGCGGATGCAGCCGGAAGACATGTTGAGGCCGATCGTCCAAGGCTGGTTGGTGCCGTGGATGCGAAAGATCGTGTCGCGGCCGCCCTGGTAGAGATACATGGCGCGGGCGCCGAGCGGATTGTCCTCGCCGCCTTCCTGGAAAGCGGGAATAATATGTCCCTTGGCGGCTTCGCGGCGGCGCATCTCGGCCGGCGGCGTCCAGCTCGGCCATTCGGCCTTGCGGCCGATCTTGACGACCCCCGACCAGCCGAAGCCGTCGCGGCCGACTCCGATGCCGTAGCGGGTGGCGCGATTGTTGCCTTCGACAAGGTAGAGATACTTGTTGTTGGTATCGATGATGACGGTGCCGGCAGCCTCCGTCGTCACCAGCCGCACTTTCTTGCGCTTGAACTGCGGCTTCACATATTTCGGCATCTGCGCCACGCGCACGATCTGCGCCGGGCGCCGTGCATTGTCGGACGCGGAGCCGGCGGGTGCAGCAAAGGCGGATGTGGACATCAAGGACAGGACAAGTCCGGCAGCAGCCAGACCCGACATTAGTTTGATCATGATCGATTCCCCTCAAGCAAATCCGCTCGAAGCTACATGAACTTCTGCCCGATTCAAGATCGGTGTGGCCGGATAAAGCATTTTTTGGAGAAGGGGAGGCAGATGTTCTTGCGGCTCCTACTGCATAATTTATCCTCAAATCAGAATCGACGTAAGGAAAAATTATGCAGCAATTTAAAGGGTTACGGCGTCCCTTGCGCATCAGAAAAGACGCGCGGCGCTGCAAGTATTGCGCCGCCGTTACATGACGATGACGCGGGTCCCGACATTGACGCGGTCGTAGAGGTCGACGACGTCTTCGTTGCGCAAGCGGATGCAGCCGGAGGAAACGGCGCTGCCGATCGACCAGGGCGCGTTGGTGCCGTGGATACGGTAAAGCGTCGAGCCGAGATACATGGCGCGCGCACCGAGCGGGTTTTCCGCCCCGCCATCCATGCGCGCCGGCAGATAATGGCCCTTGGCGGCTTCGCGGCGGACCATCTCGGAAGGCGGCGTCCAGTCCGGCCATTCGGTCTTGCGGGTGATCTTGTGGGCGCCTGCCCATTCGAAGCCCGGCTTGCCGACGCCGACGCCGTAGCGCCGCGCTTTGCCGCCTTGCATCACCAGATAGAGGAAGCGGTTGTTGGTATCGATGACGATCGTGCCGGGCTTTTCCGTGGTGTCGTAATCGACCATCTGCGGCAGGTATTGCGGTTCGATCGGACGGCGGATCGACGGTATGCCGGGTTTAATCGCCGAGACGGTCTGCGGTGCCGCCTGCGGCGCCTGGCGCAGCACGCGGCGCTGGAAAAGGCCGCCCTGCTGCTGGCGGACGACCGGCCGCTGATAGACGACGGGACGAACCCTGCCACCGCCGAGCTGGTTGATCCACGGTGCGGTCAGGTCCGGGCTGAGCACGACAGGTGGGCGGGTGGCGTAGCGGTCGTCTGCAATGGCGGCCGTGGAGAAAATGCCGAACAAGGCTGCGGCAAGAACAAGCTGTTTCATCATCGGACGAACTCTCTACAAATGACCGAAAATGCGCTGGCGGGAATGTCCGCCCTGGGAAGACGCTGCCATCCTATCCGCCAGCGAATGGTAAAGATCGATTCATGAAAAGCCGACCCGCCGGATAAACTTTTCGTCAGGGTTACCGTTCGGTTTGGAAAGACAGTTTGCAAATGGTAAAGCCGGAATCATGAGCAGAGAACGAAGCGGACCCCCGCAGAATGAAGGATCATGAGCGCGACTGGCATCATCATCGGCGAGGATGGCAGGAGCCGCTGCCACTGGCACGCCAATCTGCCCGATTATCTCCGGTATCATGACGAGGAATGGGGCCGCCCCGTCACCGATGATATCCGCCTCTTCGAGAAGATCTGCCTCGAAGGCTTCCAGTCCGGTCTTTCCTGGCTGACGATCCTGCGCAAACGCGAGAATTTCCGCGCCGCCTTTTCAGGTTTCGATTTCGAAAAGGTCGCTCTCTTCGGTGAAGCGGATGTCGCCCGCTGTCTTACCGATGCCGGCATCATCCGCCATCGCGGCAAGATCGTCTCGACCATCAACAATGCCAAACGCGCAATCGAGCTCAGGGCCGAATTCGGCTCGCTCGCCCATTATTTCTGGCGCTACGAGCCCGGCCATAACGAGCGGCCGGCGGTGGTCGACCGCGAGCATATCATCGCCAATCCGACGACGCCGACATCGGTGGTCATTTCGAAGGATATGAAGAAACGCGGCTGGACCTTTGTCGGCCCGACCACAGTTTATGCTTTCATGCAGGCGATGGGTCTCGTCAACGATCATCTGGATGGCTGCTTCTGCCGGCCCGAGGTCGAGGCGATGCGCACCGCTCTGGTTCGCCCATGAAAGATCATTCCATGAGAACACTGATCGCCGCTGCTGCCCTTTTCCTCCTGACGGTCTCCGCCATGGCGCAGACGCCGCAGCTCGATCCCGGCGAGAAGCTGGAGAAGCTGCAATTCCCGGCGGTCACCATGCAGTTGAAGGGCTGGACGAAGTTCGGCAATGGCCATGTCTATACGCTGCCGGTGCGCGCCGGCCAGCACCTGAAGATCAGCTTTTCGACGAAAAGCAAATTTGCCTTCCTGGCGATTTTCGACCTGTCGAAACCCGACGACGAGGCCTTCTTCGGCACCGACGAGGACGGCATGAGCTTCGAGACGACGATCAAGGAAAACGCCACCTGGCTGATGCGTCCCTATTATTCCAAGGTCTCGCCGCGCCGTGGCCTCGGCGCTCCCTTCAGCATCCTGATCGAGCCGCTGGCGGCTGCCCCGCAGCCGCCGAAACCGCCGGCCGAGCCGGAGCGCCCCTCGCTGTTCCCGAAGGCCCCGCCGAAGCCGCAATGAGGCAGAGGTAGCGCCCCGCTTAGCCGAGCCGGTCGATCAGGTCGCGCAATTCGCCGAGGTGGTCGATCTTGCGGAAGCGCGGCGCCTCTTTCGGCTCGTCCACATGTTCCAGCACCCAGGTCAGTTCGTGCGGCACGAAGACGCCGTAGCTGCCGGCGGCGATCGCCGGCACGATGTCGGATTTCAGCGAATTGCCGACCATCATCGCCCGTTCCGGCCCGTCGCCGACCTTGGCGAAGATGCGGCGATAGGTGACGGCCGTCTTGTCGGAGACGATCTCGACGGCATCGAAGAAGTCGCCGAGCCCGGATTGGGCAAGCTTGCGCTCCTGGTCGAAGAGATCGCCCTTGGTGATCATGACGAGCAGGTATTTGCCGGCAAGCGCCTCCAGCGTATCGCGCACATGCGGCATCGTCTCGACCGGATGATTGAGAAGATCGCGGCCGGTATCGAGGATCTTGGCGATCACGCTCGCCGGAACCTTGCCCTCGGTGATCTCGATTGCGGTTTCGACCATCGACAGCGTAAAACCCTTGATGCCGAAGCCGTAATGGCGAAGGTTGCGTTTTTCGGCCTCCAGCAGCCGTTCGGAAATCTTCGGTCCTTCGGCGAAATCGGCAAGAAGCCCGGTGAAATGCGCTTCCGTCAGCCGGTAATATTGTTCGTTCTGCCAGAGTGTATCGTCGGCATCGAAGCCGATCGTGGTTAGTGGTCGCGTCGTCATATGCGCACCTCTTAAAATATGGCCGGCAATCTATCGGCGGCCTGTGTCGAGACAAGGGCATAGCCTCCGCAGAGCCAAGCTACGGCGTTGAAAAGCGCCGCCGCCGCACTACATGAAAATCGCCTCACCTTGCAGCCAGCCACGGCTGTGCCTGTCATATGCAGGCCAATAATCAAAAAATGAAGTTCAGTAGTTCGCAAGCCCCTCTTGCGGCAGACACAAAGGAATTTTTCGACCATGCGTTACAATCAACTCGGAAATACCGGACTTTTCGTCTCGGAAATCTGCCTGGGCACGATGACCTTCGGCGAAGCCAAGCAAGGCACTGCCTGGGGCGCCATCGCCGACGTCGACCAGAATGCCGCCGACCGGATCGTCGAGCGCTCGCTTGCATCAGGCGTCAATTTCATCGACACGGCCGACGTCTATTCGACCGGCGAGTCCGAAAGGTTGCTCGGCCAGGCGCTGAAGAACCTCGACATCCAACGCAAGGACGTCGTCATCGCCACCAAGGTCTACGGCGTTATGGGCGACAAGCCGAACGACCGCGGCGCCTCGCGCGGTCACATCATGGACTCGGTCGAGGCGAGCCTCAAGCGGCTGCAGACCGATCATATCGACCTCTATCAGATCCACGCGACCGATACGGTGACGCCGATCGAGGAGACGCTGCGCGCCTTCGACGATCTCGTGTCCCGTGGTCTCGTGCGCTATATCGGCGTCTCCAACTGGCAGGCCTGGCGCATTTCCAAGGCGTTGGGCCTCTCCGAACGCCGGAGCTTTGCCCGTTTTGAGACCGTGCAGGCCTATTACTCCATCGCCGGCCGCGACCTCGAACGCGACATCGTGCCGATGATGCAGGAGGAAAAGCTCGGCCTGATGGTCTGGTCGCCGCTCGCCGGCGGTCTACTCTCCGGCAAGTACGGTCCCGGCGCGCCTGGCAACGGTGAAGGCCGCCGCGCCAGTTTCGATTTCCCGCCCGTCGACAAGGACAAGGCCTGGGCCTGCGTCGCCGTCATGCGCGAAATCGCCGAAAAACACAGCGTCAGCGTCGCCACCGTGGCGCTCGCCTATATCCTCGCCAAACCTTTCGTCACCACAGTCATCATCGGCGCCAAGCGTGTCGACCAGCTCGATCAGAACCTTGCCGCCGTCAAGCTGAAGCTCGATGAAGACGATATCAAGAAGCTCGACGAGGTAAGCGCGCTTGCGCCCGAATATCCGGGCTGGATGCTGGCGCGACAGGGCGCCGGCCGCCGCCCGACCGATTTCGAGCCGAAGGACTGACCTCGCCAACGTAAGTCTTGGGGAACGCCGGACATCCGGCGTCCCCTTTTCATCAATGATCGATTACTTGCCGTGGGCCTTGAGCCAGGCGTTCATCTCGGCGATTTCGGCTCGCTGTGAATATACTGCCGGCGGTCACATCCTGATCACCAGCCGGCAATAACCTTGTGCTCGATCCTATAATCCTTGCTTTCTTCCCCGAGCGGCGCGACCGGCCATGTCCAGGCCGCTTTTGCCGGCGGCGGCAAAACGCCATGCAGCAGGTCGGCCTCCTCATGCGTCTTGCCGTTGCGGTCGATCACGGCATAGGCGATGTCGGTCACCAGACAGTTGCGGCAGGGAAGCCCCGACAGTCCGGTCAGATGTGCCGAGATCAGCCTTTCCACCGTGTCTTCAGGCATTCGCCCGGCCTCGGCCTCATGGCGCCGTTTCACGCCGCGGCCGATCTGCGACAACAGGTTGGCGGAAACCACGAAATCGAGATAGGGCACGCCGCGCAGAAAGCCGAGCGGTTCAGGCTCGCGGCCGGCGGCGAGGTCGTCGTAGCCGGAAAGATCGCGCTCGATCAGCCGGACGTTGCGATAGAATTTGGCCGACAGCCACAGGCGCACCGAGGCGAGATGAACGAGATCGATCAGGACGACAGTGTCGAAATCCCGCGCCAGCACTTCGATCGGCACATCGCGCAACAGGCCGGAGCCGAGCACGACGGCCGTCCGTTTCTGCCGGAGATCGGCCATCGCCGCCAGGATCGCCTTCCGGCTCATCTCCTCATGTTCGGCCCAATCCGCCGCACAGCGCCCGGCTCGCGACCAGAGATTGACGGAATAGCGGATGAACTTTCGATGCGGCTTGCCGGTCAGCGGCAAGGTCGCGGCATAGAGAAGCGCCTCGGTGATCATGCACATATCCGCATTTCTGATGGAGCTCCTTCGTTCAATCGATTCTGGTCTAGAGCAATTCCAGCAAAAGTGTGCAGCGGTTTTGCGTTCGGAATTGCGTGAAAACAGAGAGATAGAGCATTTCCGTGACTCGGAGAAAAACGGAAATGCTCTTGACATCAAGACCCTTCGCCCTTGCCGCTCCCCGCCCAATCCGCTAGGAAACCGCCACTGTCACAGTCAGTGGAATTCCCGGAAATGAACGACAAGCAGAAGAAACCGCAAAAGCTCAAGGCCCGCCTGCCGCGCGGCTTCGTCGACCGCACGGCCGGCGATATCCGCGCCGTCAACGAGATGACGGCAAAAATCCGGGAAGTCTATGAGCATTATGGTTTCGATCCGCTCGAAACGCCGCTGTTCGAATATACCGATGCGCTTGGCAAGTTCCTGCCCGACAGCGACCGGCCGAACGAGGGCGTCTTCTCGCTGCAGGACGATGACGAGCAATGGATGTCGCTGCGTTACGACCTGACGGCGCCGCTTGCCCGTCATGTCGCCGAGAATTTCAACGAGATCCAGCTGCCCTACCGCACCTATCGCGCCGGCTACGTCTTCCGCAACGAGAAGCCGGGCCCGGGCCGCTTCCGCCAGTTCATGCAGTTCGATGCCGATACCGTCGGCGCGCCTGGTGTTCAGGCCGATGCCGAAATGTGCATGATGATGGCCGATACGCTGGAGGCGCTCGGCATCAAGCGCGGCGATTACCTCATCCGCGTCAATAACCGCAAGGTTCTGGATGGCGTGCTCGAAGCGATCGGTCTCGGCGGTGATGACAAGGCCGGCCAGCGGCTGAACGTGCTGCGCGCCATCGACAAGCTCGACAAGTTCGGCCCGGAGGGCGTGGCCCTGCTGCTCGGTCCCGGCCGCAAGGATGAATCCGGCGACTTCACCAAGGGCGCCGGTCTCGACAATGAGCAGATCGACAAGGTGCTGTTCTTCGTCGGCATCACGGACTATGCCGAAAGCGCTGTCCGTCTCGCCGAGTTGGTTGCGGGAACCGCCAGGGGTGGCGAAGGCGTCGAGGAGCTGAATTTCATCGGTGCGCTGGTTACCAGCGCCGGCTACGGCCCTGACCGCATCAAGATCGACCCCTCCGTCGTGCGTGGCCTCGAATATTATACTGGCCCGGTCTATGAGGCCGAACTGACCTTCGACGTCACCAATGAAAAGGGCGAGAAAGTCGTCTTCGGTTCGGTCGGCGGCGGCGGCCGTTATGACGGCCTCGTCTCCCGCTTCATGGGCCAGCCGGTGCCGGCAACCGGCTTTTCGATCGGCGTCTCCCGGCTGATGACGGCGCTGAAAAACCTCGGCAAGCTTGGCGCCAGTGAGGTCATCGAGCCGGTGCTGGTGACCGTCATGGACGGCGATGTCGAGGCGATGGGCCGCTATCAGAAGATGACGCAGGAACTGCGCGCCGCCGGCATCCGCGCCGAGATGTTCCAGGGCAACTGGAAGAAGTTCGGCAACCAGCTGAAATATGCCGATCGCCGCGGCTGCCCCGTCGCCATTATCCAGGGCGGCGACGAACGCGCGACAAGCGTCGTGCAGATCAAGGATCTGATCGAGGGTAAGCGGCTCTCCGGCGAGATCGAGGACAATGCCAGCTGGCGCGAAGCGCGCGTAGCGCAGGAGACGGCGCCGGAAGCCGACCTTGTCGCCAAGGTGAAGGAGATCCTTGCTGCGCAGGCCGAGGATCGGAAAAGGGCGGCGAATGTCTGAGGCGTACCCCCTCTGCCCTGCCGGGCATCTCCCCCACAAGGGGGGAGATCGGATAGGAGTGGCCTCTTGCCCCAATCAAACACCTTAGGGGGCCGAAGCCACTTGGCGCACGCTCAATATTTTGGGAATCTGGGGCGCCCAGCTGATCTCCCCCTTTGTGGGGGAGATGCCCGGCAGGGCAGAGGGGGGTATTTTCCGGCACGCCCGTCGCCTATTATTCGGAGCCCGGCATGCCCCTGATCAATCTCCCCGATTTCGCCAACGACCTGATCGCCGAATTCATCGAGCGCAACGCTGAGCGCATCGATACGCCTGTCATTCAGCCGGCCGAACCTTTCCTTGATATCGCCGGCGAAGATCTGCGTCGTCGCATCTTCATTACGGAGAGCGAAACCGGCGCCAGCCTCTGCCTGCGTCCCGAGTTCACCATTCCCGTCTGTCTGCGCCACATCGAGACGGCGACCGGCACGCCGAAGCGCTACGCCTATCTCGGCGAGGTTTTCCGCCAGCGCCGCGACGGCGCCAATGAATTCTATCAGGCCGGGATCGAGGATCTGGGCGATATCGACCTGTCAAACGCCGATGCCCGCGCCATCGGCGACGCCACCGGCATTCTCGCCCGCCTGCTGCCGGGCCGGCGCTTAGCCGTGACATTGGGCGACCAGGCGGTGTTCGAGGCCGTCGTCCAGGCGCTCGGCCTGCCGCTCGGCTGGCAGAAGCGCCTGATCCACGCCTTCGGCAATATGACGCAGCTGGAAGCACTGCTTGCCAGCCTCGTCAGCCCGCAATTCGTCACCGGGCTGGACGACGATATCGCCAGGCTTGTCGCATCAGGCGACGAGCAGGCGCTGGTCGCTTATCTCGAGCGGGAGATGCAGAAGACCGGCTATTCGACGAATGCCGGCCGCTCGGCCCTGGAGATCGCCCGACGGCTCAAGGAAAAGCTCATCCTGTCCGAAACGCGCCTCGACGATGCCGCCTTCCATGTGCTGGAAGAGTTCCTGTCGCTCGACGTGCCGCTCGTCAATGCGTCCGCGGCCCTTTCCGGTTTCGCTGATGCTGCCGGCCTGAAACTCGGCAACGCGCTCTCGCGCTTCAACGGCCGCGTCGCAGCACTTTCCAATGCCGGCGTCGATCTTTCCTGCCTCGACTACCGCGCCGCCTTCGGACGGCCGCTCGATTATTACACCGGCCTCGTCTTCGAGGTGACGGTGGAAGGCTCGACCGCGGTGCTCGCCGGTGGCGGTCGCTTCGACCGGCTCCTGACCTTCCTCGGTGCGACGGACCGCATCCCGGCCGTCGGCTTCTCCTTCTGGCTCGACCGCATCGAAACCGAAAGGGCAGCCGCATGACCATCACCATCGCGCTTCCCTCCAAGGGCCGGATGAAGGAGGACGCTTCGGCGATCTTCGAACGTGCCGGTATGACGATCTCGGCTGTTGGTAACGATCGCTCCTATCGCGGCCGCGTCGAAGGCTGGGACGATGTGGAAATCGCCTTTCTCTCGGCCTCCGAAATCTCTCGCGAAATCGGCAACGGCACCGTCGATTTCGGCGTCACCGGAGAGGATCTGATGCGCGAAGGGTTTGCCGAAGTCGACAAGCGCGTCGAATTCTGCGCCCGCCTCGGCTTCGGCCATGCCGATGTCGTCGTCGCCGTGCCGGAGATCTGGCTCGATGTCGACACCATGGCCGATCTCGTCGACGTTGCCGCCGATTTCCGCGCCCGCCACGGCCGACGCCTTGCCATCGCCACCAAATACTGGCGGCTGACCCAGCAGTTCTTTTCGAGCCAGCACGGCATCCAGCTTTATCGCATCGTCGAAAGCCTGGGCGCCACCGAGGGCGCTCCCGCCTCCGGCTCGGCCGATATCATCGTCGATATCACCTCCACCGGCTCGACGCTGCGCGCCAACCATCTGAAGGTGCTCCAGGACGGTGTCATCCTGCATTCGCAGGCCTGCCTGGTGCGCGCCCGCAAGGAAAGCCATGCCGGCGAACCCGCTGTGCAGGCGATCATCGACGCGGTGCGCGCCGCCCTCTGATCTCAGTCATAAAAGCATAGAAAAACCCGCCGTCGGATGACGGCGGGTTCTGTATGTCTGGGAGGATATCTGCTGGCGTTACGCAGCCGCGTAAGCGCCGCGGCGGGCGTCGAGCGAGTAGGCGCCTGCGCCATTGGTGGCGAGCATGATATAGGCGCCGGCGAGCGTGATGTTCTTCATGAGATTGACGAAGTTCAGGCCGTTGATCCAGCCGTTGGCGGCGGCCGGGAAATCCGGAACGTTGACCGGCGCAAGGTGGAAGACGAGCCCGGTGAACACGCAGAAGACGGCAAGCAGCCAGCCGACGATGCGGACCTGGAAGCCGACGAGCACGGCAATGCCGGTTGCGAGTTCGAAGAGGCCGGCGAGATAGGCGAGCGCGGTGGACGCTGGAAGACCGGCGCCGGCGATCATGCCTGCGGTCGAGGCCGGATCGGTCACCTTGCCGAAGCCGGCAAAGATGAACATGAAGGAAAGCAGAATACGGGCAATCAGGATGATGACGTTGTTCGACATGGACGTTGTCTCCGTTTCAAGGACTTTGGAGATCTTGGTGCCCCGGCACCGGTTCGACCTCGGATGCCTCTATGTCGCTCTTTTCTTGTGTTGTGGAAAGATAAACGGAAGGGGACGCTTCGTTCACTAATATCGAACGATGCCTTTGCCTCTGCCGCCGCTTGCCTTTGCCGAGCCCGGTCTTTTATGGTCGGCGCCCAACATGGAGATTCCGATGGCAGATCTTTCCGCATTTCCGATCACGACGCGCTGGCCGGCGAAAAACCCCGACATCATACAGCTCTATTCCCTGCAGACGCCTAATGGGGTGAAGGTCTCAGTCGCCCTCGAAGAACTCGGCCTTGCCTATGAGCCGCATTATATTTCCTTCGCCGCCAACGAGCAGAAATCACCGGAATTCGAATCTCTCAACCCGAACGGCCGCATTCCGGCGATCATCGATCCGAACGGTCCCGACGGGAAGCCGATCGGCCTTTTCGAATCCGGCGCCATTCTGCTTTATCTCGCGGAAAAAACCGGCAAGCTCATCCCTGCCGATGCTGCCGGCCGATATGAAACCATCCAGTGGGTGTTTTTCCAGATGGCGGGCATCGGCCCGATGTTCGGCCAGTTTGGCCATTTCTACAAATTTGCCGCCGACAAGGTCGCCAACAATTCCTATCCTGTCGAGCGGTATCGCGACGAGTCCAAACGGCTACTCGGGGTGCTTGAAGACCGGTTGAAGGGCCGTCAGTGGATCATGGGCGACCAGTACACGATCGCCGACATCACCACCTTCACCTGGGTTCGCGGTGCCGATATTTTCTATGGCGGCCGCGAGGTTCTCGAATACGCGAAATTCCCCGCCGTCTCTAATTGGCTGGAGCGCTGCATCGCTCGTCCGGCAAGTGCCAGGGGCCTCAACATACCGGTCAAGCCGGAGTAACGGACGGATCGCCGGAAAGTAGAAAGGCCGCCTTCGAGGCGGCTTCAGACTGCTGGCAAAGTTGGCGAACTCCTCTTTCGTCATGCTCGGGCTTGTCCCGAGGATCTGCAGCCGGTGCAGCAGATCCTCGGCACAAGGCCGAGGATGACGTCGCGTAAAGAGCGAGGTTTGTCAGCCGCCTAAGACTGCCTTCGAGGCGGCCTTTTATCTTGATGTCCGGCTTATCGCCGACTTGTGATCTGCTTTGCGCCTTCCAGCTTGAAGCGCGGAAAGACGAAGACGCCGACCATGCTGCCGTTGAATTTTTCTTCCAGACCATTGGACTCGCCCATGCAGAAGAGCGGCTGGCGAAAGCCGTTCGGCATGATGATCGTCGTCGAAAAACAGAAGGAGGAGCAGAGCGTCGCCGCCTGCTCGAACAGCTCCAATATGTGGCTGCGGTCCTTGGCATCATAGCAGCGGATCAGGCCGAGCAGCCCGCATTCCTGCGCGGCAAGGCCGTGCAGCATCGCGCTCCATTCGCCGAGACGGAGCATGCCGCTCGAAAAATCGCCGGTCCAGGCTTCGGAAACGGAAAACTGTGCCAACATCTTATGATTTTGATTGGCGTCATCAAGCGAGCCGGGTGTCAATGGTACGGCTGCATTAGCTCTGGCGATGTTAAACAAGGCGTTCCCCCGTTCGGATGCGGCTGCTCGGCCGCACGCTCGGCAAACACAAAGAAACAGGATCACGCAGCAGCGGGCATGATGCCCGCGCTTACCTCCGGCGGTTATTGCCACGGCCATCTGGCCTCCGTAACCGGAGCCCCTCAAAGCCGAACGTTCACGTATGCTCTCCGTGCTCCGGCCTCGTCTATTGGCGAGAATTATCGCCGGGCGCGGTTGAAGTGCAGCGCGGATTTATAGGGGCTTTTGGACAAACGGCAACGGCTTTTTAAGGGGTATTCGGATCGGCCTCTTTTCTTAGAATGTCTGCATCTTCGGCCAATTTTGCTAGAATTGGCATGGGAGGATCATCTTTGAAAGCTTTGCAAACGTTTTCACTCCACGTCAGGCCGGAAATGTTGCAGCAGCACTTTGATCTCTCGCATGTCGGCAGGCTGATAAATACGCAGGCAGCGCAAGCCTGGCGCAAGCTTCCTGCCCGGGGCCTGCAAGAGAGAACTGCGCAGGCGTTCGTCGGCCATGCAAATCACTGTGCCGCACGTCGAATCGCTTCGGGCAAAAGAAAAGGGCGACCCGAGGGCCGCCCTTCCTGTTCCGGATGCCGGAATGGTAGTCAGTGATGGCTTTCGCCGATCACATCATGTCCATTCCGCCCGTTCAGCGCGCTTGACGCGCTGAACCATCTTAGATGATGGGCGGTTTCATGAACGATGCTGTGAAAGGCCGTTGGCCTATCACATCATGTCCATACCGCCCATGCCGCCCATTCCGCCCTGCATGCCGCCGCCAGCCGATTCTTTCTTCGGCAGTTCGGCAATCATGGCTTCGGTGGTGATCAGCAGCGATGCGACAGAAGCAGCGTTCTGCAGCGCCGTGCGAACGACCTTGAGCGGGTCGACGATACCCATGGCGATCATGTCGCCATATTCCGATGTCTGGGCGTTGTAGCCGAAGTTGTCTTCGTTCTTGTCGAGAACCTTGCCGACAACGATCGAGGCTTCGTCGCCTGCGTTTTCAGCGATCTGACGAACGAGCGACTGCAGGGCGCGGCGAACGATGTTGATGCCGGCTTCCTGGTCGTCGTTTGCACCCTTGACGGTGATCTTCGTGGAGGAGCGGAGCAGAGCGATACCGCCGCCGGGGACGATGCCTTCCTGAACGGCAGCACGCGTCGCGTTGAGCGCGTCGTCGATGCGGTCCTTCTTTTCCTTCACTTCGACTTCCGTCGAGCCGCCGACGCGGATGACGGCAACGCCGCCAGCGAGCTTAGCAAGACGTTCCTGCAGCTTCTCGCGGTCGTAGTCGGAGGTGGTTTCTTCGATCTGCGCCTTGATCTGGGCAACACGGCCTTCGATGTCAGTCTTGGCGCCCGAACCGTCGACGATCGTGGTGTTTTCCTTGGAGATCGAAACCTTCTTGGCACGGCCGAGCATGTCGAGCGTAACGGATTCGAGCTTGATGCCGAGGTCTTCGGAGATGACAGTGCCGCCCGTCAGGATGGCGATGTCTTCGAGCATGGCCTTGCGGCGGTCGCCGAAGCCAGGAGCCTTGACGGCAGCGATCTTCAGGCCGCCGCGCAGCTTGTTAACGACGAGCGTTGCGAGGGCTTCGCCTTCGACGTCTTCAGCGACGATGAGGAGCGGCTTGCCGGTCTGTACGACGGCTTCGAGAACCGGGAGCATCGACTGCAGGTTCGAGAGCTTCTTCTCGTGCAGGAGAATGAAGACGTCTTCGAGGTCGGCGATCATCTTTTCCGGGTTGGTCACGAAGTAGGGGCTGAGGTAGCCGCGGTCGAACTGCATGCCTTCGACGACTTCGAGTTCGGTTTCGGCGGTCTTGGCTTCTTCAACCGTGATGACGCCTTCGTTGCCGACCTTCTGCATGGCTTCAGCAATGTCGAGACCGACCTGCTTGTCGCCATTTGCCGAAATCGTGCCGACCTGTGCGACTTCTTCCGAAGTCGAGATCTTCTTGGCCTTGGCCTGGAGATCCTTCAC
Source organism: Rhizobium leguminosarum (assembly GCF_001679785.1). Lineage (NCBI taxonomy): Bacteria > Pseudomonadati > Pseudomonadota > Alphaproteobacteria > Hyphomicrobiales > Rhizobiaceae > Rhizobium > Rhizobium leguminosarum. The sequence goes on from NZ_CP016286.1 coordinate 4,989,046, forward strand.
GACGTCGGCGACAGCGAGGTCGATGCCGCGCTTCAGGTCCATCGGGTTCATGCCGGCTGCAACGGCCTTGTTGCCTTCGCGAACGATCGCCTGGGCAAGAACGGTAGCCGTCGTGGTGCCGTCGCCGGCGATATCGTTGGTCTTCGAAGCAACTTCGCGGACCATCTGGGCGCCCATGTTTTCGAACTTGTCTTCGAGTTCGATTTCCTTGGCGACCGAAACGCCGTCCTTGGTGATGCGCGGCGCGCCGAAGGACTTGTCGATGATGACGTTACGGCCCTTCGGGCCGAGCGTGACCTTCACTGCATCGGCGAGAATGTCGACGCCGCGCAGCATCTTTTCGCGCGCGGTGCGGCCAAACTTGATTTCTTTAGATGCCATATTCTTAACTCCTGAATTCGAGTTGTTCGGGCAAAAGGCCCGTCAGCCATTTCGGGAAAGCAGGTCGGCCGATCAGCCGATGATGCCCATGATGTCGGCTTCCTTCATGATCAGAAGGTCTTCGCCGTCGATCTTGACTTCGGTGCCGGACCACTTGCCGAACAGGATGCGGTCGCCAGCCTTGACGTCGAGTGCGACGACCTTGCCGGACTCATCGCGCGCGCCGGAACCGACGGCGACGATTTCGCCTTCCTGCGGCTTTTCCTTGGCGGTATCGGGAATGATGATGCCGCCCTTGGTCTTGGCTTCGGACTCAACGCGGCGAACAACGACGCGGTCGTGAAGGGGGCGGAAGTTGGTGCTTGCCATTGTCTAATCCCTCGATCGAATGACATTCGCGGACCGGAGTGGCCCACATGGATAGATGTTAGCACTCCCTTGCGGTGAGTGCTAGCGACGAGCATTTAGGGATGGCTCCGAGAGGAGTCAATGAGAGCAATCACGAATTTTTGTGCCGGAATTGTGAAGAGGCCGGAGAATAGTCGGAGATTGCGGCCGAAACCTGGGTGCAGCCGAACTTTGCCGAACTCGTCCGCCGTCGGCAATCTGCCGCTTGGCGATAATCGTCCAAACCCTTTGCCCTTCCGCTTCGCCGGACCGCCGCTCGAGCTCTTCGCATCGGCCCGGCAGCGAAGAAAATGCCTTGCCATCGCCTTGCGCCTTTGCAATGTCACCGGTGACGGAAGCAAATCGGGAAATCGGAATGGCCAAGCGGATAGAAAACTTCTCGGAGATATCAGGTCACTATGATGTGGTGCTCTGCGATGTCTGGGGCGTCGTTCACAACGGCGTCGATCCGTTCCCGAAGGCGGCCGCAGCCCTCGAAGCGGCACGCGAAAGCGGCCTCGCCGTCGTCCTCATCACCAATTCGCCGCGCCTTTCCTGGCAGGTGGTCGAGCAGCTGCGCCAGATCGGCGTTCCCGACAGCGCCTATGACAGGATCGTCACCTCCGGCGACGTCACGCGCGGGCTGATCGCCGAAGGGCCGAAGACCGTCTTTCTGCTTGGCCCCGAGCGCGACAAGGCGCTGCTCGAAGGCATTGGCGTCGAGCGCCGGCCGGCGGGCGAAGCGCAATCGCTGGTCTGCACCGGCTTTTTCGACGACGAGACCGAGAAGCCGGAGGATTACACCGATATGCTTCTCGATTTCAAAGCCCGCGAGGTGCCGATGATCTGCGCCAATCCCGACCTCATCGTCGAGCGCGGCCATCGCATCATCCCCTGCGCCGGCGCCATGGCCGCCTATTACGAGCAGCTCGGCGGAAAAACCCGCATCGCCGGCAAGCCGCATCGGCCGATCTACGAGGCAACGCTTGCGGCTGCCCGCGAGCTTCGCGGCGATTTCCCGGTCGATCGCGTGCTGGCGATCGGCGACGGCATGCCGACCGATGTGCGCGGCGCCTTGAATTACGGCCTCGACCTCCTCTACATCAGCGGCGGTATCCACGCTAAGGAATATACTCTCAACGGCGAGACCGACGAGGCGATCCTCAACGCCTATCTCGAACGGGAAAACGCCGCGCCGAAGTGGTGGATGCCCCGCCTTGCATGAAGACATGCCTTGCATGAAGACACGCCTTGCATGAAGAGAAGCCAGCCGATGACCGTCTTCCACCGCAATGAAACCCGGGAACCCTTGCCCGCCCATCTGAAGGGCGGCGTCATTGCCATCGGCAATTTCGACGGTGTGCACCGCGGCCATCAATCGGTGCTGAGCCGGGCGCTCGAGATCTCCAAGGCGCGCGGTATTCCCGCTTTGGTGCTGACATTCGAGCCGCATCCTCGCACGGTCTTCCGGCCGCTAGCGCCGGTCTTCCGCCTGACGCCGGCGCCGCTGAAGGCCCGTATCCTGGAAACGCTCGGCTTCAGCGCCGTCATCGAATATCCCTTCGATTACGAATTCTCGCAGCGCTCGGCCGATGATTTCATCCATTCGATCCTGAAGGATTGGCTCGGAGCCTCCGAAGTCGTCACCGGCTTCGATTTCCATTTTGGCCGCGGCCGCGAGGGCGGTCCGGCCTTCCTGATGAATGCCGGCCATACCTACGGCTTCGGCGTCACCCTGATCGATGCCTTTCGCGATGAAAACGCCGATGTCGTCTCTTCGAGCCATATCCGCTCGCTCTTGAAGGAGGGAAATGTCAGCGAAGTCGCCGGCATGCTCGGTTACCGCTATACGGTGGAAGCTGAGGTGATCGATGGCGAAAAGCTCGGCCGCCAACTTGGTTTCCCGACAGCCAACATGCGCCTGCCGCCGGAGGTCGATCTTGCCGCCGGCATCTACGCCGTCCGCTTCCGCCGCCAGGACGGCACGCTCCACGATGCTGTCGCCAGCTATGGCCGCCGTCCGACGGTGACGGAGAACGGCGCACCGCTGCTCGAAACCTATCTTTTCGATTTCAGCGGCGATCTCTATGGCCAGCTCTGCTCGGTCTCGTTCTTCGGCTATCTCCGCCCTGAGCTGAAATTCGACGGCCTCGATCCACTGGTCGCCCAGATCAAGCGCGATGAGGAAGAGGCGAGGGCACTGCTTACGGGTGTCAAGCCGCTCGGCGCGCTTGACCGGAAATTGTGCTTCTCTTCAGCGCAATAGCCGGCTGTCGAAAGGATAGCGGATCGCTTTTTCGATTGTCAGGCGCGACGCGTCCGGATGACGCGGATTGATAAGAATATTCGCGGCCTCTGGCATGATTGCCGATGGGACGCGCAGGAGACAGAAATCATTGTCTTCCAGTAATTTGCTGCCCCGGTCGCGCGTCAGGCTGGTCTGGTTGATCGCAGCAGGATCGATCCCGATATCGAAGGCTTCGATGTCGTCCGGGCAATGGATTTTCAGGAGCTGAAAATCTCTCGGAATTTGATGCAGATCGACCTGTACCAGAATTTCGAGGAGCGCAGTCGACGGGTGATCACAGCAATAGACGACGGGAATTCCCTGATGATGCCATCGTCCTGGTGCAAGCAGCCCGCCGCGTCCGGAAAGATCGGCATAATTCGAGATACGCCATAAGATCATCGCTTAAAGCAATTCCAGGAAAAGTGCGAAGCGGTTTTCCCAGGCAAAGCGCAAAGCGGTTTTGCCGGGAATTGCGTAAAAACATAAGGTTAGAGCAGTTCTGCGTTTCCATGAAAAGTTGAACCGCTCTAGACGTAAATCCCGTGGTCGATCTGGTGCAGTGCCTGCTCGACGAGGCGGGCGCCGGTTTCCGATTCCAGCAGATCGATCGGGGCTATGCCGTCCATTCCGCGATTGGGCTTGCGCAGCCAATCGAACGCAACGGCTCCGTCGCCGAAAATGCGCTTAGCCATCTCCGCAATCCGCACGATACGCAATGCGCCGTCGTTTTCCTCGACCGTCAGCGGCTCGCCGTTTGCATTGCGTCTCGCCAGAGTTCGGCGCGGTGCGACAAAACGATATATTTCCTCCACGGAAAAGCCGAGCTCTGTCAATTTCAATGCCATCGCTCCGTCATAAACTTGGACGGAGCCGTGCGAAGCGATCTTGAGGCGCTCGCGTATGGTCATCGAGTCTGATGTCTGAAGAAAACCGAGCATTGCTATGAATGACCTCTATGCCACTTGCCCCAATATATATGCGCATTTGGCGCCGTCTTCAATTGCTTCCGTTGTGGCAAGCCGGCCTCTTCCTTTTCCCGGCAAAAACGCCTATGAACCGGCGCGATGAAGAAATATCGGCTGGCAATGATGATGCGAATTATCGGCCCGGCCTTCCGCGCGCGCTAAGCGGCCGGAAGGTCCGGGTTTTTGGCGCTTGGATACGAGCGCTTCCGTCACCAGCTATTTCACGCCCGTTGCGCCCCTTCCTGGGCCGCCAGAAAACGATTGTCAGACATGACCGACACAGCCGAAAAGATCGACTATTCGAAGACCCTCTATTTGCCCGAGACCGATTTCCCCATGCGCGCCGGCCTGCCGCAGAAGGAACCGGAACTCGTCAAGCGCTGGCAGGAGATGGGTCTCTACAAGAAACTGCGTGCTTCCGCCGCCGGCCGCGAGAAATTCGTCCTCCACGACGGTCCGCCCTATGCCAACGGCAACATCCATATCGGCCACGCGCTGAACAAGATCCTCAAGGACGTCATCAACCGTTCGTTCCAGATGCGCGGCTACGACGCCAATTACGTGCCCGGCTGGGATTGCCACGGCCTGCCGATCGAATGGAAGATCGAAGAGAAGTACCGCGAGAAGGGCAAGAACAAGGACGAGGTCCCGGTCAACGAATTCCGCCGGGAATGCCGTGAATTCGCCGCCGGCTGGATCAAGGTCCAGGCGGAAGAATTCAAGCGTCTCGGCATCGAGGGCGACTTCGACAATCCCTATACGACGATGAACTTCCACGCGGAGTCGCGCATCGCCGGTGAACTCCTGAAGATCGCCGCGAGCGGTCAGCTCTATCGCGGCTCCAAGCCGATCATGTGGTCGGTGGTCGAGCGCACGGCGTTGGCAGAGGCCGAGGTCGAATACCAGGATTATGAGAGCGACACGATCTGGGTGAAATTCCCGGTCGTCGAAGGTCCGGTCGCGCTCAAGGATGCTTTCGTGGTCATCTGGACGACCACGCCCTGGACGATCCCCGGCAACCGCGCGGTTTCCTTTTCGCCACGCATCTCCTACGGCCTCTATGAAGTGACGGCCGCCGAGAACGATTTTGGTCCGCGTCCCGGCGAAAAGCTGATCTTTGCCGATAAGCTGGCCGAGGAATCCTTCGCCAAGGCCAAGCTGCAGTACAAGCGCTTGAGCGATGTCTCTGCGGCCGACTTCGCAGCGATGACCTGCGCGCATCCCTTCAAGGGTCTCGACGGCGGCTATGAATTCCTCGTGCCGCTGCTCGATGGCGACCACGTCACCGATGATGCGGGTACCGGTTTCGTCCACACTGCGCCAAGCCACGGTCGCGAAGACTTCGACGCCTGGATGTCGGCTGCCCGCACGCTTGAGGCCCGCGGCATCGACACCAAAATCCCGTTCCCGGTCGACGACGGCGGCTTCTATACCGCCGACGCTCCCGGCTTCGAGGGCGTCCGCGTCATCGACGACAACGGCAAGAAGGGCGATGCCAACGACCGCGTCATCAGGGAACTGATCGCCCGCGGCGCGCTCTTTGCCCGCGGCCGGCTGAAGCACCAATACCCGCATTCCTGGCGCTCGAAGAAGCCGGTCATCTTCCGCAACACGCCGCAATGGTTCGTCTATATGGACAAGACCCTTGCCGACGGCACGACGTTGCGATCGCGCGCGCTCAGTGCAATCGACGATACGCGCTTCGTGCCCGCCGCCGGCCAGAACCGCCTGCGCGCTATGATCGAGGGCCGTCCGGACTGGGTGCTCTCGCGCCAGCGCGCCTGGGGCGTGCCGATCGCCGTCTTTGCCGACGATGAGGGTGAGGTCCTGGTCGACGAAGCCGTCAACGGCCGCATCCTCGAAGCCTTCGAACATGAGGGCGCCGACGCCTGGTTTGCCGAAGGCGCCAAGGAGCGTTTCCTCGGCAATGACCACGACCATACCCGCTGGACCCAGGTCATGGATATCCTCGACGTCTGGTTCGACTCTGGCTCGACGCACACCTTCACGCTCGAAGACCGCCCGGACCTGAAGTGGCCGGCCGACCTTTATCTCGAAGGTTCCGACCAGCATCGCGGCTGGTTCCATTCGTCGCTGCTGGAATCGGCGGCCACCCGCGGCCGCGCGCCTTACAATGCCGTCCTCACCCATGGGTTCACCATGGACGAGAAGGGCGAGAAGATGTCGAAGTCGAAGGGCAACGTCACAGCACCTCAGGAAGTGATGAAGGATGCCGGCGCCGATATCCTGCGCCTCTGGGTGATGACCTCGGATTATGCCGACGACCTGCGCGTCGGCAAGACGATCATCCAGACCAATGTCGATGCCTATCGCAAGCTGCGCAACACCATCCGCTGGATGCTCGGTACGCTTGCCCACGACAAGGGCGAGGAGATCGCGCTTGCCGATCTGCCGGAGCTGGAGCAGTTGATGCTGCACCGGCTGGCCGAACTCGACGAGTTGGTGCGCGAGAACTACGATGCCTTCGACTTCAAGAAGATCGCCCGCGCGTTGATCGATTTCGCCAATGTCGAACTTTCGGCCTTCTATTTCGATGTCCGCAAGGACGCGCTCTATTGCGACGCGCCGTCGAGCCTGCGCCGGCGCGCCAGCCTGCACGTCATCCGCCAGATTTTCGATTGCATGGTGACGTGGCTTGCCCCGATGCTGCCCTTCACCACCGAGGAGGCCTGGCTGTCGCGCAATCCGTCCGCCGTTTCCGTGCATCTGGAGCAGTTTGCCCCGGTCGCAAAGGAATGGCGCAACGATGCGCTGGCCGAGAAGTGGAAGAAGATCCGTACAGTGCGTTCGGTCGTGACCGGCGCTCTGGAAATCGAGCGCAAGGACAAGCGCATCGGCTCCTCGCTGGAAGCGGCTCCTGTCGTGCACATCGCCGATCCCGCGCTGCTGAAGGCGCTGGAGGGCCAGGACTTCACCGAAGTCTGCATCACCTCGGCAATCGACATCAAGGCGGGCGAAGGCCCGGCGGAGGCCTTCCGCCTGGCCGAGGTGCCGGAGGTCAGCGTCGTGCCGAAGCTTGCAGAGGGCGAGAAATGCGCCCGCTCCTGGCGCATCACCAGGGATGTCGGCTCCGATCCGGAATATCCTGATGTTTCGGCCCGCGATGCCGCCGCCCTTCGCGAGCTTGCCGCGCTCAAGTGAAGAATATTGCCGGGTGAATTGCGTTTTCGCGGTTCATCCGGTAAAAGCTGCCTGAAAATGGCCGGATTTTTGCGTCAGGGGGACGGTTGTCCGGTTGGGCGACGATTGCACCGGCAGGGCTGGAAGGGTTTTCATGTTAGCAACGCATTGGTTCCGTATGGGCGCCTGCCTGTCTATTGTAGTGGCGGGATGCTCCCTGGTGTCCGGTTGCGCCAGCAGCCCGACTTACGGCACCGACAAGACCGCCATGGAACAGTTGACCGACGATCTCGGCCAGTCCGTGTCGTTGACCGGCCCGGACCCGAAGAACAAGGGCGTCAAGTACACGCCGCGTCCGACGCTGGTGCTGCCGGCCCAGGCGCAGAAAGAGACCCTCGTTGCGCCGCAGCCGACGGTCGCCAACAAGGACAATCCGCAATGGCTTGAATCGCCGGAGGAGACGCGTGCTCGTCTCGTTTCGGAGGCCGACGCGAATTCGGACAATCCGAATTACCGCTCGCCGCTCGCAAGCTCTGCGATCGAAGGCGGCCGGCGCACGACGGAAGCCCAGACCAAGGCCTATCGTGAAGCCCGTGCCCTGCAGAAGGGCTCCTACGTCGACCAGCGCCGCTATATATCCGATCCGCCGCCCGGCTACCGCACTGTCGACGATCCGGCAAAGCTCGATGATGTCGGCGAGCCCGAGCTCAAGAAGCAGAAGAAGCGCAAGAAGGATGCAGCGGTCGCCAACACCGGCAAGCAGTGGTGGAACCTCCTGCAATAGCTTTTCGGCGCGCCGGCAAGGATGACGGCGCTGCGGATTACGGCGCCTCTCTTCTTTGCGAAAAGAACCTTCGCAGCAGATCGGCTGATTGGACCTCGTTGAAGCCGGAATAGACCTCCGGGGCGTGGTGGCAGGTCGGCTGCCCATAGAATCGCACGCCATTGTCGACGGCGCCGCCCTTCGGGTCCTCGGCGCCGTAATAGAGCCTGCGGATACGCGCAAACGAGATGGCTGCTGCGCACATGGTGCAAGGCTCCAGCGTCACATAGAGATCGGCACCGGCAAGACGTTCCTGCCCGAGCGCTTCGCAGGCGAGCCGGATCGCGGCGATTTCGGCATGCGCGGTCACGTCTTTGAGCTCGCGCGTGCGGTTTCCCGAGCGTGAAACGGCAATATCGTCGACAACGACGACGGCGCCGATCGGCACCTCGCCGCGTTCTCCGGCGGCACGCGCTTCTTCGAGCGCCATCTCCATGAAACGATTTGTCTTCACGATCGCAAGAATTTCCACTTAACCGCAGATGCGTGACCTGATAGACAGGCCCAAAAGGCAGGCAAACAACAAATGACACCCAAAGACAAGCCAAAACGCCCGGGCGCAAAGCCCCTTTCACGGGATATCAGGTCGAAAGCCGGCCCGAAGGCGGACGGCGACAAGCCGGCAAAGCCTGCGGCCGCCCGCGCAATCGCCGCCGAAACCGATGGTGACGCCAAGGCCGAACGCATTTCCAAGGTGATGGCGCGTGCCGGCGTCGCCTCCCGCCGCGACATCGAACGCATGATCATGGAAGGCCGTGTGACGCTGAACGGCAGGGTTCTTGAAACCCCCGTCGTCAACGTCACGCTCGCCGATCGCATCGAGGTCGACGGCGTGCCGATCCGCGGCATCGAGCGCACCAGGCTGTGGCTCTATCATAAGCCCGCGGGCCTGGTGACCACGAATGCCGATCCGGAAGGCCGCTCGACCGTCTTCGACAACCTGCCGGAAGAATTGCCACGCGTCATGTCGATCGGCCGCCTCGATATCAACACCGAAGGCCTGCTGCTCCTGACCAATGACGGCGGTCTCGCCCGCGCGCTCGAGCTGCCGGCGACCGGCTGGCTGCGGCGCTACCGCGTCCGCGCCCATGGCGAGATCGATCAGGACGCGCTCGACAAGCTGAAGGACGGCATTGCCGTCGACGGCGTGCTCTACGGCTCGATCGAGGCGACGCTCGACCGCACGCAGGGCTCGAACGTCTGGATCACCATGGGTCTTCGCGAAGGCAAGAACCGCGAAATCAAGAACGTGCTCGGCGCGCTCGGTCTCGAGGTCAATCGCCTGATCCGCATTTCCTATGGCCCATTCCAGCTCGGCGACCTGCCGGAAGGCCATGTCGTCGAAGTGCGCGGCCGCACCTTGCGCGACCAGCTCGGCCCGCGCCTCATCGAGGAAGCCAAGGCGAATTTCGACGCGCCGATCTACAATGCGGCGGCGGTCGCTGCCGAGGAAGAGGTGGAGCCCGCAGCACCTGAAAAGCGTGAGCGTCCGCGCCGCGACGAAGACAAGCGCGAACGGGCGCTGAGCCGTCTTGATACCAAACGCGACGACCGCCACGGTGGGGCGCGCAAAGAGGACGACCGCCGCGACGGCGGGCGCCGGGACGATGAAAGGCCAAAGCGTCCCCAGCCGCTCGGCCAGCGCCGCAGCGCCAATGTCTGGATGGCGCCGGGCGCCCGGCCGCTCGGCGAAAAGGCCGCGGCGAAAGCCGCCAAGAATGCGCAGACCGCGCGCAAACGCGGCGAGCAGTCGCCGGCAAAAGGCACTGGTTTCGATCGCATCGAAGATCGCCCGCGCACCCAGGTGAACCGCGTCCGCGAAGAGGATGGCGAGTGGATCCGCTCGAGCGAGGAGACCCGTCGCAAGGATGAGGGCGAGGGCTTCGGCCGCAAGCGCGGCTTTGGTGATCGCCCCGCCCGCGAAGACCGCGGTTCCGGCGACCGCCCGACGCGCGGCGACCGGCCGTTCGGTGATCGCCCCTCGCGTGGGGATCGGCCCTTCGGCGACAAGCCGCGCGGCGATCGCAAGCCGCGTGCGGAGGGCGACGAGCGTCCTCGTGCCGGGAGAAGCCCTGCCGGTGAGGGCCGTTCTGAGCGTCCGCGCGGCGACCGCCCCTTCGGCGACCGTCCTTCGCGTGGAGACCGCCCCTTCGGCGACAAGCCGCGCGGTGATCGCAAGCCGCGTGCGGATGGCGACGAGCGTCCTCGTGCCGCCAGAACCTCCGCCGGTGAGGGTCGCTCGGAGCGTCCCCGCAGCGACCGCCCCTCCGGTGATCGTCCTTCACGTGGAGATCGGCCCTTCGGCGATAAGCCGCGTGGGGATCGCAGACCGCGCGAGGACGGTGATGAGCGTCCGCGGGCAGCCAGAAGCTTTGCCGGCGAGGGCCGCTCCGAGCGTCCGCGCGGTGAAAGATCGTTCGGTGACAAGCCTTCGGGTGACAGGCCTTCCGGTGATAGACCGCGCGGCAAGAGCTTTGCGGCCAAGCCCAGCGGGGCCAAGCCTGGTGGGGCCAAGAGTTTTTCCGGCAAGCCGAAAGGCGCCAAGCCGGGCGGTGACAGACCGGGCGGCGACAGGCCTGCGGGCGGGCCGTCCAGAGGTGGTGCTAAAGGAAAAGGAATGACGCGCGGTGCGGATCGTCGGCGGTGAGTTTCGCGGACGGCCTCTCGCCGTGCCAAAATCCAACGAAATCCGGCCGACTGCCGACCGGACGCGCGAGAGCCTGTTCAATATATTGAGCCATGCCTATCCGGAATGCGTCGATGGCACCCGGATTCTCGACCTCTTTGCCGGCACCGGCGCCGTCGGCCTCGAAGCCGTCTCACGTGGCTGTCGCCATGCGCTCTTCGTCGAAAACAGTGTCGAGGGCAGGGCGCTGCTCTGGGAGAACATCGATGCGCTCGGCCTGCATGGCCGCACGCGCATCCTGCGCCGGGATGCGACCGATCTCGGCGGCGTCGGCAATCTCGACCCCTTCCACGTGCTCTTTGCCGACCCGCCCTATGGCAAGGGTCTCGGTGAGAAGGCGATGGCGGCTGCGGCCGAGGGCGGCTGGCTGCGGCCAGGCGCAATCGCGGTGCTCGAAGAACGCGCCGATGTTGTCGTTTCTGTCCATCCTTCCTATGTCTTCCTCGAAAGCCGCATCTTTGGCGATACGAGGGTGCATTTCTTCCGATATCAGCCGCAATAAGCGGGGGCGGGCGTGCAGCAGGCAGAGATCATCAGCCCGAAATTGCCTGCGATCAGCGATGTGCCGACGGTCGCCGTCGCTTTTGGCGGCGGCGGTGCGCGCGGACTTGCCCATATCCATGTCATCGAGACCCTCGATGAACTCGGCATCCGCCCGGTGGCGGTATCAGGCTCATCGATCGGCGCGATCATGGCGGCCGGCATGGCGGCTGGCATGTCCGGCGCCGAAATCCGCGAACATGCGCTGACGACCGTCGGCAACAAGACGGCGGTCGTCGCTCGCATCTGGGGCCTGAGGCCGGCGACGGTGCGCGATGCGGTGGCCAAGGGTATCCGCATCGGCCAGTTCAATCTGGAGCGGATACTGAAAGCCTTCCTGCCGTCCGAGTTGCCGTCCCGCTTCGAGGATCTGCTAGTCCCGATGAAGGTCATCACCACGGATTATTACGGTCAGTGCGAAGTCATCATCGAGCAGGGTGAGCTGTTTCCCGCACTCGCCGCCTCTTCCGCCATCCCCGCCGTCTTCATGCCGGTGCGCCTGCGCGACCGCGTGATGATCGACGGCGGCATCAGCAATCCGGTGCCCTATGAATGCCTGATGGATCTTGCCGACATCGTCGTCGGCATCGATGTCGTCGGCGCGCCGGAAGGCGACGGAACGCATATTCCGAACCGCATGGAGAGCATCTTCGGTTCCGGCCAGCTGATGATGCAGACGGCGATCTCACTGAAGCTGAAGCTTCGCCCGCCGCATATCTTCCTGCGCCCGACGGTCGGTCGCACCGGCGTCATGGATTTCCTCAAGGCCCGCGAAGTCCTTGCCATGTCCGTCGGCGTCAAGGACGACCTGAAATTCGCCCTTGACCGGGAAATTGAGGCTCGGCTGAAGCGCTAGCTGCTTCATTGGGCATGGCCCTCATGGCCGGCATGACCCGCGCCGTTTGAAGCCTCATTCATCATCACCGTGCCCTCGAAGCTTGAGAAGAGCGCAAGCGCGGAAGAATCGAGGCCGGCCTCGGCATCCTTCAGCTTCGCAGCCAGCCCGGCGGCGTCAACTGCGGAGAGCCCGATCGTCTCCAGCGTCCCGGCATCCTTCAGGCTGTCGCCGCTGCAGAGATAGATGCTCCACCCGTGATGGGTCTTCTTCATCAGGGCCCGACCGCCGCGTCCGTCCTGCCGCCAGCCGATGATCGCCCAATCGGCCTGAACGACGACCGGCGCGATATCGAGCGGCTTGTCTGGCCTTTCGAACATCACCTTCAGCCTCGCCGGGATCGCCTGTTGCGGATCGTCATCCGCAGATGCCATGGATGCAAGCAGCACGCCGGCAACGATCGCGATGATCTTCTTCATCTGATGGCCTCCCTCAAGCGAGAACACGTTTCAGCAACGGTACGAACCGCACGACGATCTGGTCGAAGGCGATCATGGCGACAATTGCGAGCCCGCTCATCGGGAAGGTGACGGCGAATATCCCGACAATCACCCACAGGCCGTAATAGATCGAAGGCTTTGGCGGCGTGGGTGGCACGCCGAGGCGGCCGATCGGGCGACGTTTCCACCACATGACGACGGCGGTCACGCAGCTCAGCACAATTGCAAGGCATGTTGCGAGCATCAGCAGCTGGTTGAAACGCCCCCATTCCTGTCCTTGGTGGACATTGATGCCCCACTCGATCGCTTTGCCGAGGAACGGATATTGATCGAAGCCGATATCGATCAGTGGTTTCCCGGAGTATTGATCGATATGGAGCGTGCGTTCGTCGGTAAGGTCGTCCGGAAAGAGCGAGGCGGTATAGACGCCCGTCTCGTCGGAGGGGATCGCCACGTCGAAGCCCGGCGCCATGCCCAGCCGTTTGGCGATCTCCACGGCTTTGTCGAGGCCGATTGGCCTGGCTGATTGCGCTGCGGCGATATCGGAAAGCGGAACGGGCGCCTTCTCGACGATCCAGCCGCTGTTCGGAAGGATATCCTCGGTGACTTTCCGCGACTTCGGCACGTCGTCCCAGAGCTGGACCGGATAGCCGAGGCCATGTTCGATCAACCAGGCATTGGCGTTCGCCCCCCAATAGCCCGACCATGGCATGCCTGACATCGCAAGGAAGAAGATCAGGATACCGGCCAAGGCTCCGGTCACCGCATGCAGGTCGCGCCAGAAAACGCGGCGGCCGGGCGTTCCTCGCACGCTTACAACGCCGCCCGTCTGGCGTCGCGGCCACCAGAGATAGATCCCGGTGACGACGAGTACCATGGCAAAGCCGCCGGCAATTTCGATCAGCCGGTTCGTTATGGTGCCGAAATAGGCGAGGCTGTGGATGCGCTTGACGACATAATTGAACTCGTCGGTCGATCCGACCACATCGAGTACCTTGCCGTCATAGGGGTTGACGAAGACCAGCATCGAGCCGGCATCGCTGGAGAGGGTGACGATGGCCGATCGCTCGGGCAGGACCGGGTCTTTGTAGGATGTCGCGGTTGAGCCCGGCACGGCGGAGGCGGCGATCGCTGCGATCCGCTCCGCCGACAGCGCTTCGCCAGTCGGCTGGACACTGTAGCGGTAGCCGAAGAAGGTGCTGTTGATCTCGTCCTTGAAGAGATAGAGCGATCCGGTAACGGCCAGATTGAGCAGGAAGGGTATGACGAGAAGTCCGGCAAAGAAATGCCAGCGCCAGATGGCACGGTAGAGCGAAACGCCGTTTGCGGCATCCTCTGCCGGTTCGGCAGCAGTAATAGTCGACATGAGAATGGATCCGTATCCACGACCGACGGCACGCATGCAGGTCGGCCGGCGTTGAAAGGCGCGTCACGGCGCCTGCCGCAACGCGAAATTCAGGCAGGGATCGGATCGGAAGGAGGAGCCCGGGGACCGGTATTGGGCGGGAAAAGCTGGCGATGGAAGGCCTCGGTCCGGATCGGCAGTTCAACCGCAGCCGCAAAGGGTATGGCGGCACCGGCAATGTCCGCCGGCGCCGGCAGGAGGATGGCGGCGCTGATCCGGCAGGCTTCGCAACCATGCGAATGCGCCTTGTCGTGCTGGTTCTGACCGGATGTGTCCGTCGTGGTGACGCAAAGCGTCGGCAGTGACCCGTCCGGAAGCACATATTGGCTGAGTTCAGCCGGATCAAATTCGCCAGCCGCTGCGGCGGGCAGCTGATGGGCAAAGCCGACGAACACCAGTGCGGCCGCGCACAGGATGCGCAGCGCCCATTGTTCGATCTGTGTCGTCCGTCTGATCAAAATTCCCTCTTGGATCGCTCCGATCGGACTTTTGATAAACGCCGCTTCCCTCATATTCAATGCGTCAATTTAGCAAGCCGGTCAGGGGCGATCAGGCATCCGCCGTCGCATCCGCGGTTCCGGCCAGCGGATCCTCCTCGAAGGGATCGGCGGCGCGTTTCGGCTTGACCAGCGGTTCGGGGCGGACGGGGTGGGAAAACAGCATGTCGCGCCCGGCCTGCAGCCCTTCGGACACCTGCAGCACCAGGCGCGCCTCGTCGCGCTTGCGGATATCCTCGCCGATTTCGTAGGCGTCGACCTCGGAAACGCCGAGCGCCTCCAGCGTTCGCCGTCCGAAGAGCAGGCCCGATTCCAGCGTTTCGCGCAGCTCGTAGTCGACGCCCTTATTGCGCAGTTCGATCGAATGGACGCGGTCGTAGGAGCGCACGTAGAGCCGGGTGTGCGGATAGTCGGCCTGCACCAGCTCTACCACCTTGTCGGTGATTTCCTTCTTCTGCGTACAGACGAGCACGATCTTCGCCCGGTCGATGCCGGCCGAGCGCAGCACATCCTTGCGGGCGCCGTCGCCGAAATAGATGCGGAAGCCGAAGGAGGAGGCCTGGCGGATGCGGTCGGCCGAAAAATCGATGACGGTGACGCTGCGCCCGCCGGCAAGCAGGATCTGGGCGGCGATCTGGCCGAAACGCGAGAAGCCGACCATCAGCACATCGGCGCCGGCCCCCTCGAAATCCTCGTCCAGCTCCTCCTGCTCGTCGCCGTTGAGCAGCCGCTTCGAAAGGGCCGAGCCGATCGGCGTCAGCGCCATGGACAGCGTGACGATCGCGACCAGCAGCGAGGCCGTGCTCGTCGACATCAGGCCGGCTGCAGCCGCCGTGGTGAACAGCACGAAGCCGAATTCGCCGCCCTGCGGCAGCAGGAAGGCGATGCGGATCGCATCGTCGTGTGGAGAGCCGGAGATCCGGCAGAGCCCATAGATGACGATCGCCTTGACGGCCATGACGATCGGCACGGCGACGATGACGAAGAGCGCGTTGTCGGCGAGAACGTCGAGTTCCAGCGACAGGCCGACGGCGATGAAGAAGATAGCGAGCAGCACGCCGCGGAACGGCTCGATATCCGCCTCCAGCTCGTGCCGGTAAGAGGATTCGGCAAGCATCACGCCGGAAAGGAAGGCGCCCATCGCCATCGAGAGCCCGGCCAGCTGCATCAGGCTCGCCGACCCCATGACGACGAAGAGGGCAGCCGCGATCATTGCCTCGCGCGCCCCGGTCCGCGCGATGATCTGGAAGAGCGGCGTTAGCAGGTAACGTCCCATGACGATCATCGCCGCAACCGCGCCGACGGCGATGGCGAAATCCAGCAGCGGCGCGTTGCTGCCCTTGTCGCCGCCGTCGAGGATGGTGATCAGCGCCAGCAGCGGTACGATCGCCAGGTCCTGGAACAGCAGCATCGAAAAGGAGCGCTGCCCGTATCGCGTATTGACGTCGCCGTCGCCCTCGAGGATCTGCATGGCGAAGGCGGTGGAAGACAGCGCCAGGCCAAATCCGGCAACGATGCTGCCGCGCCAGTCGAGAACCTCAGAAAACCAGGCAAGCGCGGTCAGCGCCAGCCCCGTCAGCACCACCTGCGCCGTGCCGAGGCCGAAGATATCGCGCCGCATCTGCCAGAGGCGGGTGGGTTTCAGCTCCAGTCCGATGATGAACAGCAGGAAGACGACGCCCAGTTCGGCGACGGCGAGGATTTGTTCGCCATCGGTGATGCCGTGGAAGACCGGGCCGATGACGATGCCGGCGGCGAGATAGCCGAGCACCGTGCCGAGCCCGAGTTTCTTGAAGATCGGAGCGGCGACCACCGCCCCGCCAAGCAGCAGGATCGTTTCGGAAAAAAGGGCATTGGGCGCTGACATGCTGACAATTTCTTTCAACGGCGGGGAGCACGCAGGCAGCCCCGGTAAAGAATCGGAGACGGCGGCCTTGATGCTTGGGAGAGTGCACAATAAATGGAAGCCGAAGGAAAGGCCAAATCATGTCCTCTGAAATTGATTCCTCGACACTTCTTTCCCGCGCAAGTCAATTGATCGATCTGGCAAGGAAGGCAGGGGCCGATGCCGCCGATGCCGTCGTCGTCCGGTCGCGCTCGCAATCGGTCAGCGTCCGCCTCGGCAAGGTCGAGGGAACGGAATCCTCCGAAAACGACGATTTTTCCCTGCGCGTCTTCATAGGCAAGCGGGTCGCCAGCGTTTCGGCCAATCCGGGCTTCGATCTTCAGGCGCTGGCCGAACGCGCCGTCGCCATGGCCAAGGTTTCCCCGGAAGACCCTTTCGCCTGCCTGGCGGATGAGGCGAGCCTTTCGAGATCCTATCCCGACCTGCAATTGCTCGATACCACCGAGGTCTCCTCCGAGATGCTGCGCGAGGCGGCTCTTGCCGCTGAAGCAGCCGCGCTTGCGGTCAAGGGTGTCACCAATTCCTCCGGGGCTGGCGCCTCTGCCGGCATGGGCGGCCTCGTTCTTGCCACCTCGCACGGGTTCGAAGGCAGTTACATGGCTTCGCGTTTCGGCCATTCCGTCAGCGTCATATCAGGCGAAGGCACCGGCATGGAGCGCGACTATGATTATGACAGCCGCCTCTACTACGCCGAACTAGACGATCCCGCTGAAATCGGCCGTCGCGCCGGCGAACGGGTGATCAAGCGCGCCAATCCGCGCCAGGTGCCGACCGGCAAGGACGTCACCGTCATCTTCGACCCGCGTGTCGCCCGCGGCTTCGTCGGCCATATCGCCGGTGCGATCAATGGTGCTTCCGTCGCCCGCAAGTCCAGCTTCCTGCGCGACAAGATGGGCCAGCAGGTGCTGAAGTCAGGCCTGTCGATCACCGACGATCCGCTGATCGTGCGGGGGCCTTCCTCGCGGCCCTTCGACGGCGAGGGCGTGTCCGGCGAGCGGCTGGTGATGATCGAGGATGGTGTCTTGAAGCACTGGTTCCTTTCGACCTCGACGGCGCGCGAACTCGGTCTCGAAACCAACGGCCGCGGCGTGCGCGGCGGCACCGCCGTCTCGCCTTCCTCCACCAACCTTGCCCTGGAACCTGGCGACATTTCGCCGGAGGATCTGATCCGCAGCGTTGGCAACGGTTTTTATGTCACCGAATTGATCGGCCACGGCGTCAACATGATCACCGGCGAATACAGCCGCGGCGCCACCGGCTTCTGGATCGAGAACGGCGAACTCACCTTCCCGGTCTCCGAGGTGACGATCGCCTCGAACCTCAAGGAGATGTTCATGCGCCTGACGCCGGCAAACGACATCGACCGCAAGTTCGGCGTCGCGGCCCCGACCTTCGCCATCGAAGGCATGACACTCGCAGGGCGCTGAGAAACGGATGACGGGATGAACGATAAGGAAAAGGCCCGCTGGCAGAGCGATCTGACGCTGATCGTCGATGCTGCGAAAGAGGCGGGCGCCGTTGCTTTCGGCTTCTTCAACCAGTCTCCCGAGGTCTGGTGGAAGAACGAGGACCGTTCTCCCGTCAGCGCCGCCGATTTCGCCGCCAACAAGACGCTCGAGACCATCCTGCGCAAGGCCCGGCCGGATTATGGCTGGCTGTCGGAGGAAACCGACGACGATGCCGACCGTCTCTCACGCGAGACGCTGTTCATCATCGATCCGATCGACGGAACACGCGCCTTCCTCGGCGGGCAGAAGGTCTGGTGCGTCAGCGTCGCGGTGGTTCATCGCGGCCGGCCGGTCGCCGGCGTGCTCTATGCCCCGGCGCTCGAAGAGCTCTATGAGGCGGTCGAGGGCGGCGTGGCGCTGAAGAACGGCGTGCCCTTCACCGTCTCGGCCGCCGGGCCGGAAGAGATGAGCCGCCTTGCGATCGGCGAAGACCTGCTCAAGACCTTTCCGCTGGCGTTCCGCGACCGGGTGACGCGCGAGAAATACATTCCCTCGCTCGCCTATCGTATCGCCATGGTGGCGGACGGTCGTCTCGAAGGCACCTTCGTCAAGGGCAATTCACATGATTGGGACCTTGCCGCTGCCGATCTGATCCTTGTCTGCGCCGGTGGCGGCCTCGTCGACATCGAAGGCGAACCGATCGTCTACAATCGCGCCGAAGTCACCCACAAGGTCCTCTGTGCGGCGCCAACGCCCCGCCTCGGTGAATTCCTCGCGGCCTTTGCGGGACGACGAGACAGTTGACGTTTCCGTCAAAATCCCGCAGATGGGTGGCGGAGGAGAATAGGCAGAAAGAGAAGAAAAAATGACTGACTCCGGTGACAAGAAGCAGCTTCTGCATCTCGTTTTTGGCGGCGAACTGGAAAGCCTCGATGACGTCCAGTTCCGTGACCTGCAGGGTCTCGATATCGTCGGCATTTTCCCGGATTATGCCACGGCGCTGACGGCCTGGAAGGCGAAGGCGCAGCAGACGGTCGACAATGCGCATATGCGCTACTTCATCGTCCACATGCATCGTTTGCTCGATCCGCAGGAAAAGCCCAAGGGCTGAACTTAGCAAGTGCCGCCGGCCGGCCGCTCCTCGAGCGGCCTTTGCTGCATCGGGCGCGCTCGTCGATCCGGATTGTTTGACGCATTCTGAACAAATTAATCGGCCATTGCGGCCGCAACGATAATTGGGGAATGGGTTTGATGTCGATCGGTTTTGATCGGAGGCTGGCGCGATGAGTTCCCGGATGGCGCGGTTCGGTCTGAGCGCATATCGTCTGGCGGGAACCGTGGCCTCTCCAGTCGTCGGCCTCTATATCACCTACCGCACGGCCAAGGGCAAGGAAGACCGGGCCCGCCGCCTGGAGCGCTTCGGTTATCCGAGCGCCAACCGGCCGCAGGGGCCGCTTATCTGGTTCCATGCCGCAAGCGTCGGTGAAACCAACGCCGTCATCCCGCTGATCCGTGAAATCCGCCGCCGTGACATCCATGTCATCCTGACGACCGGCACCATCACCTCGGCCAAGCTCGCCGCCGAGCGCCTCGGCCAGGAAGCGATCCATCAATATGTGCCGCTCGACCTGAAGCCCTCCGTCAGCCGCTTCCTCGATTACTGGCAGCCCGATTGCGCCATCATCGCCGAATCCGAGATCTGGCCGGCAACTGTGCTGGAGCTCGGCCGACGCCGCATTCCGCAGATCCTGATCAATGCCCGCATGTCGGACCGCTCCTTTGCCCGCTGGCGCCGCCGCCCGGCGATCGCTGAAGCCTTGTTCGAGAATCTTGCCCTCGTCATCGCCCAGTCGGATGTCGATGCCGAACGTTTCCGCGATCTCGGCGCCGTCCCCGTCATCACCTCGGGCAATCTGAAGGTCGATACCGACGCACCGCCTTACGACAGCGCTGTCTTCGCCCGCTATAAGAAGCAGATCGGCGAGCGCAAGACCTGGGCGGCGATCTCGACCTTCGACGGCGAGGAGAATGCCGCCGCCATCGTTCACCGGGCGCTCAGGGAGCGCGACCGTCAATTGACCATCATCGTGCCGCGCCATCCCGAGCGCAGCGACGAGATCGAGGCAGCGCTCGTCAAGCAGGGGCTGAAGGTCGCCCGCCGCACCCGCGACGATGTCTTGTCCGCCGATGTCGATATCTTCCTCGGCGACACGATCGGCGAAATGGGCCTCTATCTCCGCCTGACCGAAATCGCCTTCGTCGGACGTTCGCTCTTTGCCGAAGGCGGCCAGAACCCGCTGGAGCCCGCCATGCTCGGCTGCGCCATTCTCTCCGGCGGCCATGTGCAGAATTTCCGCGATGCCTATCAGAAGCTTGCCCGCAGCGGCAGCGCCCGCATGGTGCGCGATACCGAAATGCTGGCCAAGGGCGTGCATTATCTGCTGATCAACGACGACGCCCGCCGCAATATGATCGAGGCCGGCATCACCGCCGTGCACGAGATGCGCGGCGCGCTGACGGCGACGGTAAAGGGGCTGGAACCCTATATCAATCCGCTGACGGTGAAGGCGCGGCTGCTGCCCAAGGCCGTGGCCCAGGTCTGAGGAGCGAAGATGTCGGCAGCGTCCCCTATCAAAGGCATTCTCTTCGACAAGGATGGCACGCTGCTCGATTATGACGAGAGCTGGCTGCCGGTCAACCGCGAGCTTGCCCGCATCGCCGCCAAAGGGGATCAGCTTCTCGCCGACCGGCTGCTGTCGGCCTGCGGCATGGATCCGGTGACCGGCCATATCGTTCCCGACAGCCTGCTTGCCGCCGGCAATACCCGCCAGATCGCCGAGGGCCTCGTTGCGGCGGGCTCGATGGTCGATGTCGGCGAACTGACGATCCGCCTCGACGACCTTTTTTCCAGCGCCGCCGAATTTTCCGTGCCGGTGACCGACCTCGCGGGCTTCTTCGCCCGGCTGCATCGGCGCGGCTTCAAGCTCGGTGTCGCCTCCAGCGACAATGAGCGGTCGATCCGCCAGACGGCGGAACGTTTCGGTTTCGCCCGCTATATCGATTACATCGCCGGCTATGACAGCGGTTTCGGCGTCAAGCCGGAGCCGGGCATGGTGCTCGGCTTCTGCGCCGCGACCGGTCTTTTGCCTGAAGAGGTCGCCATGGTCGGCGACAACAACCACGATCTGCACATGGGTCTGAATGCCGGCACCGGCCTGAGGATCGCGGTGCTGACCGGCACCGGTTCGCGGGAGACGCTTGCCGCCGCGGCCGATCATGTGCTCGACGATATCACCGCCATCGAGACCCTGCTGCCGGACCTGCAGCCGGCCTGACGGGTAAGGGCTTGCATTTTTTCAGGTTTTGGCTTCTCAATCCGGCCGGGAAACGAAAATTCTGTGGCCGGGCAGGGGAGCGGGACGGCAAGATGATATCCGAAGCGCCACCGTTCTGGTGGAGGAAAGCCGATTGGCGGGCCTGGCTGCTGCTGCCGCTTTCTTTTCTCTATGGCCGTATCGCCGGCCACCGCATGGCCCATGCGCGCCGCGCCTCGGTTCCGGTTCCCGTTATCTGCGTCGGCAATTTCACCGTCGGCGGCGCCGGCAAGACGCCGACGGCGCTGACGATTGCCCGCGCCGCCAAGGCGAAGGGGCTGAAGCCCGGCTTTCTCAGCAGGGGTTACGGCGGCTCGCTCGATGTGACCACCGTCGTCGACCCCGATCATCACCGGGCGATTGCCGTCGGTGACGAGCCGTTGCTGCTTGCCCAGGAAGCGCTGACGGTGATTTCGCGCCGGCGCATCGAAGGTGCTGCGCGGCTGGTGGCGGAGGGCGCCGATCTCATCATCATGGATGACGGTTTCCAGAGTGCCCGGCTGGCGATCGACTATGCCCTGCTCGTCATCGACGCGACGCGCGGCCTCGGCAACGGCCATATCGTGCCGGGTGGCCCGGTCCGCGCGCCGATCCGCCAGCAGCTGCGGTCCGCAACCGCTTTGCTGAAGGTCGGTGGCGGCAATGCCGCCGACAGGATCGTCCGCATGGCGGCGCGCGCGGCAAAGCCCTATTTCACCGCATCGCTGAAAGTCCGCGGCGACAATACGCTGGCCGGCACGAAGGTGCTCGCCTTTGCCGGCATTGCCGATCCCGCCAAATTCTTCCGCACCGTTGAATCCCGCGGCGCCGAGATCGTCGTCGCCAAATCCTTCGGCGATCACGAGCACCTGACGGAGGAGGAGATCGACGACATCCTGACGACCGCCGAGCGTCAAGGCCTCCTGATCGTCACCACCTCCAAGGATTTCGTCCGCCTTTCCGGTCATCACGGCAAGGCGGCGCGGCTCGTCGAAAAGAGCCGGGTGATCGAGGTCGACATGGTCTTCGAGGATCACCTCGCCCCCAGCCTCATCATCGACCGGGCGATCGTCGCTTGCCGCGAGCGCCGGCTGCGGGAGATCAAGACTGCGGCTAAAGCGATTCCAGAAAAAGTATGAAGCGGGTTTCCCAGGCAAAGCGCGAAGCGGTTTTGCCGGGAATTGCGTAAAAAGCGAGAGCCGTTCTGCAATTCCACGAAAAGCTGAGCCGGTCTAGCGCCGCTGGTTTGGCAGCACGCCGGCGCGTTTATCGGCATCGATGGCCGAGATCACGTCGGCATAGGGCTCCTGCCGGGCGACGCTCCAATAACGCAATTCGTCGAGCGGGATCTGTTTCCCCGTCATCGCGCAGACGACATAGGAGCCGGGCGAGAGAATCTGGAAATCGCCATCGAGATACCGGATCTTCGCCTCGCGGTTTCCGTGCCCTTCGAACAAATTCATGCGCTCCGTTCCCTGCAGTCTGTCATTAGAGCATGTCACGCAAAACTGTGCCGCGGTTTTGCGATCACGACATGCGGAACACCAAAGACCTAAAGCGTGGGCCAAGCGATCTGAAAGATCGCAACACGCTTTAGTTTGCCATACTCCCGCAAGGGCCGCTTTTCCAGCTTTTTTAGCTTCTGCCGAAAAGCCGCTCGATATCGCTGAGTTTCAATTCGATATAGGTCGGCCGGCCGTGATTGCACTGGCCGGAGCCGGGCGTCACTTCCATCTCCCGCAGCAACGCGTTCATTTCCTCCGGCCGCAGCCGTCGTCCGGAGCGCACCGACCCGTGACAGGCCATGGTCGCCGCCACATATTCGAGCTTGGCCGACAGGCCCGACGCCGTGTCCCATTCGGCGATCTCGTCGGCAAGTTGGCGGATCAGCCCATGCGCATCGACCTCGCCGAGCATTGCCGGCGTCTCGCGCACGGCAATCGCCCCGGGGCCGAAACGCTCGACCGCCAGGCCGAGTTCGGAAAGCTCGGCCGCGTGCTGCATCAGCCGGTCGCAATCCTCTTCCGGAATGTCGACGATCTCGGGGATGAGCAGCACCTGCGAGGCAAGCCGCTTCGAATGCAGCGCCTTGCGCATCGCTTCGAAAACCAGCCGCTCATGCGCGGCATGCTGATCGACAATGACGAGCCCATCCTCAGTCTGGGCGACGATATAATTTGCGTGGATCTGCGCCCGCGCCGCGCCGAGCGGATACCGCGCGGTCGGTTCAGGGGCTGCCGGCTGCGGCGAAAACTGCGGCTCGGCCCGCGCCGTCGGCATCGAAAGTCCGTCGAAGGACGCCTGTGGCCGCTCGCCGAAACCCGTTGTCGGCTGATAGGGCCGGGAGGGCGACGTTTCGGCCGACCATGCCGTTTGCGGCCGCTGGCTATTCGGCTGGAAGCCGGGGCGGAAGGAGCGCAGCATGTCGCTCGCGCCGGTCGTCGCCGCCCGGCTGCCGTCGCGCGCCAAGGCCTCGCGGATGGCGCCGACGATCAGGCCGCGCACCAGGCCAGGGTCGCGGAACCGCACGTCGGATTTTGCCGGATGCACGTTGACGTCGACGAGAGCGGGATCGAGCGTGATCGACAGCACCGCCACCGGATGGCGTCCGGATGGGATCGTCTCGGCATAGGCGCCGCGGATCGCCGAGAGGATCAGCTTGTCCTGCACCGGCCGGCCGTTGACGAAGGCGTATTGATGAGCGGAGTTGCCGCGATTGAAGGTCGGCACGCCGGCAAAGCCGGTCAGCGAGATCTCTTCGCGCACGGCGTCAAGCGCAATGGCGTTGTCGCGGAACTCCTTGCCGAGCACCTGCGCCATGCGCCCCAGATGATCGTCACCGGTCGCTGGAAATTCCAGCGTCGTGCGGTCCGAGCCCGACAGCACAAAGCGTACGGCAGGAAAGGCGATCGCCATGCGCTTGACGATCTCGGTAATGGCGCCGGCCTCGGCCTTCTCCGTCTTCAGGAATTTGAGCCGGGCGGGTGTGGCGAAGAACAGGTCGCGCACTTCGACGATCGTCCCGGGATTGGCGGCGGCTGGGCGCAGATGCGCGATCTTGCCGCCGGCAACGGCGATCTCGTGGCCGCCGGCGCTGTCGCGTCTGCGGCTTGCGATGCTAAGCCTCGCGACCGAGCCGATCGAGGGCAGCGCCTCACCACGGAAGCCGAGCGTGCGGATATCCTCGAGCGTCTCTGAGATCTTCGAGGTGCAGTGGCGCCTGACCGCCAGTTCCAGATCGGCCGCGTCCATTCCCGAGCCGTTGTCGCTGACGCGCAGTAGCGCCTTGCCGCCGCCTGACGTGGCGATTTCGATGCGCGTCGCGCCCGCGTCGAGCGCGTTTTCGATCAGTTCCTTGGCAGCGCTCGCCGGCCGTTCGATGACTTCGCCGGCGGCGATCTGGTTGATGAGCGTTTCGGAAAGCTGTCTGATGGCCATGGGCTATTTTCGGGGATTCGCGGGCCGGAGGGAAGGGGTTTCGACAGGCTTTCCCGAAACGTGATCCGGGGCTCCCCCAAATTTGGGAATAGGTAATGTTAAGCCGGTTTTAACATAAAAATGGCATTTCTAATCACATACCTCCGGAAGCTGCGAAATCGAACAGATGTGGGACGCAACAGAATGAGTGCCGGCTTCGAAAAGGCGGACACATCATCAGAAATCGATGGGGCTCCCGCCGAGGCCGATCTGCAGACGGCGCTTTTCGATGTGGTGTGCGACAGCCTTTCCGCAGCTTTCATTATCTACGACAAGAACGATCATCTGATCTTTGCAAGCCGCCAGACTCTCGAGTTCTTTCCGCTGCCCGCCGAGATGCTGAAGCCGGGCACGCGGCTTCGCGATTTCCTCGGCGCGATGTACGACACCGGCATTCGCCAGCAGTATGATGTCAGGCAGGGTGGCTCGCTGAACCGCGAAGACTGGCTGTCGCAGAAAATCGCCTCGCATTGGCGCGAGCGCTTCGACGCCGTCGAGCGCCACGGTGCCGATAGCTGGGTCCGCTTCGTCAAGCGCAGGCTGCCCGGCGGTTACGGCGTCACCATCATCTCCGACATTTCCGAGAACAAGAAGCGCGAAGAGCAATGGCGCTCCGATCTGGAGCGGGTGCAGCTCACCGAGGACATTCTCGACAATCTGCCGTTCCCGCTCTTCGTCAAGGATCGCAACCTCACCTATGTCGCGGTCAACCTCGCCTTCTGCGAGAAATATCAGACAAGCGCCGACGAGGTGCTTGGGCGCAAGAGCGGCGATCTTTTTTCAGAAGAGATCGCCAAGCGCTTCGAAGAAAGCGACCGCCATGTGCTGGAGACCGGCGAGATGTCCGTCTCCCGCCAGCGACAGATCTCCCGCGACGGCATCGAGCGCGATATCGTCAGCCGCAAGCACCGCATCGGCAAGCCCGGCCGTTATTTCCTGGTGTCGACCATGCAGGACCTGCCGCGCGACGGCGCCGATCTCGACGAGTTCGACCAAGCGTCCGCGATCACCGCCTCCAGCAATCAAAGCTATCGACGGGCCTATGTACCGGTACCAACCGGCATCGCACGGCGCGAACCGGCGGCGATGGAAGCGATCGTTCCGGAGAATTTCTCCGGCCGCAAGGTCCTCGTCGTCACGGCCGACCTCGCCGCCGAGACCGCCGCGCTGCGGACGCTGACGAAATACGGCTTCGAATCCTGCTCGGTCCGCGGCGAGGACGAAGAGGAGCGGTTCCTGGAAATCGCCACCTCCTCCGGCATCTCGCTCGATCTTCTGATCATCGACAACCAGATGGGCATGCGCTGCCTCGAGCTTGCCGAGCAATACGGCATCCCGGCGCTCGTCATGGACGGTTTCCAGATCGCCAACGAGCTCACCTTCCAGATCGCCCGCCATTTCAATCGCAGCAGCCGCAGCGCCGGTTCGGATGCGGATTGGGAAATCAGCATTTCCGACGATCCGGTCGGCCTGCAGGTTCTCGTCGCCGAAGACAATGATATCAACCAGATCGTCTTTTCACAGATCCTCGAAGGTCTCGGCTATCGCCACATGCTTGCGGCGACCGGCGACGAGGCCGTGCGCCTCTGGGCCGAGCACCGGCCGCAGATCGTGCTGATGGATATTTCCCTGCCGGGCTTCAACGGCTTCGAGGCCGCGCGCCTCATCCGGCAGATGGAGGAAACCGGCGGTGGCACCCGCACCCCGATCATCGGCGTGCTCACCCAGGCCTTCGAGCGTGACCGCGCCGAATGCGTCAAATCAGGCATGGACGACGTCATCATGAAACCCGTCAGCCCTGACATGCTGGAGACTGTGTTTCAGAAATATCTAATGAATGAGGCCATGCGGGCCCAAAACTGAAGCATGTCGCGCAAAAGTGTGCAGGCGCCAAAATACCCGTCAACTCCCTAGATTTTGGGGAGGTTCAGGCGGCTATGCCGCTGATTTACTATCGAATTGTTAAGACCTGCCGGTCATTCTTCTGCATGGCTCCGGAGGAAAGCTCGGGTTTGGATGATGAAATCGGCGGACATAGCTTTCTTGACCGTCGGTCAGAATGAGCTTCAGGCGATGGCCTATACCGATCCGCTGACCGGATTGGGCAACCGCAATCGCATGCGGGACAAGGTCTTGCAGATCTCCGCTGAGCGCGCCAGCGATCCGGCTCCCTTCACCATCGGCATCGTCAACCTCGACAGTTTCAAGCCGATCAACGATCTGTTCGGCTCGACGGCCGGCGATGAAATCCTCTGCCAGGTCGCCCATCGTCTGAGGGCCTGCATTCCTGACGGCGCGCTTGTTACCCGCCATGATGGCGACGAATTCGCCTTCGTATTGCCGTTGATCTTCGAGCGGGCGAGTGCCGAGAAATTCGGCCAGATGATCCGCGAGGTGCTGTCGGCTCCCTATGACCTCGGTGACCGCAACGTCCGTCTCTCCGCTTCGCTCGGCTTTTCCATCTATCCCTTCGCCGGAGAGGATTGCGAGGAGCTGCTGAAGAGCGCCGAAACCGCCCTCTACCGTTCCAAGCGCCGCGGCCGCGGCCAGATCACCGTCTATTCGCGCGAAATCGCCCAGGAGATGAAGCGCGCGACGCAGCTGGAGCAGGCGCTCAGAAACGCCATCATCTCCGACGCGATCGACGTGCATTTCCAGCCGATCGTCTCGCTGTCCAACAATCAGGTCGTCGGCTTCGAGGCGCTCGCCCGCTGGAACGATCCCGATCTCGGCTTCGTCTCGCCCGGCGTCTTCGTGCCGCTCGCCGAGGAGCGCGGCTTCATCGACGCGCTGTCGGAGGCGCTGCTGCGCAAAGCCGCCGAGGCAGCGCTCTCTTGGCCGCGCGAACTCTTCCTGTCGTTCAATCTTTCCTCGGCCCAGCTGATGGATCCGGGCACGAGCAGCAGCGTCCTGTCGATCCTCGGCCGCGTCGGCTTCGATCCGCATCGCCTGGAGCTGGAGATCACCGAGACCGCGGTGATGAGTTCGGCCGATACCGCCCATCGCATCATCGCCGATCTGCGCGCCGCCGGTGTGCGCATCTCGCTCGACGATTTCGGCACCGGCCAGTCGAGCCTCGGGCGCCTGCGCGACTTCATCTTCGACAAGATCAAGATCGACCGTGCCTTCGTCTCGCGCATCAATTCCGATCGCGCCTCCGAACACATCATCAAGGCGATCCTCACCATGTGCGAGGGCTTGCAGCTGGAAGTCGTAGCGGAAGGCATCGAGGATTATGCGGAGGCGGTGAAATTGCGCACGCTCGGCTGCGGCATGGGCCAGGGCTATCACTTCGGGCGTCCGGCCGACGGTATCGCCACGCTGCGCTTCCTGCACGAGAACTATTACGATCCGACCATGATGGAGCGTGCCAGCGCATAAAGCGATGGCGCCGCATAAAACGATGGCGCCCCTGAGAGCGCCATCGCCTACGCTATACGACCGCGCGCGGATTACTTAGGCGTGGTCGAGCCGGTTGCCGTGGTATCGGTACCGGTCGCAGCCGGAGCCGGAGCCTTTTCGGCCGCCAGCATTGCCAGCGTCTTGAACTCAGGTGCGGCCTTCAGCGATTCCGCCGTTTCGCTGGTCGTCAGCTTGACGCTGCCGTCCTGGGTGTTCTGCGCGACGGTGATCTTTTCCATAGGCACGGCGACATTCTTTTCGCCGATGCCGAGGAAGCCGCCGACGCCAACGATTGCGGCAACCATGCCGCCGTCCTTCTTCATGATCAGGTCGTTGACGCTGCCGATGCTTTCATTGTTGCCGTTATAGACCGACTGGCCGATATAGGTGTTGGCGCTCACCTGGTCCGGAGACTGTTCCGTCAGATAGGCGGCCTGAGCCGTATCTGCCGTCGGTGCCGGGGCCGGAGCCTGTGCGGCATCGCCTGCGGGCTTGGTGACGTCAGGCGTCATCGGCTTCGGTGCTGCCGGATCGGCGGGAGCCGCCTGGGTCGGAGCGGCGGGGTCCGCAGGCTGCGGTGCCGTCTGCGAAAATGCCGCCGGTGCGAAAGCCGTGGCAAACAGTGCGCCAGCGGCAACGGTCGTCAAGAGTTTGCGTGTCATTTCGAACCTACCTTCGTTTTTCTTTAGAGTAACCGCTAACCCGGCAACACCTATTTTCAGGTCTCGTTGCCGCGTCAGTTCGAAAGGAAAATGGCTGGTGGCGCGATTGGTTCCCGTTGAAAACACGGAAAATTTCTCGATTCTCACGGAACATTTATCGAAGAGTGGCCGCCAAAACGAGAAAGCGCCCCGGTAAGGGGCGCCTCTAATCACCGATGGCAAGCAAAAGTCAGATCACATAGACGGGGTCGAACACGCCTTTGACGTCGATGCCGAGTTCCAGCAGCGCGCCGGCACTGGGCTGCGCCGAACGGGCATCTTCATCCAGCCCTTCCCAGGCGGTCGTTACCGCCAGGCGGTCGGCATTGACGCCGATGAAGGCAGGACAGGAGGGCTGGACGGCAGGAACCATATAGCGCGAGATGCGCAGACCGTCCGGACTATAGCGGTCGACGACGCCGGCGCCCCAGCGCGCATTCCACAGATAGCCGTCGGCATCGACCACCGAGCCGTCGATGCTGCCGGGCTCGTCCATGCTGTCGACCAGCACGATCGGCTCGCCCGAGGGGAGGCCGGTCGACGGATCGACCATGACGCGCATCAGCCGGTTGATGCGGGAATCCGTATAATAGCCGACCGTGCCGTCAGGCGAAAAGCAGATCGAATTCGGGATGCTGATGCCGTTGAAGATCTTCGTCACTTTGCCGCTGGCGACATGATAGATGGCGCCGGCCTGATTTTCCGCCCGTTTGCTCATCGTGCCGATCCAGAGCGCACCGGAAGGATGGGTGCGGCCGTCGTTCGAACGGTTTTCCGGCCTGTCGTTTTCAAGCGCGGCGTAGAAGGTGAGGTTGCCGTTTGCCACATCGCGCACGAAGAGTCCCTCCTCCGTCGCGATCAGCTGACGTCCGGCGTCGATGCGGGCCAGCACGCTCGCCATCACAGGCAGCGGGTGCACCTTTTTCTCGCTCGTCGAAAGATTGAGCTCGTGCAGTTCCTTGCCGAGAATGTTGAACCACCAGACGGTGTTGCTGTCCGGATCATAGGTCGGACCTTCGCCGAGGACGGAATTGGTATTGCAAAGTGTTTTGCCCTCGAACTCATAAATATCGGTCATACGTTCACGCTCCCAATGGCTGCATCATAGGCGTAAATGGTCGCCTTGGCGCGCTCGGCAACCTCTGATGCGGTCATTCCCGGCTTGTAAATGCTGGTGCCGAGGCCGAAGGCGAAGATGCCGGCCTTGGTGTAATCGCCGAAATTCTTGTCCGACACACCGCCGACGGCGGCAATCGTCAGCTCCGGCGGCAGGATTGCCCGGATCGCCGTAATGCCGGAAGGGCCAAGCACGCTGGCCGGAAAGAATTTGAGACCGGTGGCGCCGGCGCGCGCAGCCGCCAGCGCCTCCGTCGGCGTAAAGACGCCCGGCATCGTCACCATGCCGTATTCGCGCGCCCGGATGATCACCTCAGGCTCGACATTCGGGGTGACCAGCAGCTTGCCGCCAGCTGCATGCAGGCTGTCGACCGCCTCGATGGTCAGCACTGTGCCGGCGCCGATCAGCACCTCGGGTGGCGCCATCTTCGCGGCGAGCTCGATGGATTTGAACGGTTCCGGCGAGTTGAGCGGGATCTCGATCGCCGCCAGGCCATTGTCGATCAGAGCGCCGACAACGCTTTCAGTCTCGTCGGGCCGGATGCCGCGAAGGATGGCGATCAGCGGACGCTTCATGTCGGGGAAGGGGATACGGTTCATCGTGTCAGCTTTCTCAATTCGGCCAGATGGCTTCGGCGGCGGCCGAAAGCCCGCGGCGCACGGCGGCGTCGGCGTCGATGGCGGTGAAGGCAAGGGAGAGGGTTCTGAAGGCCTGTTCGTAGAGCGCCTGCAGGCGCCCGGAGGCGACGAGGGTGATGGTGGTGCCGTTTGCCGCATCCTGCAGCGCCCCGGCGATTTCGAGGCCGACCAGTGTACCGGAAAGCCGGGCTTGTGCGGCAGCGGCAGAAATCCCATGCAGGAGCTGCCCGGAACGGGCGGCAAAGAGCAGGTTGGAGGCAAGGGCCGGGCGTGCGAAAGCGGCCGAGACCGCGGCCTCGAAGGCCGCCGCATCCGCCGGCTGCTCTTCCGCGCCGGCAACGGCATGCGAGAGGATCGTGTGTTTGCTGATGACGTCGAAAAGCTCGCCGGTCATGAAGGTCGAAAAGCCGGTCACCTTGCTCTCCGTCACATGCACCCATTTCGAATGCGTGCCGGGCATGCAGACCGCCTGCGCGCCTGAGCTTGCGCGGCCGAGCGCGCCGAGAAGCTGAGTTTCTTCGCCGCGCATGACGTCGGGCCTCGCCACGTCCCGCTGGGCAAGGCCCGGCAGAATGCGGATGTCGCGGCTTTCGCCGGGCACGGAGACCGCCCCGGTCAGGATCGAGGCAAGCGGCGCCGGCACATCGATATAACCGGCCTCGACCCAGCCCTGCCTGGCGCCGGCCATGCCGCAGACGATCACCGGCAGGCTTTCCGGCGCCTCGATGGCGGCGAGATGGCCGGCAAGCACGGCGGAAAAGCCGGTCTTTGCCGCGCTCGTCATGCCTTCGCCGCTGCGGCGTTCGGCAAGGACGGTGCCGTCCCTGCCGATCAGCCAGAGCCGGAAACTGCTGGTGCCCCAGTCCACCGCGACATAAGCGGGATTTGTCATTACAGAACGCCTCCATCGACAATCAGGGACTGGGCGGTCATCGCCGCCGCACAGTCGGATGCAAGAAACAGGCAGGGACCGACGATCGCATCAGGTTTGAGCGCAACCTTCAGGCACTGATCCTCGACCGAGCGCGCAATGCTTTCCTCGGTGAGCCAGTGCTGCATCTGCCGCTCGGTGACCACCATGCCGGGCAGGATGCAGTTGACCCGGATGTTCTCCGGCCCGAGCCTGCCCGCCATACTCTTCGTCAGCCCGACGACCGCCGCCTTGGCCGCCGCGTAAGCGGGAAAACCGCCCATGTTCAGCTTGAAGGCGATCGACGACATATTGATGATCGCCCCGCCGCCAGCCGACCGCATCGACGGCACGGCTGCCTGCGAGGTGAAGAACACGTGCTTGAGGTTGACCGCCTGGTTGTTGTCCCAATAGGCCTCGGTCACCGCGTCGAATTCATGGCGGTCGTCCCAGGCGGCATTGTTGACCAGCACGCGGATCGGCCCCGAGCTGGCAATGACGGTATCGACCGTGCGCCGGATCGCCGCGATGTCGCGCAGGTCGGCATGGTAAAAGGAGACCGGATGCGCCGTCTCCCGCGACAGCCTTTCGGCAAGTTCGCGGCCGGCGGCCTCGGCGATATCGATGAACGATACCTTGGCGCCCTGGCGCGCGAAACCTTCGACGATCGCAGCACCGATGCCCGATCCGCCGCCGGTCACCAGCACGGCTCGGTCTTTGAATTCGGGAAATTGTGCTGCCATCATGGTCACCGTCGCCTCCCTACGCCTGCTGTTCCATTATTTGGAACTTAATTTGACTATATGGAATTATCGAATTACACTGCCCTTTCTGTCAAGGGCGGACAAGGTGATGAATTCAAACGGCGAAAGCGCGGCACAGACACGCGAGACCGGCACGCTCGGCAAACTGATGGTTCTGCTCGATCTCGTCACCCATGCCGATGCGCCGCTGCGTTTCACCGATATCCTGGCCCTTGCCGGCCAGCCGCGCGGCACGCTGCATCGCCAGCTCACCCACCTGGTCGAGGAGGGACTGCTCGAGCTCGATGGCGACGGCCGTTATGCGCCTGGCCTGCGCCTGCTCGATTTCGCCGCGCGCAGCTGGGCGCGCAACGAGTTCCGCCTGATTGCCGAACCGCACCTTAGAGATCTGCAGCGGGCGACCGGCGAGACGGTGCATCTCGGTGTTCTGAGAGGGCAGTCGATCATCTATCTCGATAAGGTCGAAGGCCGCCAGCCGGTGCGCATGTATTCGCAGATCGGCAATGCCTCGCCCTGTTATTGCACCGGCGTCGGCAAGGCCGCCCTTTCGCTGCTGCCGGCCGAAAGCCTCGTCGATCTGCTTGCCGGCCTGAGCTTCAC
Source organism: Rhizobium leguminosarum (assembly GCF_001679785.1). Lineage (NCBI taxonomy): Bacteria > Pseudomonadati > Pseudomonadota > Alphaproteobacteria > Hyphomicrobiales > Rhizobiaceae > Rhizobium > Rhizobium leguminosarum. The sequence goes on from NZ_CP016286.1 coordinate 5,021,812, forward strand.
CAGCTTTACCGCCTCGACCCATGTCTCTGCCGAAACGCTGCTTGCCGAAATCCGCGAGATTGCCGATCAGGGTTATGCCTTCGACCGCGAAGAGCATGAGGCCGGCATCCGCTGCGTTGCCGCACCCATCTGGTCGGAGGATCGGACCTTTATGGGTGGCATTTCGATTACCGGCCCGGCCTATCGCTTGTCGATGGAACTTCTGCACCAATGGTCCGTTCCGGTGCAACTGGCGGCTGCGAGCATCATGGAAGGCATGCGCGTCCGTCTCGGTCCGCGCCGCTGACGGAAGATCGCCGTCGGCCACTGCTGGACGTAATCGCAGAGCATGCTTATGATAAGCGCGATATTGAGATTTTCCGGCGAATCACCACAACTAGAACGGTCCGCGAAATCTACAACCATTCACCGGCCGAACGCTCAACGCTGAAGCCGATTCCAACCAGCGATCGTCGTTTCCCGATGCAATCGAGCCGGCCGCGGTGGGCAGGTTTCGCAAACGGTTTGCCGGTCGCTGTGCCGAAGATGAAGAAATGTGATGGCACCCTTGTCGCAAACATCCACGGAAGAAGACGATTATGTTCAGGAAATAGCGGGCCTGAAGACCCAGTTCGATATTTTCCGTTTCATGAAACGCGTGACGGAAGCCTATCGCAGCCGTGCCTTCATGGTTCTCAACCTGCCGCCGATCACTTCCTTCGATCTTCAGGGCAGCACTGTCATCACCAGCTGGCCGGCCGAGCTTCTGGCCCTCTACGACCAGGAGGGCCTGATGGTGAACAGCCCGGTTCTCCGGCGGCTCAGAACATCCGCGCGGCCCTTCTTCTACGACATGTCGCGGCAGAACTGGTCGCGGGACGACGGCAAGTCTGTTCTCGTCGCCTCCCTGTTCGAACGTTTCAAGATGATGCGCTGCGCCTACTTCCCGACACATGAGCCCTCCGGCCTGCGCGGCGCCGTCTCTTTTGCCGGCGACCGCGAACCCTTCAACCCGGCCGAGATGCGCGAGCTCTGCTACATCGCTATCCATGTCTTCGACAGGCTTGCCGAGATCCGCAACCTCGACACGCGCATGACGGACACGCTGACCGACCGCGAGATCGATTGCCTCAACTGGACGGCGGCCGGCAAGACCAGTGCCGAAATCGCTGAAATCCTGACCCTGTCCGAGCATACGGTCAATCACTACCTCAACCGCGCCACCAAGAAGCTCGATACGGTCAACCGCACCCAGGCGGTCGCCAAGGCGCTGCGCATCGGCCTGATCAAATAAGTTGCAAAAAACAACCGACAGCTTTTGAAGCCGCCCAGCGCGTAGGCAAGTCTTTCCCGTTGAGGGGCTGTCGCAAGCGCTTTTGCAGTCTTTTCCTTGATTTTCCATCTGGCACGCTTTCTGCATCTCTTGTGCGAGAGGTCCAGAGGGGACTTTGAGGCCAGCGCTAGGAAATGGCGCGGCCGACACACCGCTGTCCGACGCCGTTGCCGCTTTCTCCCGGCTCTTCGGTGTCGGCGGCGGTTGTTGCGTTTTGGCACCGCTTCTTTCCCGGCTGTCCGCGATTTCGTCTTCCCTGTTCATTTTTAGCTGGTCTTTTTTTCGGCTTGCTCTAGTTCGCCCCGGATTGCGCCGGTTCTCGGGGAGACCGTTGCGGCCATCAGGGCGAAAGCCCGGCGGACTTGATGGCCGCAACGGATCGCCAATTCTCCCCGGCGCCTTTTTGAGCGCCGGCATTCGATTTCCCTCCCGATGATTTTGTTTGGCGAAGGCTTCCGTCTCCACTATTTGTGATCTGCAAGAAGAAGCAGTGAGGGTGGAATGGCCGACGTCACCAAGGAACAGGTTCTCGAAACGCTGAAGACCGTGCGTGGGCCCGATCTCGAGCACGATATCGTCGAGCTCGGCATGGTCTCCGACGTCTTCATCTCCGACGGCAAGGTTTATTTCTCCATCACCGTCCCGGCCGATCGCGCCAGGGAGCTGGAGCCGATGCGGCTCGCCGCTGAGCGCGTCATCAAGGAAATGCCGGGCGTCAAGGGTGCCCTCGTCACACTGACCGCCGACAAGAAGGCGGCAGCCGCCGCTCCGGCTGCCCGGCCGAACCCGCCTCACGGCCATGCCGGCCACGATCACCAGCATGATCATGCGAGCCATGCTCACGCTCCTCAACAGCCGCCGCGCGCCGGCAAGATCGGTGTGCCCGGCATCGGTGCGATCATCGCCGTCGCCTCGGGCAAGGGTGGGGTCGGCAAGTCGACCACCGCCGTCAATCTCGCACTCGGCCTGCTCGCCAACGGTCTTCGCGTCGGCATTCTCGATGCCGATATTTATGGTCCCTCGATGCCGCGACTGCTGAAGATATCGGGCCGCCCGACGCAGATCGACGGCCGCATCATCAATCCGATGGAGAATTATGGCCTCAAGGTCATGTCGATGGGCTTCCTTGTCGACGAGGAGACGGCGATGATCTGGCGCGGGCCGATGGTCCAGTCGGCGCTGCTGCAGATGCTGCGCGAAGTCGCCTGGGGCGAACTTGACGTCCTCGTCGTCGACATGCCGCCCGGCACCGGCGACGCCCAATTGACCATGGCCCAGCAGGTGCCGCTTGCCGGCGCCGTCATCGTCTCGACGCCGCAGGATCTGGCGCTGATCGATGCCCGCAAGGGCCTCAACATGTTCCGCAAGGTCGAGGTGCCGGTGCTCGGCATCGTCGAGAATATGAGCTATTTCATCGCCCCGGATACCGGCACCCGCTACGATATCTTCGGCCATGGCGGCGCCCGCAAGGAGGCCGAGCGCATCGGCGTGCCCTTCCTCGGCGAAGTGCCGTTGACGATGAACATCCGCGAAACCTCCGACGCCGGCACGCCGCTCGTCGCCTCCGAGCCGAACGGCGTCGTCGCCGGCATCTATCGCGGTATCGCCGCCAAGGTCTGGGAGCAGATCGCCGGCCAGTCCCAGCGCCCGGCGCCGACAATCGTCTTCGAATAATGCATGCCGCCCGGAAGTGTGAAGCGGTTCCGGGATAACGGGCATGCATGAAACAAAGAGCTGACGCGCGTCGCATGAATCGGGTTCGATGCGAGGTGCTTGAGCGAGCCGAATCGCCGCGGCCGATACCCCAAATTGTGGGGGAAACGTGATGAAAAGCCGCGCTTCACGGAAGATGTCTTGATTATTTCACGGCTTTGCTTCATATGCCGCGGCGCCATGATGGCGTTTTGCTGCAGATGCTCAGTGACGGCGGTCTTCGTTTCGAAGAGGCCGGCCCGCCTGCAAGTTCGGAGTTGTCTTGTCGATCGAAGGATTGGGAACTGCGATGCGGTTGAGCACAACGCGCATGCCGGCCTTTAAGGTTGGATGCAGCCGGAGAGACGACCGGTGATTACCGCCTACTGTTCCAATTGCAGGTCGGTCGAGATTCGCGATCTGTCGCATGCCGCGTCCTTTCCCGAGGATGTCGTCTGGATCGACATGATCGAGCCGACCCGCGATGAGGAACTCTATGTCGAGAAGATTCTCGGCATCGAGGTCCCGACCCGCGACGACCTCAAGGATATAGAGCCTTCCGCCCGTCTCTATGTCGAAAACGACGCCGTTTTCATGACCGCCTCGCTGCTCTGGAAGGCTGACACCGACGTGCCGACGCTGACCGATGTCGCCTTCATCCTGGCTGGAAGCCGCCTGGTCACCATTCGCTACGCCCATCCCAAATCCTTTGCGCTGTTCATCGCCGCCCTTCACCGGCTGCCGGAAAACTGGCGCAGCGGCGCTGCCCTTCTCGCCAAGCTCTTGGAGACGATCGTCGACCGCACCGCCGAGATCCTCGAGATCTCCGTCTCGCGCATCGACATCTTGTCGACGCATGTCTTCGGCGACCGGGCAAAGAAGGTGCGCAAACCCTCGAACTATCTCGAGGAGAAGCTGCGCGATATCGCCGGCCATCACCGGATGATCAGCAAGGTGCGCGACAGCCTCGGCTCGCTGTCCCGCCTGCTCACCTTCTTTCACACCATCCCGGCGATCCAGCAGGACCGTGAGGCGAAGGAGCTCTGCCGCACCGTTTCCCGCGATATCCAGTCGCTGTCGGAGCATGCTTCCTTCGTCGCCGCCAACATCACCTTCCTGCTCGATGCTTCGCTCGGGCTTATCAACATCGAGCAGAACTCGATCATCAAGATTTTCTCGATTGCCTCGGTGGTGTTTTTGCCGCCGACATTGGTCGCTTCCGTCTATGGTATGAACTTTCAGGTCATGCCGGAGCTGACCTGGGCCGCGGGTTATCCCTATTCGCTGGCCCTGATGGTGTTATCCGCCGTCATCCCTTTTTTCTTTTTCCGCTGGAAAGGCTGGCTCTGAGGAGCCTGTTGAAACTTCATGTCCGAAGATAGCCATCCGAACGAACGCCATATGACGCCGAAAAAGCTGTTCTATCTCTCGTTGGGTTCCGTCGGCGTCGTCTACGGCGATATCGGCACCAGCCCGCTCTATGCCTTTCGCGAGGCGCTGAAGCCGGTGGCCCATGACGGCGTCACCCGTTTCGAAGTCATCAGCCTGATCTCGCTGATGATCTGGGCGCTGACGATCATCGTCACCATCAAATATGTGCTCTTCCTGCTGCGCGCCGACAACGACGGCGAGGGCGGCACGCTGTCGCTGCTTGCCCTTTTGATGAAGACCGCCAACGGCCATACCGCCATGCTGATGCTGCTCGGCCTGATGGGTGCAGCCCTCTTCCTCGGCGATGCGATGATCACGCCGGCTCTATCCGTGCTGTCGGCCGTCGAGGGCCTGAAGCTCGTCACACCCAGCCTCGCGGACTATATCGTGCCGATCTCGGTGGTGATCCTGGCGCTGCTCTTCGTCGTGCAATCGCGCGGCACCGGCGCCGTCGCGAGGTTCTTCGGCCCGATCACCGCCGTCTGGTTCCTCGTCATGGCCGCCGCCGGCATTTCCCATATCTCTGACGATTACGGCATCCTGGCTGCCTTCAATCCCTATTATGCCGTCGCCTTCCTGCTGCATGAGGGCTTCTACGGCATCGTCGTGCTCGGCGCCGTCTTCCTGACGGTGACGGGTGCTGAGGCGCTCTATGCCGATCTCGGCCATTTCGGCCGCCGCCCGATCCAGTGGGCCTGGTTCCTGCTGGTTTTCCCGGCGCTGACGCTGAACTATCTCGGGCAGGGCGCTCTCGTTCTCGGCAATCCGGCGACGATGTCCGATCCCTTCTATCTGATGTATCCGAAATGGGCGCTGCTGCCGGTCGTCATCCTGGCGACCGCCGCGACGATCATCGCCAGCCAGGCTGTCATCACCGGCGCCTTCTCGATGGTGCGCCAGGGCATCAACCTCGGCTTCCTGCCGCGCATGGAAATCCTCTTCACCTCGGAAACCAATACCGGGCAGATCTTCGTGCCTTCGGTCAACGCCGTGCTGTTCATCGGCGTTATCTTCCTGGTCCTGAGTTTCAAGACATCGGACGCGCTGGCGACCGCCTATGGCATCTCCGTCACCGGCGCCATGGTCGTCACCTCGATCATGGCCTTCGAATTCGTCCGCGCCCGCTGGAACTGGTCGCTGCCGGTTGCGGTGATCGCGCTCGTGCCGCTGGTCGTGCTCGAATTGATCTTCCTCGGCGCCAACCTTTTGAAGATCCACGACGGCGGCTATATCCCGATCCTGATCGCCACCGCCTTTACCGTCGTTATGTGGACCTGGCGTCGCGGCACCGCGATCCTGATGGAAAAGACCCGCCACACCGATATTCCGCTCGCCTCCTTCGTCAGCTCGATCGAGCGCAAGAGCGAACATTCGCCGGCCCAGGTTCCGGGCACCGCGATCTTCCTGACCAGCGATCCGGAGTCGGCCCCGGCCGCCTTGCTGCACAATCTCAAGCACAACCATGTGCTTCATGACCGCAACGTCATCCTGACCATCCGCACGATCAACAAACCGCGCGTTCCAAGCCATGACCGTTACAGGGTCGAGCAGATTTCCGAGCGTTTCTCCCGCGTCGAACTGCTCTTCGGCTTCATGGAATCGCAAAACGTCTCGCAGGCCTTGGCGACACTGCGCAAGACCGGACTGAAGTTCGACATCATGTCGACCTCCTTCTATCTCGGCCGCCGCAAGCTGGTGCCGGACGCCAAGTCGGGCATGCCCTACTGGCAGGACCGGCTTTACATCGCGCTGGCGAATGCCGCCGCCAACCCCTCGGATTACTTCCGCCTGCCAGCCAACCGCGTGGTGGAACTGGGTTCACACGTTATTATTTGAGCTCCCTCTTCTCCCCAGCGGGGAGAAGGTGGCCCGCAGGGTCGGATGAGCATCTGTGTTTGGTGTCAAGGTGGATTTGGTGTCCAGATGCGGTTTTTAGTAATGAGGGTATTTGCGAGCACGATGAGCTTTCGCATGACGGCGACGAGGACGACCTTATTGGGTTTTCCGGCCTTCTTCAGTCTTTCGGCGAAGTGTGCGAGGTCCGGGTTGTGACGGGAGGCGGACAGGGCGGCCATGTAGATGGCGTTCCTGGGTGCGGGGCGTCCGCCCCTGATGGCGCGATGTCCGGCCCGCTCGCCGCTTTCGCAGGCGAGCGGCGCAAGGCCGGTCAGCATGGCGGCCTGCTTGCCGGAGCAGGCGCCAAGTTCGCAAAGGCCGGCGATCAGGCTTGCGGCGGTGACGGCTCCGATGCCGGGAATGGAGATGAGGATGTCGAGGCGGCGGCGCATCTCGGGCTCGGCGCCGATGCTCCGCTGGATTTCGGCATCCAGTCTTGCGATATGGGTGTCGAGCGCGGCAAGCCGGCGCGTCAGTTCCTTGCGCAGGAAGGCGGTCACGGCCGTCTTCATCCGGTTGGACAGGGCGGTGCGTTCACCGTTGGCCGCAGATCGGGCATTGACCAGTTCCTGCAGGGCTTCCAGGGCTTGGTCCTGCGGTGGGGTCTGTGCGGGCTTGAGGGCTTCTCCCATGATGGCCAAAAGCCGCGCATCGAGCCGATCGGTCTTGGCGAGAAAGCCGCAAGCTTTGGCAAACAACCGGGCGCGCAGCGGATCGACGACCGACACGTAAAAGCCATCGGCATGCAGCGAGCGCTGGACGGCGCGATGCCACTTGCCGGTCGCCTCCATGACAATATGCAGCGCCGAGCGCGGCATCTGACCAAGCGCATCGAGCTCCCGCTTGAGGCGGCGCAGGCCGGCCGTGTCGTTGGCCACCCGAAAACTGCGGCCGAGAGGATGCAGATGAATGTCCAGCCACTCTTTACAGACATCGATACCGACATAAACTGTCGCTATCGCGGTGCGTTCGGACGATACCTTGCCTTGCATACGGGACCTGCTCCCCACTATCTGTTCAGGACAAACGCGAAGGACGGGCGGACCAGGCTCATCCCCGGTTCAAGCCAAGGGGGTTACGGTCCCGCCCGTCCGACCTCTGGGGGATGGCCATCCCCCAGAGGTCGCACCCATCATCAATGGATGCAGTTTGAACATGCAAGGGGGCCACACGGTACACCATTCATTGCCCTTCGCTTGCGCTCAGCGCATTCGCGGCTTTGCCGCTCACCCCCTCATCGCCTCGCTATCGCTCCGGCACTTCTCCCGCTGGGGAGAAGAGGACGGTCGTGGCGCCTTGGTTCCCCTTTCTCGGTAGCCGGAGCAAGAGAGATTGGACCAAGTTGCTGTTGCTTCATCATTGACCCTTGGGATCGAGGCCGGAGGTGCCGCACCGCTGTTCCCAAACACACGAAATTATCCCTCACATTAGAACATCCAAAACTTCTCACGGTCACATTTCGGCACGGCCTGTTAACCGGACATCAAGGTTAATGCGAGACTTTCAATGGAATGTTCCCGCGTTCCATGCCCGGAGTCCGTGTTGCGTCGAAAGAGCCCTTCCCGTAGCAAGCTGCGTCTCATTCCCGAGAATTGGGTGTCCCCCGCAATCTTCGGTCTTGCCGGCTGGCTGATTTTCCCGAGCGCCGCATCCCATGCCGATCTCGCCGCCATGCTCGCCGGCCTCGATCATGAGGGGGAGAACTGGCGCATGGTGCTGACCAATTCGCCGGCCGGCTCCATCCACCAGGCCGAACTCGCCTTCGCCGAGCCGACGGTGACGGGTTCGATCGCAGCCGGTGCCGGCATGGTGCTGCCCGATGGCCGCGAGATCGCCTTCAATACCAAGGACAAGGGCACTGCCAAGGATAGGGGCCACGAGGACACGCCGGACGAGGATCGCGTCAACCGTGGCAGCAAGAAAGGCCGCGTCGTCGCCGTCGAGAAGATGCAGCCGCCGAAGGATTTTTCCGCCGGCTCGATCATCGAGCGCACCAAGATGCTCTTCACCCCGAGCTTCGATCTCAAGGACCGGTCGGCCTTCATCAAGCCGAAGATCCAGGGCAAGGAAATCGAGATCGCCACTTCTTTCTATAAGACGCAGCCTGTTGTGACCGATAATGGCGTGCCGGCCATGCTCGCAAGCCTCGTCACCAGCAACAAGGCTGATGTGCTGGCCACCGCCTATGCGCCAGCAGCACCTGACTATGCCCGCCAGTCTCCGTTCGATTCGATCCTGACCGAGCAGGACAGCGGTCGCTTCGTTCCGGAGATCGGCCCGCGCGATCATGCCTGGGCCGCAAGCGTGCTGGCGCCGAGCGTCTTTTCCGCCCGCGAACAGCAGTGCCTTGCCTCCGGCATCTATTTCGAGGCACGGGGAGAATCGGTGAAGGGCCAGGCGGCCGTCGCCCAGGTCATCCTCAACCGCGTCCGCAACCCTTCCTATCCGAAGACCATCTGCGGTGTCGTCTATCAGAACGAGGACTGGCGCAACCGCTGCCAGTTTTCCTTCGCCTGCGACAGCATCAAGGACAGGGTGAACTCGGAATATCACTGGCGAGTCGCCCGCGACGTGGCGATGGCGGTGACATCAGGCAAGATCTGGCTGCCGCAGGTGGGTTCGGCGACGCATTACCATGCCGTCTATGTCAGACCAAAATGGGCAAAGACCATGGAAAAGGTCGGCCGCATCGGTCTTCACGTCTTCTATCGCACCTATGGCGGCGGCTGGAGCTGAGATAAATCGCTGGGGCAAGCCGATTTCCGGCCCGGAAAAGCGGATTCTTTCCGTCGAATTTGCGCGATCGACCCGGAGTCGATTTATCTCTTTGATTTGATGGAATTATTTTCTCGCTGGACAGAAGCTGTCTACGCCTTGACTATGCTAATCCCTAAAACTATGTTGCGCGCGACTTCAGAACGGGCCGGAAGGGTCTCAACCTTCGCGTCCGGGGTCCGAATGACCGGGGTAGCGGGAGTGCGGGCGACGGACAGGCGAGGAGAGATCCATGGCGGATGACCGCGAGGAAAGTCTTGAAAAGCGCCGTGCGCAATTGGCAGCGAAACTCGCGACCAAGCGCGTCGAGACGGGAGAAGACGAGGCTAGGGAAGCCCGCGCCGAGGTAAGCCGCAAAGGTTATGCCCAGGCGATGAAGCTTTCCAGCGAGTTCATTTCCGCAATCGTCGTCGGTGCTCTCCTTGGCTATGTCCTCGACCGTTTTGTTGGCACGGCGCCTTGGGGTTTGATTGTTCTTCTGCTTCTCGGATTTTGTGCCGGCGTTCTGAACGTGCTGCGTTCTGCGGGGGTGGTGGCCCATCCCCTGGACGACAAGGACGACAAGAAATAAGGACCGGTTCCGGTCCAGTGCAATGACCCCGCGTCCTGCGGGCCAAAGAGAGAGAACAAGCGGTGTCTAACGATCCGACTCATCAGTTCCTGATCCAGAAGATTGTGCCGATCGAAATCGGCGGAATTGATTTTTCGTTTACCAATGCATCGCTCTTCATGGCCGTTTCGGCTGCCGCTGCCGCAGGCTTCCTCTATTTCTCGACCTCGAACCGCGCCATCGTGCCGGGCCGTTCGCAGTCCGTCGCCGAAATGTCCTACGAATTCATCGCCAACATGCTGAAGGAAGGCGCTGGCAAGCAGGGAATGAAGTTCTTCCCGCTGGTCTTCTCGCTCTTCATGTTTGTCCTGACGGCGAACCTGCTCGGCATGTTTCCGTATTTCTTCACGGTGACCAGCCAGATCATCGTCACCTTCGCGCTTGCGATCCTGGTTATCGGTACGGTTCTCGTTTACGGTTTCTATAAGCACGGCTTCCACTTCCTGAATGTCTTCGTGCCCTCGGGTGTGCCGGGCATTCTGCTGCCGCTGGTCGTCACGATCGAAATCATCCCCTTCCTGTCGCGACCGATTTCGCTCTCTGTTCGTCTTTTCGCCAACATGCTCGCCGGTCACATCACGCTCAAAGTGTTCGCAGGCTTCGTCGCCTCGCTCGGAACCATGGGTGCTCTCGGTATCGGCGGCGCCGTTCTTCCCCTCATCATGACCGTCGCCCTGACCGGTCTCGAGTTCCTCGTCGCCTTCCTTCAGGCTTACGTCTTTGCGGTGCTGACTTGCATGTACCTCAACGATGCAATCCATCCGGGCGGGCACTAAGGATAACGACATCGACGTCAAAGGGCGTCAGTCATTCGCCGCAACAACCATTTCAAAGGAGTTCAACATGGAAGCGGAAGCAGCAAAGTACATCGGTGCAGGCCTGGCTTGCTTTGGTATGGCCGGTACGGCTCTCGGCCTCGGCAATATTTTCGGCAGCTACCTCTCCGGCGCACTGCGCAATCCGTCTGCCGCTGACAGCCAGTTCGGCCGTCTGGTATTCGGCTTCGCCGTTACGGAAGCTCTGGGCATCTTCTCGCTGCTCGTCGCTCTCCTCCTCCTCTTCGCCGTCTGATATCGGCGAATAGATGGATCACGGCCTGCGACCGCAAGCCGTGATCCTTTGCATTTGCAGTCCACCTGGAGGTGAGCATGTTTTTTGTGACCCCGGCTTACGCTGAGGAAGCACCGGCGGCAGCGACGGGTACGGATGCGCATGCCGCTCCGGCCGCAGGCGAGGTCCATACCGAGACTGGTGTTGCCGAAGGCGAACACGCCCGCGGCCCTTTCCCGCCTTTCGATTCGACGACCTTCGCGTCCCAGCTGCTCTGGCTGGTGATCACGTTCGGCGTCTTCTATTTGCTCATGCAAAAGGTCATCGCGCCGCGCATCGGGGCGATCCTCGATCAGCGTCACACGCGCATTTCCCAGGATCTGGAAGAGGCAGGCCGCCTGAAGGGCGAAGCCGACGCCGCCGTCCAGACCTATGAAGGTGAACTGGCCGCTGCCCGCGCCAAATCCAACGCGATCGGCTCCGCCGCACGCGACGCCGCCAAGGCCAAGGCCGAAGAGGAACGCCGCGCTGTCGAGGCCAGCCTTTCGGAAAAGATCAAGGCTGCCGAGCTGCGTATCGGCGAGATCAAGGCCAAGGCCTTCGCCGACGTCGGCACCATTGCCGAGGAAACGGCGGCTGCCGTGGTCGATCAGCTGATCGGCGGCACCGTCGCCAAGGCCGATGTCGCCGCCGCCGTCGCGGCTGCCAAGAAGGAGGCTTGATCGATGGAATTTGCCTTTGACGCGACTTTCTTCGCCTTTGTCGGCCTCGTCCTCTTCCTGGCGCTGGTCGTTTACCTGAAGGTTCCAGGCATGATGGCACGGTCGCTCGACGACCGCGCCGACCAGATCCGGAACGAGTTGGCCGAAGCCAAGCGCCTGCGCGAGGAGGCCCAGCACCTGCTCGCCGAATACCAGCGCAAGCGCAAGGAAGCGGAAGCCGAAGCGGCCCACATCGTTGCCGCCGCCGAACGCGAAGCCGAGATGCTGACCGCCGAAGCGAAGAAGAAGACGGAAGAATTCGTCACCAACCGCACGGCGCTGTCCGAGCAGAAGATCAAGCAGGCCGAGGTCGAGGCGATGAAGGCGGTGCGTTCCGCTGCCGTCGATCTCGCGATCGCCGCTGCCGAAACCGTGCTCGCCAAGCGGGCCGACGCCAAGATCCAGTCCGACCTCTTCGGCAATGCCGTCGGCCAGGTCAAGACGCGGCTGAACTGAGCGTTTCGAAAAGATTGAGCGAAGGCCGGGCATGTCCCGGCCTTTTCTTTTGGCAGTCTTTTTTGCCCGGCTTTTCTGTTGAATGACTTATTCGGAAAGCAGCTCGTCGGTCTCGGGACCATCGTCAGTCTTGCGCAACGGTCTGAAGCTCATCCGGTGCAGCGAACAGGGGCCGTGCCTCTCGATACCGGCCCGGTGCTGCGCCGTGCCGTAGCCCACATGCGCCGCAAAGCCATAATCTGGAAAGACCTTATGCGCTCGCGCCATCATCCGGTCGCGCGTCACCTTGGCGACGATCGAGGCGGCGGCGATTGAGACCGAGCGGGCATCGCCCTTGACCACAGCCTGTCCGGGGCAGTCGAGGCCGGGCGGTATGTCGAGCCCGTCGGTCAGCACGTAGCTTGCCGGAATGGCGAGGCTGCAGATGGCCCGGCGCATGGCGTCGAGGCTTGCCTTGCGGATATCCGTCTCGTCGATGCGCGTCGAGCTGGAGGAGGCGATGGAGACGGTCGCAGTCGCCAGGATCTGCACGAACAGCTCCTCGCGCCGTTGCGCCGAAAGCTGCTTGGAATCGTTGAGACCTTCAGGGATGCGCTTCGGATCGAGAATGACGGCGGCTGCCACGACGGGTCCCGCCAGCGGTCCGCGGCCGGCCTCGTCGGCACCAGCGACCGGCCAGTGGCCGGCCTTGCGGGCTTTGAGTTCCAGTCGGAAATCCGGCACGAGCGGAACCGTGTCGAAAAGCAGGGGAGAATCGGGTGGCGTGCGAGGTTTCATGCGGCTGAACCTCGCACGCCAACCCGATTTCCCGCAAGTCCCCGGATCAGGGCGGCGGCCGGGGACCGGTCCGGCGGATGGTGGCGGTCAGGGCCATCCGCGGGAATTGCGCTCGGGGCTCGAAAACAGGGCGGTTTTGTCGAGACGCCGATGCGCAAGCTAGAAGCAATTCCAGGAAAAGTGTGAAGCGGTTTTCCGTCCGGAATTGCGTAAAAGGTTAGAAGCAATTCCAGGAAAAGTGCGGCGCGGTTTTCCCCAGGCAAAGCGCGAAGCGATTTTGCCCGAATTGCGTAAAAACTAAAAAGTTAGAGCAGCGATAGCTGCACGCCGCTGCCATCGGGCGGTACGAACAGATCGTCGCGCAACGGCACGCTGCGGCGCGTCAGCTCGAAACGTCGGGCTGCCATTTCAAAGCGTCGGGCGATCTGCCAGGCATAGGGACCGGCTCCTTTCATGCGCTTGCCGAATTCGGCGTCATAATCCTTGCCGCCGCGCATTGAGCGTACCAGCGACATCACATGCCGGTAGCGATCGGGGTAATGCTGCAGCAGCCAGTCGCGAAACAGCGGGCTGACCTCGAGCGGCAGCCTGAGGATGACATAGCTCGCCTCGGCGGCGCCGGCAGCCTTTGCCGATTCGAGGATGCGCTCCAGTTCGTGGTCGTTCAGCGCCGGGATGAGCGGGGCGGCCATGACTGCCGTCTGGATGCCTGCTTCGGAAAGGGTGCG